>JBGVOE010000065.1:0-83989 GCA_045126355.1 Anaeroplasmataceae bacterium | reverse complement strand
AAACAAGTGAGTTAGAAAATTTACTTCCAATAAATTCAGATTTACCTGAATACTTACGATACAAAAATAGCGATATAAGTTAGTGTTAATTCACTAAAATATATCGCTTTTTAATTATCTTCACCCACAATTTACGCTTACCTTATATTCATCACATTTTAATAACTCTTTAAAATCCATCATAGTTATAATCTCCTTTCTTCTATACTTAAATTATACATCATTATTTTATTTAAAAACTACCATATTATAATTTAGCTAATATTAAATGTTGAAAAAAATAGCAAAACTTAAAAACAAATAAAAAAAGACCTCAGTACTAAGATTACTCGTCCAATAAAAAAGCCTTGACATAATTTGTCTAAGGCTTTCTTTTCTTATTAAGAATTATAAAAGCTAAGATTAAAATGATAAATATTATTCCTAAAATAATACCAATTTCTAATAAGTAAGTTTCAATCGTCATTACAATATATGCTAATACAAAACTTACAAGTGTTGAAATAATAACATACACAACAGACATTATTTTATTATCAAATAATCCAAGCAAATTAAATATTAATCCAACAAATGCATATGAAACAACAAAAGTTAAAATTTTCACTATAATACTTCCAGCAATGGATGTATCTGGCGTTATGTATTGTAATGTAAATAACCAAGTAAAGAACTTAAAAATATCCACAAAAATACCACTGCAAAGAAGAAATAGTAAAACCATCCCAGCTACCAAACCTGATAATTTTCTCATACAATTTAACCACTATAATCCAAAGAACTTTTCAAAGAACAATGTAATCTTTTGAAGAACAGTTTGTTTCTTAGAGCCTCTATTACCTCCACCAAATCTAGATACAGGAGGAAGTATTTTATTTATATCTGTACCAGTAGCTTTTACTTCACCACTAGCAAAACAATCTGAAATAAACTTTCTAGTTTCTTCTTCTTTCAAGTTTTCTTCTTCAATAATTCTTCTTAATTCTTTTTCTTTTTCTTCAGCTACGAAACTTCTCCATTCAGCAATAATATCATCTATGTCATTGATTCCAGCAACGAAAGTTTCAATTAACTTTTTCTTACTTCTTAATTCTGGACTTGAATCAATAGCGTTTTGAATTGATACTAAAATTTCTTTATCATTACAATGTGAGTCATGATACTTCTTAACTAATAATAAAATATAATCAATATTAATTTCTATTTGCTTTAATAATTCAATTTCAAAAACAACATCATCATTAATATTTTCTATTTCATTTTCTTGCGTTCTATTCTTCCATTCATCTCTTAAATCTAAGTATCTACCACTATAATTTTGGAAGTCTCTATCTTCTAATAAATCATTACTTTCAAATTCATCAAATGAAGATAATATATTTCTCATTCTTAATATTGAACCAAATAAAGCAATGAAATCTTTTTGATTTTGTTCACCAATAATTTTAGGCTCATCTAAAGGATAATTAAGTTTTAGTTCATTAATTAAATCAATATATCCAGGTTTCTTATTACCTTTCTTATCAGTATAGCCATAGAAGTAATCTTTAAAGTTCTTTAGTAGAACAATTCCACCAGCTTCTTTATCACCAAACAAGGCAATTGCTTCATCAGTTTTCTTTTGTAAGTTTCTAAAGCAAACAATATTACCAAATGTCTTAATAGAATTTAATATTCTATTTGTTCTTGAATATGCTTGAATTAATCCATGCATTTTTAAATTTTTATCTACCCATAAAGTATTTAATGTAGTAGCGTCAAAACCTGTTAAGAACATATTAACTACTATTAACAAATCTAATTCTTTGTTCTTCATTCTTAAAGATACATCTTTATAATAGTTTTGGAATTTATCACTTGAAGTATCATAGTTAGTACGGAACATTTCATTGTAATCTTTAATAGCTGCTTCTAAGAAATCTCTAGAAGATTGATCTAAATTAATAGTATCTTCTGGACATTCTTCATCTATAATTCCATCACTTTCTTCTTCGTTAGCACCATAAGAATATATAACACCAATCTTAAGTTTTCTAGATGGATTATCAGCAAATAATTTCTTAAATTCATTGTAATATAACTTGGCTGCTTCAATTGAAGATACAGCAAAAATAGAGTTAAATCCACTTACTCTTAATTTTTCTTTTACTTCTTCAACTTTAGTTCTATCTTTAGTTGAAACAACTTCATTTACATTAGTTATAACATTGAAGTTATAACTCTTTTCATTTCTATAAGTCTTTTGATTAAAGTGATCTAAGATATAGTTAGCCACTAAATTAATTCTTTGTGGAGCTAAATATACTTTTTCTCTATCAATATCATATACTTCTTTATCTTCTATATCTTCTTCTATATCCATAGTTTTAATGTAGTCCACTCTAAATGGAAGTACGTTTTTATCATTAATAGCATCAACTATAGTATAAGTATGTAATTGATCACCAAAAGCTTGTTCAGTAGTTCTTAAGTTTACATTTTTACCACTACCTGAGTTAACAGCAAATATCGGTGTACCAGTAAAACCAAATAAATGATATTTCTTAAATGATTTAGTAATAGCAATATGCATATCACCAAATTGTGATCTATGACATTCATCAAAGATAATTACTACTCTTTTTTGGTAAACTTCTTCATCTTTATATTTCTTAATAAAAGTAGCTAACTTTTGAATTGTAGTAATAATAATCTTAGCTTTAGGATCTTCTAATTGTTTCTTTAATATTGCAGTTGATCTATTTGAGTTAGCTGCACCTTTTTCAAATCTATCATATTCTCTCATTGTTTGATAATCTAAATCTTTTCTATCAACAACGAACAATACTTTATCTATATATGGTATTTGTGAAGCAATTCTAGCGGTTTTAAAAGAAGTTAGTGTTTTACCAGAACCAGTTGTATGCCAAATATAACCACCACCTGCAACAGTACCATATTTTTTATAGTTATGAGCAATTTCAATTCTATTTAATATTCTTTCTGTTGCTACAATTTGATATGGTCTCATTACTAACAACATATTTTCAGATGTAAATACACAATACTTAGTTAATATATTTAAAATAGTGTGTTTTGAAAAGAAAGTCTTAGTAAAATCTACTAAGTCAGGAATAATCTTGTTATTTGAATCAGCCCAAAAAGAAGTAAATTCAAATGAATTACTTGTCTTTTCTTTATTAGTTTTATTATTTGAATCTTTAATATGATTAAATCTTGTACTATTAGAATAATACTTTGTATTAGTACCATTAGAAATTACAAATATTTGAACAAACTCAAATAGACCTGAGCCAGCCCAAAAACTATCTCTTTGATATCTATTGATTTGGTTAAATGCTTCTCTAATAGCTACACCACGTCTTTTTAATTCAATGTGTACTAATGGAAAACCATTAACTAAAACTGTTACATCATATCTATTTTTTCTACTTTCAGTTTCAACTGAATATTGATTAATAACTTGTAATCTATTGTTGTGAACATTTGTTTTATCAATTAAATCAATATTAACAATTGTTCCATTATCTCTTTCTAAAACTACTCTATAATCTTCTTGAATGATTCTTGTTTTTTCAACTATTCCATAGTTTTGATTACAAATCTTTTGTTTGAATAATTTATCCCATTCATCTTCAGAAAAAGTAATGTTATTTAATAACTCTAATTGTTTTCTTAAATTTACTATTAAATCTTCTTCTTTGTGGATATTAATATAATCATATCCTTGATTTTGAAGTAATTTAATAAACTCTTTTTCTAATTCTGCCTCAGATTGATATAAAGCTGAATTAGACTCAATAGGTTTATATTCAGTTACAACTGTTGCTTCATTAGTTTCAGCAATTATATTAAAGAATGGCATATAAATCACCCCTTTACTACTTTAATTCTTTAAAAGATAATAATTTATCTCTATAATACTCATATTGTTGTTTTCTTAATTCTATTTCTGCTGGTAAGCCTTGTGTAAGGTCATTACAGTAAGCATCAAATTTATCTAAAACATCTACTATTCTTTGTTGTTCTTCCAATGTTGGTAAAGGTATATTAAGATTTAACAAATCAGAAACTTTCAAATGTGGAACAGTACCTTTAGAAATTAATGGCTCATATTGATTTTTTGCTATGCTTGAATAAAGAAAATACATTAAATATTTTAAATTTGTATTTTCCTTTGTTTGAATACAATACATTGTTTCACTTACATTCCATGTTCCATCATAATGTTCTACAACAGCCATCCTACCAACAGTACTGCACCCTGTACTAGCGAACAATAAAACATTATCTTGTAATTTTGCTCTTCTATTTATCAAATTAACTGCACTCTTTGTTATCTTATCTGTTCTTATTGAAATGTTAATTCTATTATTATATATTTCTTTTCCTGTTACATATAAACAATCTGCACCTTCTTCATTTAATTTGAAGTTTTTTCTCGGATTTAATCCTGTGCTTAAAGATAAAACAACATCTCTAACTTTAACCACTTCTTCATCAGTATCAAAATCAAATAAAGAATCTCTATAATATTCATACTGTTGTTTTCTAGCTGTAAGCTCTGCTGTAAGCTCTGCTGTAAGCTCTGCTGTAAGCTCTGTGAAACTGTCCAATATTCGGACAATTTCACATTGTACCTCCACCGGAGGTACTGGTATTCTTAAATTTGTAAACGTATCATTATTGATATTATTTATAGTTGAACTAGCGGCTCCAGAAACCTTGTGCAAATGTTTTTTAAACAAATCACTTGTGAGAATATGAAATAAGAAACGTGAATTAAATTCATTTTGGTTAGTTCTTATTACACCCATAAATCCACCAAACGTATAATCAATGTCATCAAATATATAAGCAACTTTCCCAATGTGTTCTTTACTACCACTTCCAGCACAGATTAAAATATCGCCTTTTTTTAACCATTGTTCCTTCTTAACTCTTACTTCATTAGAAACAAATTTCATATCTTCGAAATTCAATAAATTAGAAGATAATGTGATATTATTAGCTCTTAAAACTCTAATTCCTATATCTGTAGTAATTTCATTAGCCTTATTATATGTTATGCCTCTTATATATTTGCAAACACTATAAAACGATTTATACTCAACACCATTGGGACATAACTTTTGAATTAATTCATCTAATTTACTCATTTGAATCACCTTCTATGTCCTTAATGATTTCATCAATAGAAAGTCTTAATTCATTTTCTCTTGCTACAATTTTCTTTATTTCTTCATTTAAAACTTTAATGTCTACAACTTCTCTTGTATCTTCTTTTTCTACATATGTTGATACTGATAAGTTATAGTTATTATCTTTAACATCTGTATATTTAACTAATTTAGAGAAATATTTATCTTCTTCTAAGTTTTCTCTATTAATAAATTTATTAACAATCTTTTGAATATGATGTTCTTTTAACTGGTTATTATTTGTAACCTTTTCAAACTCATTACTTGCATCTATAAGTAATACATTAGTATCTTTTCTATTTTTCTTCAATACCATAATACATGTTGCAATTGATGTACCATAGAATAAGTTATCTGGTAATTGAATGATACAATCTACAAAGTTGTTATCTACTAAATATTTTCTAATCTTTTGTTCTGCTCCACCTCTATATAAAATACCTGGAAAGCAAACAATTGAAGCAACACCATCAGTTGATAACCAACTTAACATATGCATTACAAAAGCCAAGTCTGCTTTACCTTTAGGAGCTAATACACCAGCAGGAGCAAATCTTTGGTCATTAATTAATAATGGATTATCATCACCATCCCACTTAACTGAATATGGAGGGTTAGAAACTATTACATCAAAAGGTTCATCATCCCAGTGTTGTGGATCAGTTAAAGTATCCTCACATGCAATAGAAAATTTATCATAATCAATATCATGTAAGAACATATTAATTCTGCATAAGTTATATGTTGTAGGATTCTTTTCTTGTCCATAGAATCCCTTTTTAATGTTATTTTTACCTAATACTTTGATAGCTTGAAGTAATAAAGAACCAGATCCACAAGCTGGGTCATATACTTTATTTACTTGTGTTTTACCAGCAACTGCAAGTCTAGTTAATAAATTAGATACTTCTTGTGGTGTAAAGAATTCTCCGCCAGATTTACCAGCATTAGAAGCATACATGCTCATTAAGAACTCATATGCATCACCAAAGGCGTCAATTGAGTTTTCTTGATAATTACCTAACTTCATTTTAGAAATTTCAGAAAGAATATCAGCTAATTTCTTATTTCTTTTTTCTACTGTTGCACCTAAGAACTTTTCATTATTAACATTAATATCACTAAATAAACCAGCAAAATCTTTTTCACTTGCCGCACCCTGAGCTGATTCTTCAATGTGTTTAAAAGCATTAAATAAAGTAACGTTTAAGTTTGCATCGTTATAGGCTTTTTTAACTACATTACAAAATAATTCAGATGGTAAAATAAAGAAACCTTTTTCTTGTACCATATCATCTTTAATACAACTTGCTTCTTCATCTGTTAGATTAGCATAATTAAAATATTTATTCCCTGACTTATGTTCATCAGCATTGATATAGTTAGTTAAATTTTCTGAAATGAATCTATAGAACATAAAACCTAATACATAGTTTTTAAAGTCCCATCCATCTACTGCTCCTCTTAAACTATCTGCAATTTTCCAGATAGATGAAAATAATTCTTTTCTTTCTTGTTCTCTATTAGTACTCATAAAAACACCCCTTAGAAATTCATATAACAATTATATCATAATTTGTTATATTTTTTAGACTTTTTTGCAACAAAAAGTCATTACAACAAATAAATTTTAAAGATAAATTAGTTATTTTATAAAAACTTTAGTTGCAATATAAATAACATAATAGAAATATATGGTAAAAGTGGATACTATATTTAATATGTTAGAAAAAAAAGTTTAACATTAGTTTGAAATATCATTCTTAAACATTTAAAAATATTTCTATTTTTTAATATTAATGCTATAATCGAAATATGGAAAAATTTAAAATAAATGTAGATTTTGATTTTACAACAGATACTCCAAATTTTTGGAAAATGCATTGGAATGATGAAATGGGAGGTGTATTTGTAGATCCTGATTCCGAAAGTAAAACTTTAAAACTTTATCACAAATTGATTTGGAGTAAACAATTACCTAATGGCGAATTTTTGAAATTAAATGAAACAACTAAAACAAAATATTTAAGTTGGAAAAATTTTAATTTTGGCAGTGATTCAATAATATCTAGTTTTAGATACAATAAATATAGACCAATGATTAAAAAAGTAATGGATTTCTTACCAGATTATAAAAATTTTATCGAAGAATATACGAGAAAATCATATACAATTGGAGGTTCTATAATCTTCCCAAAAATGATAGGAAGCATTAATCAAAAAAGAGGTTGTAATCCTTATATTATCGATAGATTTGATTTAACATTAGAATGTATCAGAAAATATTATATCAATGAAGAAAGCCCATTATACGATACTTTATTAAGAAATAAAGAATTCTTTGATCTATTTATTGATTTCAAAGGATATGTAGACTTCTTCCTTCTACAAGACTTAGTTGCTGATGATTACAATAGTGTTAAATTTTGGATTAAAACAAAACCTTTTAAAAAAAATCCTTTTCCGAAAACTGTTGAAGAATATCTTATATGGATAAAAAACCAACTAGAGTTTGTTCAAAAAAGAAATGAACGCATCAAAAACGAGTTATCCAATTTTTAATTTTAAATAAAAAAATGCAGTTAGATAATACAAGGTTCTAATAAGACTTGTTTCTAATCTGCATTTTTTTATTTACTTATGTTCTATGCTTTTCTATTTTTTGAAATAACCAGGACAAATTATGTCCGATAAGAATCTAACTAAAAAAAACTAGTTCCCTTATTTAATAATTTTATTTATTCTATTTTATCCATACTATTATTCTTTCTACCATATTAGAGATAGCAAAAACACGTATCGAAAATGATAGAAGTGTATCTACTATTACTATATCCCCCTCCGCATATATCAATTACTGATATTATTAATATTAGAAAAATATAATTTTCCCATAATTTAACATATTACTTCTAATATATTTTTCATTTCTACAAATAAATTCTTTTATTTATTTCTAGCATTATCGAAATAACCTTTCCCTTAACCTTACCTTTATAAACAATGTTTGGAATAATACTTCCTTTATAAGGGGAATTAATTTCATATGTATAACCTAATTCTTTTATTTTCAAAATAATAGAATCTAAAATTTCTTGATCATAATAGTTTTCTTCTACTCCAATGCATATATCAGGAAATGGTCCAGATTCAAATTGAGATGCTAATTTATCTGAATAACTGTGACAATCAATAATTAATAAAGTATCATCTTTTTTCAATAGTCTTTTTACTAATCTATCTAATTTCTTGTGATATTGATTATAGTACTTAAATACCTTTCTTTTGTATTTTTCATCATGTTCATGAAATCTAATTTGATTAAAAGTATGTGTATATATAACGCCTTGACCAAACTTACTCATAATTTCTAAATTATCATCTTTAAATTTTTCCACATCACAATAAAGCCTAGAATATTTTGGTTGAATTTTATAAGCTTTAATACCTTTAAATAATTCGTCAACTCCTACATCACTCATTATTAAATTGTATTTGTTTAGTTCATTCTTATCAATTAATAAACCTCTGTAAAAGATTTTTGGAAGCCTCAATTTTGTATGAGGCATGTGTAATAATATTTTCATTTTTCTCCTCTTTCTACCATATTAGAGATAGAAAAAAAACTCCCATCGAAAATGATAGGAGTGTATCTACTATTACTATATCTCCCATCATTCAAGCTTTAGCACCTTGCCTAATTGGTAGGTTGCTGAAGAGTCATAGAGCTTGTCTCTCGTCTTCTCTTTATGGTAATTTTATTTTAATTCTATAGTATCTGAATGTCAATAACAAATGTTTGTTGCACATACATCAAAAAATGTTATACTAATTATGGTGTTTATTTCTGTTTTTTCTGGTACAAATCATACACCTCATAAACAGAAAGACAAAGCCTCTAAAGTTGACTAGTTTTCTAGAATTCTTTGGAGGTTTTGTTTTTATATATAAATATTCAACTTCAAAAAAATTATAAAAACAAGCTTATTAAAGTGCTTACAGGTAACAAAAATCAAACTAATTTTTGTGATTTTTAAGGTTAATTATTAAAATCAATTAAATCACTTTCAACTTTAGTTAACTCGTTTTTATTTTTGAATATTTTTACCAAGTGTACGCACAACACCGACTATTCCAATATAACATTCACCATGGCATCTTTTTACTATAGTTTAATGTTTTTCTTCTTTCATAATAAAAACCGCTTATTAAAACTCGTCAATGAGAATATAAGCGGTTATATTTATTTATTAAATACCAAATAATAAATCAGTATATGTTGGAATAGGCCAGCTATCTTTACTAACAACTTCTTCCATCATATCAACATAAGAACGTAATTCATTCATAATTGGTAAAATTTTATCACGATAATAAGTAGCTTTTAATAATAAGTTTTCTTCCATTTCAACAGTTGCTACTTCATGTTCTAATAAAACAACAACGCGTTTTGTATTTTGTAATAATTCAGATAACTTAATAGCATCTTCTAATACAAACTCATTATTAATATGGTTATTTATTAAACTATTAACGATATCACTAATACTACCTAAATATTTAACTGCGGCAGGATATATTTCGCTTTTTACCATTTTAATAGCTGTAACTGATTCGACATGAATTGTTTTTGCGTAACTATCTAATAGTACATCATAACGAGAATCTAATTCAACTTCACTAAAGATTCCTAAGTCTATTAACATTTTACGCATTTTATTATTCTTAAATGTAGCTAATGCATCAACTGTATTATTTAAATTAGATAAACCTCGTTTTTTAGCTTCTACTTCCCAAGCACGTGAATAGCCATCGCCACCAAACAAAATATCTTTATGTTCTGAAATAAATAATTTTATAACTTCAAATAGATCTTTTCCACTAGCTATTAAATCACTCATTTCCTTCATTTCATAAGCTAAGATAGAGTTTAACATTGTATTTACTGTAGCGATTGATTGACTAGAACCAACACCACGGAATTCAAATTTATTACCAGTAAAGGCAAATGGACTTGTTCTATTTCTATCAGTATTATCTTTAGCAAAATCAAATACAACATTAACACCTGTTTGGAATCTGTTTTTAACTTTACCAGAGATTTTCTTATCTTCTAATAAAGCATTTATAACCATTTCTAATTCTTCACCTAAGAATAAAGAAATAATTGCTGGAGGGGCTTCATTACCACCTAAACGTAGGTCGTTACTAGCACTTGCGATACTTAAACTTAATAAATCAGCGTATTCATGAACACCTTTAATTACACAAGCCAAGCTTGCTAAAAATAGGGTATTATTCATAGGATCAGATCCAGGTTTAAATAAATTAACACCTGTATTTGTCATAACACTCCAGTTGTTGTGTTTACCTGAACCATTGATTCCAGCAAATGGTTTTTCATGAAGAAGACAGCGAAGTCCATGTTTTTGTGCAATATCTTGAGCTAATTGCATAACTAAATTGTTATTATCTGTTGTAATATTAGCATTACGATAGATACAAGCAATTTCATGTTGTGCAGGTGCTGTTTCATTATGTTTAGTTTTTGAAGGTACTCCATATTTCCATAATTCGCGGTCTAAATCTTGCATAAAGGCGGCAACTTTAGTTTTAATACTACCAAAATAATGGTCTTCTAATTCTTGACCTTTTGGCGCAGGTAAGCCAAATAAAGTTCTACCAGTGAATTTTAAATCTAATCTTTTTTTATAGTATTCTTCTAAAACTAAGAAATACTCTTGTTCACTTCCAACAAAGCTTTCAACATTTTCAACTTCCACATTTAATAGTTTTAACAATCTTACTGCTTCTTTATTTAAAACTTCACATGATTTCAGTAGTGGTGTTTTATGGTCTAATGCTTCTCCTGTATAAGAACAGAAAAGAGTTGGAATATATAGTGTATGATTTTTTACAAAAGCTGGAGATGTAGTATCCCATGCAGTATACCCTCTTGCTTCAAAGGTAGCTCTTAAGCCTCCAGTTGGAAAACTTGAAGCATCAGGTTCACCTTTTCGTAATAATTTACCACTAAATTCTAAAATAGGTTTATCACCATCTAATTCTAAAAATGCATCATGTTTTTCTGCTGTTTTTCCATTTAAGGGTGTAAACCAATGAGTAAAGTGAGTAGCTCCTTTTTCAATAGCCCACTCTTTCATCGCTTTAGCTATAATGGTTGCGATATCTTTGCTCATTGATTCTTTATTTAAAAGTGCTTTATGGAAAGCATTATAAGTTTCCTCTGGAATTCTACTTTTCATTACTTCATCATTAAAAAGATAAAACCCATATTCTTCTATTAAATAATTAGAATTCATAAATAAATCCTCCTAATATAGTTTTTATTATTCCCACTCTATTGTTCCACATGGTTTTGGTGTTAGGTCATATAAAACTCTATTTACACCTTTAACTTCTTCTAAAATACGTTTTGTAATTCGATGTAAAATTACATAATCTATTTCTTCAATTGTCGCAGTCATCGCATCAATTGTATTAACTGCACGGATAATAACAGGATATTCAAAACTTCTACAATGATTTTTTACACCTACTGATTTAAAATCAGGAACAACTGTAAAATATTGCCAAACTTTTTTATCTAATCCTGCTTTTTTAAATTCTTCTCTTAAAATTGCATCAGAATGTCTAACAGCTTCTAATCTATCTATTGTAATTGCTCCTAAACATCTTACTCCTAAACCTGGCCCTGGGAATGGTTGACGATATACCATCTCATATGGAAGACCAAGTTCAATTCCACATGCTCTTACTTCATCTTTAAATAACATCTTTAAAGGTTCAATAAGTAAAAATTTCATATCTTCTGGCAATCCACCAACATTATGATGTGATTTTACATTTTTAGCTGTTTTAGTACCACTTTCAACAATATCAGGATAAATTGTTCCTTGAGCTAAGAATGTTATATCATCAAGTTTGCGTGCTTCTTCTTCAAATACACGAATAAATTCAGCACCAATAATCTTTCTTTTTCCCTCAGGGTCACTAACATTAGCAAGCTTATTTAAAAATCTTTCTGTTGCATCTACATATACTAAGTTAGCATTTAAACCTTTTTCAAAAACTTCAATTACATTTTCACTTTCACCTTGTCTCATCAACCCGTGATTAACATGAACACAGTGTAGTTGAGAACCTATTGCTTTGATTAATAGTGCAGCAACTACACTACTATCTACACCACCACTTAAAGCAAGTAATACTTTTTTATCTTTAACTTGTTCTTTGATTAATTGAACTTGTTCATCAATGAAATTTTTCATATTCCAATTTGCTTGGGCACCACAAACTTCGAATATAAAATCACTTAATTGATCTTTTCTTACTTCTAGATCTAATGAAAATGACTCAATATTTTGGCCAATTAATCCATCATGATTAACAATAAATAACGGTAATCCACTATTATAGACTGCCATACTAGCATCTATTTTAACACCGTCAACAATATTGTTTACCCCACCATTTAAAATAAAACCTTTCACATTACCTAGTGCGGCAATTTCAGCCTCAGTGATATCAAAATTATGAATTTCACTATAAACACCTAGCGCACGAACCTCACGTGCAATTTCAGTGTTTATTGTACTACCTAAATCAATAATAACTATCTTATCTTGCTTCATAATTATTTGTTCTCCTTAAGCAAGACATCGTGTGCTCCACCTTCAACAATACTAGTTGCGCTCACACGTGTGATTTTTGCTTTTTCTTGAAGTTCTGGTATAGTTAAAGCTCCGCAATTACACATTGTATGTTTAACTTTAGCTAAAGAAATTTCAACATTATCTTTAAGTGAACCTGCATAAGGAACATATGAATCAACACCTTCTTCAAATTGAAGCTTGTTTTCTCCGCCTAAATCATAACGTTGCCAATTTCTAGCACGAGCACTACCTTCTCCCCAGTACTCTTTCATATATTGACCATTGATTTTAACTTTATTTGTTGGAGATTCATCAAAACGTGAAAAATATCTACCTAACATAATAAAGTCTGAACCCATAGCAAGAGCAAGTGTCATATGATAATCATGAACAATTCCACCATCTGAACAAATAGGAATATAAATACCAGTTTCCTTAAAATATTCATCACGTGCCGCTGCGACCTCAATCACAGCTGTAGCTTGTCCACGACCAATACCTTTAGTTTCTCTCGTGATACAAATAGAGCCACCACCGATACCAACTTTAATAAAATCGGCACCACATTCTGCTAAAAATCTAAATCCATCTCTATCAACTACATTTCCAGCACCAATTTTAACAGTATCACCATAATGGTCTCTTACCCATTTAATTGTACGTTGTTGCCATTCACTAAAACCTTCACTTGAGTCAATACATAAAACGTCTGCACCTGCTTCAAGTAATGCAGGAATTCTTTCTGCATAATCTCTAGTGTTAATACCGGCACCAACCATATATCTTTTTTTCTCATCTAATAATTCATTAGGATTTGTTTTTTTAGATTCATAATCTTTTCTAAATACAAATGAATCAAGTCTTCCTTCCTCATCTAAAATAGGAAGAGAATTAAGTTTATAATCCCAAATAATATCATTAGCCGCCTTTAAAGTAATACCAACCTTAGCGGTAATTAAATTTTCAATTGGTGTCATAAACTCTTCAATTTTTAAATCTAAAGGCATTCTTGATACACGATAATCTCTACCTGTAACAATACCTACTAATTTTGAATTTTCAGTTCCATCTATTGTAATAGCTACAGTAGAATGACCTGTTTTTTCTTTTAATTTTATAATGTCAGCTAAAGTATCAGATGGTTTTAAATTTGAATCTGATTTTACAAAACCAGCCTTATAATTTTTAACTCTTCTAACCATTGCTGCTTGATTTTCAATCGATTGAGAACCATAAATAAAACTTATTCCACCTTCTTTAGCTAAAGCAATTGCTAGTGTATCATTAGATACAGCTTGCATAATTGCACTAACTAAAGGAATATTTAAATTTATCGCTGCTTCTTCACCTTTTTTGAATTTTACAAGCGGTGTTTTTAAACTAACATTATGTGGTTGGCACTCACTACTAGAGTAACCAGGAACTAATAAATATTCGCTAAATGTATGTGATTCTTCTTTATAATAATATGCCATATTTTACTCCCTTATATTTTATTCTTCATTTCCATCAAAACAATATGTACACAATTTACATTTTTCAAGTCCAATAGCTTCAACTAAATCATCTAAACGGTGATATCTTAATGATGTAAAATTCATCTTTTCACATATTCTATCAACCATTTTTTGATATTTTGGGCTATCAGGATTTGTATATTCTTTAGCTAGTTCATCACTAACTTCTTCCACATTTTCTAATTCAGCAATTACTCTTCTAGCAATTAAATCCATATGATTAACATTTCTAGAAAAGTTTAAAAATTTACATCCAAACATAATTGGAGGACAAGCTGGTCTTACATGAACTTCTTCTACTCCAGAATTATATAAAAAGTCAACAGTTTCACTTAATTGTGTTCCTCTAACAATAGAGTCATCAATTAATACTAACTTTTTCCCCTTAATTAATTCTTTAACAGGAATTAATTTCATTCTCGCAACTAAATTTCTTTGTTTTTGATTTTGAGGCATAAATGATCTAGGCCATGTAGGTGTATATTTAATCAGTGGTCTAGAATAAGGAATACCACTTGCATTTGCATAACCAATTGCATGTGCTAATCCTGAATCAGGAACACCCGCTACGCTATCAACCTCACAGTTATCACGTTTATATAAAAGTGCACCACAACGATACCTCATCGCTTCAACGTTTATACCTTCATATGTTGCGGTAGGATATCCATAATAAGTCCATAAGAATGAACAGATTTTTAATTTCTTTCCTGGAGCACTTAAACTTAGGAAATTATTAGCCTCAATAGCCACAATTTCACCAGGGCCTAATTCATAACAACTTTCATATCCTAAATTTAAAAATGCACAAGATTCAAAAGAAACACAATGTGAATCTTTGCTTTTTCCAATTACAACAGGCGTTCTTCCTACATAATCACGCGCTGCATATATTCTATTTGGGAAAAGTAATAATACGCTCATTGAACCATCAATTTTTTCTTGAGCATATTTAATACCTTCAATAACATTGTCTTTACTGTTTATTAAAGCCGCAACTAATTCTGTTGGATTTAATAAACCATGACTCATTTCTAGAAATTGTATCTTTCCAGTATCGAAACATTCTTTTTTAAGTTCATCAATATTATTAATTCTACCAACTGTAGCAATCGCAAATGAACCTAAGTGAGAACTTACTAATAGTGGTTGAGCTTCATTATCTGAAATACAACCAATACCACAGTTACCACTCATTTCATTAACATCGCGTTCAAATTTTGTTCTAAATGGTGAATTTTCAATATTGTGAATACTTCTTTGAAAGCCATCACTGCCATAAACAGCCATCCCACCTCTTTTAGTACCAAGATGAGAATGGTAGTCTACACCAAAAAACAATGGCATTACACAATCTTTTTTACTAACAACTCCAAAAAAACCACTCATTATTTATTACCTACTTCTTTTTAAAATAATTTACTCCGGCTTCAAATAGTTGTTGATCCATTTCGCCATAAATATTTTTATTACGATTTACACCTTGACGTTCACTATGACCCATCTTACCTAAAATACGACCATCACATGAAACGATACCTTCAATCCCCATCATACTACCATTTGGATTATATGGTGATTGCATTGTTGGATTTCCTAAGTTATCTGTATATAAGCTAAATACTTGACCGCTTGCAAATAAACTATCAATAACTTCTTTAGGTGCAACAAATCTTCCTTCACCATGACTAACCGCAATTGTATGTAAATCACCAACATTAACATTAGCTAACCATGGTGATTTAACACTAACAATCTTTGTTTGTACCATTTGAGATACGTGACGAGCGATTGTATTAAATGTTAGGGTAGGATCAGTATCTGTCATATCTTTAATTTTTCCATAAGGAAGTAAACCTAATTTAATTAATGCTTGGAATCCATTACAAATACCAATCATTAAACCATCTCTATTATCTAATAAATCACTAATAGCTGCTTTTAATTTTGGATTACGTAAGAAAGTAGCGATAAACTTTCCACTTCCTTCCGGTTCATCACCAGCACTAAATCCACCAGGTAACATCATAATTTGACTACTATAAATAGCTTCTTCTAATTCGTTAACACTATCAATAATATCTTGTGTTGTTTTATTTCTAATAACAACTAATCTTACTTTAGCTCCTGCACGTTCAAATGCACGTTTAGAGTCATATTCACAGTTAGTTCCTGGGAAGACTGGAATTACGACATTTACTTCGTCATAAGTCTTTTTAGCTCCAGCAGCTCTTTCATAACATAGACTATCATTTAACTCATTAGTTAAGTTAGGTGCACTTACTGGATATACTTCATTTAAAACACCTTCATATAATTTGTAAGCTTCATCTAATGAAATAGCTTCATTATTATATGAAACGCTCTTAGAATCATTTGTATAACCAATAACTCTAATATTATCAAATGTTACTTCACTTAAATCAGCTACTTCAATAATAATATTTCCGTAATCTTTTCTTGTTAATGAATCTAGTGATAATTCATTATTAATTTCTACACCAACTTCATTACCAAAGGCCATTTTATAAATAGCTTCAATAACGCCACCGTCTTTAACTGAATAAGCACTATAAACTTTTCCTTTTGCTATTAAATTACTAACATTATCATAAATTTGTTTTAAAGCATCAAAATCATAAACATGATATTTATCTTTAGGTAACATTACTTCAACTAAAGTATGATTAGCGCTCTTTAATTCGGGTGTAATAATATTTTTAACATTTGAAGCACAAATTGCAAAAGATACAAGTGTAGGTGGAACAGAAATATCTAAGAATGATCCACTCATACTATCTTTTCCACCAACGCTAGCTAATTTTAATTCTTCTTGAACTCGGTAAGCTCCTAATAAAGCCGCGAAAGGTTTACCCCAACGATAATCATCTTTTAATAATTTTTCGAAATATTCTTGGAATGAAAATCTTATCTTATGATAATCTCCACCAGCGCAAATAATTTTACTAACACTTTCAACCACAGCCATAATCGCACCGTGATATGGACTCCATTTACTTATTTCAGGGTTAAATCCATAACTCATAATAGAAGCTGTTGTAGTTTCTTTTCCTAAAGTAGGAATTAAAGCTGCCATTGCTTCTGTTTCCGTTCTTAATGTCTTACCACCAAAAGGACTTAAGATGGTATTATTTCCAATTGATGAGTCAAAGCGTTCAACTAAACCTTTTTGACTACATACACTTAATCTAGTTAAAACTTCATTAGTAGCTTCAGTAAATGTATTATGTTTAACAGTATCAAATGGAGTATGAGTAAAATCAGGTAGGCTAATACTAACACCTTGATAACGTTTCGCACCATTTTTATCTAAGAAATCACGGTTTAAATCAACGATTTTTTGACCCATATAATGCATTACAAGGCGGTTATTATTAGTAACCTTAGCTATATTAACTACTTCTAAGTTTTCCTTCTTACATTCGTTAATAATATATTCTTCATCTTCTTTTCTAATAACAATAGCCATTCTTTCTTGTGATTCAGAAATAGCTAATTCAGTTCCATTTAAACCTTCATATTTCTTCAGTACGCAATCTAAATTAATTTCAAGTGATGGAGCAAGCTCACCTACAGCAACACAAACACCACCTGCACCAAAGTCATTACAACGAACAATTTTTTCAGATACACTTGGATTTCTAAATAATCTTTGAATCTTACGTTCTTCAACAGGGTTACCTTTTTGAACTTCCGCACCAGCTGTAGTAGTTGTTTTTAATTCGTGAGATTTACTAGACCCAGTCGCTCCACCAATACCATCACGACCAGTTCTTCCACCAATTAATAAAATTACATCGCCTTCTTCTGGATTTAATCTTTTAACTTGCCCTTTAGGAGCAGCGGCTACTACCGCACCAATTTCCATTCTTTTAGCAACATAGCCTGGATGATATATTTCATGTACATAACCAGTAGTTAAACCGATTTGGTTACCATAACTAGAAAAACCATGAGCGGCTTCTTGACAAATCTTTCTTTGAGCAAGTTTACCTTCGATAGTTTCATTATAAGCTTTACGTGGATCAGCAGCACCTGTAATACGCATTGATTGATAAACATAAGCACGACCTGAAAGTGGGTCACGAATAGCTCCACCTAAACATGTAGCCGCACCACCAAATGGTTCAATTTCTGTAGGATGGTTATGTGTTTCATTTTTAAACATTAATAACCAATCTTCATCACCTTGGTCTGTAGAAACTTTAATTTCAATACTACAAGCATTAATTTCTTCACTGACTTCTAAATCATCTAAGTAACCAGCTTTTCTTAATTCTTTCATACTAATTGTAGCTAAATCCATTAAGGTAATCGGACGTTTAGTTTCAACTCCATAAACTAAATGTCTAGATGTAATATATTTAGCTAAATCAGCTTCCATTACTTCTTTAAACTGTCCATCATCAATCTTAACATCTGTTAAAATTGTAGAGAATGTTGTATGACGACAATGGTCTGACCAATAAGTATCTAAAACTTTTAATTCAGTTTCAGTAGGATTACGATTCTCACTTAAAAAATAATCTTGAGCTACTTTTAAGTCGTCATAATTCATTGCCATACCATTGGCTTTTAAATAATTTTCTAATTCTTCTTTAGTGTAATTAATAAATCCTAAAACTTCCTTAACAGGTTCAATAACAACTTCTGAATCTAATAATGATTCAAATTTTTCTAAAGAAGCAAGTCTTTGGTCAACAGGATTAATTAAATACTTCTTAATAATTTCAATTTCTTTTTCACTTAATTTATTATCTAAAACATAATATCTAGCACATCTAACTTTAACATTAGCATTAGCTAAAATTTTCAAGCATTGTTCACAAGCGTCCGCTCTTTGATCATATTGACCAGGTAGATATTCAATCGCAAACACATTTTTACCATTTGCTGGATAATCTTCTAAATAATAATCATCAACCATTGGTTCACTTAAAACAATGTTAATTGCGTCCTTTAGATTTTCTTCACTTAAACCAGCTAAATCATAGCGATTAACAACACTTAAGTAATCTAAATTAATATTTAATTGTGTTTTAATATTAGCTAATAATTCATTAGCTTCCACTCTATATTGTGGCTTTTTCTCAACGTAAACACGTAATACTTTTGTCATATTAACCTCCTAATTTAGTCCGATATCTTTACGGCAATATTTACCTTCAAAGGTAATAAGTTCGCTTGCTTTATAAACTTTTTCTCTTAATTCATTTAAATTAGAAGCTAGTGCACAAACGTTTAGAACACGTCCACCATTTGTAACTAATTTCCCGTCAACTAATTTTGTACCAGCGTGGAATACAACAATATCACTTGGCAAATTATCTAAACCTGAAATAAGCTTACCTTTTTCATATTTACCAGGGTATCCACTACTAGCTAATACTAAGCAAATAGCTTCTTCATCTTTAAATTTAACTTCTATATCTTTTAATCTTTTTTCGCTAATATGTAACATAACATCAAGTAAATCACAGTCAAGGCGTAACATAATTACTTGTGTTTCTGGATCACCAAATCTTACGTTAAATTCTAATACTTTTGGCTTATTGTTATCGATCATTAAACCGATAAACACAACACCGCGGTAATCAATATTATCTTTCTTAAGACCTTCTAAGAATGGTTTTAATACTTCTTCCTCTAATATTTCATCAATACCTTTTGGTAAGAATGGATTAGGCGAAACAGTACCCATACCACCTGTATTAGGTCCTTGATTATTATCATAGATTTGTTTATGGTCTTTCGCACTTACCATTGGAATTATTGTATCACCATCAACAAAACATAGTAGTGAACATTCATAACCAGTTAAAAACTCTTCTAAGATAATTTTATTAGCTGCATCACCTAAAGAATTTTCTAACATCATTTCTTTTAATGTCCCTATAGCCATTTCATATGAATCACAAATTACTACTCCTTTACCCGCAGCTAATCCATCAGCCTTAATAACAACAGGATAACTAAATTCAGCCAAAGCATTAACTGCGTCATTATAATTTGTAACTTCTTTATAAAGAGCTGTAGGAATATTATGTTTAACCATAAATTCTTTAGCAAATGCTTTACTACCTTCTAAAGTAGCCGCTAATTTTCTTGGCCCGAAGGCTTTATAACCATTATCTTCAAGTAAGTCTACTAGTCCTAAACATAAAGGTACTTCAGGACCAACCACTGTGAAGTCTATTTCATTTTCTTTAACAAATTTTAAAATACTATCGATATCAGCTACATCTCCAGCGTGACATGTAGCTAGTTCGCTAATACCAGGATTACCTGGAATAGCGTGTAATTCTTTTATTTTTGGACTCTTCTTAAGAGCATACGCAATTGCGTGTTCTCTTCCTCCACTACCAATTAATAATACTTTCATATCTATAAAACTCCTAATGACGGAAATGACGATATCCACTAAATACCATTGGAATACCTAATTTGTTACATAAATCAATTGAATCTTTGTCTTTAATACTTCCACCTGGTTGAATAATCGCACTAATATTTGCATCATACGCTACTTGAACACAGTCAGCAAATGGGAAGAATGCATCAGAAGCTAAGACACTTCCACTAAAGTTTATATGAGAATTATTATGGATTGCATTTTCTAGTGCCCAAACACGTGATGTTTGTCCACCACCAATAGCTAATGTTACACCATCCTTAACAATACAAATTGCATTAGATTTAACATATTTAACTACTTTCATACCAAATTCCATATCACTTAATTGTTCTTTAGTTGGCATTTCATTAGTAACAACTTTCATTTCATCAATCATTTTATTGTTAAGTTGTTGTACTAAAACTTTACCTTCAAGGTATTTAATATCATATTTAGCATCTCTACTATCTAAGTTATGTAATTTTAAAACACGTAAATTTTTCTTCTTTCTTAAAACTTCTAAAGCTTCAGGTGTAAAATCTGGAGCAGCAACAATTTCTAAGAAGATTTTATTCATTTCAATTGCTGTATTTTCATCTACTGTATAGTTAACAGCTACAATACCACCAAAAATACTTTGAGGGTCAGCGTTATATGCTTTCATATATGATTCATAACCACTATCAGCGATTGCTACACCACATGGTGTTGAGTGTTTAATTGCTGCAGTAACAATTTGACTACCAAATTCTCTTACTAAAGCAACCGCACCATATAAATCATTTAAGTTATTAAATGAAATTTCTTTACCATTTAATTGTTCATAATCAAGTAAAGATGACTCAACAAAACTATCTTCATATTTATTAGCTAATTGTTGACTATTTTCACCATATCTTAAATGTTCAACCTTCTTATAAGACATATTTAAGATTTCTGGGAATTCATCACCAACCATACCAGCAAAATATCTAGAAATCATTGAATCATAAGCACCTGTTACACTAAATGCTTTATAAGCTAAATTAAGACGGAAGTCATAATCAGCTGTATCATTTTTAATAGCTTCTAATACCATACTATAGTCTTTAGGATCAGTTACTACTAATACATCTTTAAAGTTTTTAGCCGCACTACGAATCATTGATGGACCACCGATATCGATGTTTTCAATCATATCAGCAAGTGGTTTATGATTTCTTAATGCTTTTTCAAATTCATATAAATTAACACATACTAAATCAATTGGTTTAATGTTGTGTTCTTCAATTGTTTTAACATGTTCTGGTTTTTCACGACAATAAAGTAGGCCACCATGAACCATAGGATGAAGTGTTTTAACTCTGCCATCTAACATTTCAGGAAATCCTGTAACATCATCAATCGCGATAGCAGCAACTCCACCTTCAACTAATTTTTTTAAAGTTCCGCCAGTTGAAACAATTTCAAAACCTAATTCAACTAACCCTTTACAAAACTCTACGATATTTTCTTTATTTGTAACACTTACTAATGCTCTTTTCATTTATAATACGACCCTTCCATTTACTACCTTTACTTTATTACTACAGTAAAGACCTACTGCCTCTACTAATAACTTATGTTCAACATTATTTAAAATTAATTGTTGGATTTCTTCTGGTGATTGACACATACTTATATCAATTGCCCTTTGCATAATAATAGGCCCACCATCAACAACACTACTTACAAAATGGACTGTTGCCCCACTTACCTTCACACCACGAGCAAAAGCTGCTTCATGGACATGAATACCATACATTCCACTTCCACAAAAAGATGGAATTAAAGATGGATGAATATTAATAATCTTATTTTCAAATTTATTAATAAAATCACTCGATAAGATAGCAAGATATCCTGCAAGAACAATTAAATCAACCTTATATTCTTCTAATTTAGAAATTAATAAAGCTTCATCCTTAATACATTCTGCGTCAATTCCGGCATTACGCGCTCTTTCTAATCCATAAGCTTTCATTCTATTAGATGCAACAAAAACAATTTCACCATCAATTTTGTTCTCTTTAATCGCATCAATTAAAGCTTGAAGATTAGTACCGCCACCACTTACTAAAACAGCTATTCTTACCATACTAATTCTACTTCTCCACTATTAGTAACCTTACCAACAACATAAGCTGGTTCATTAACACTAGCTAATTCACTTAATACAACTTCAACATCTTTAGCATCAACTGCCATAACAAAACCTAATCCCATATTGAATACGTTATACATTTCTTTTTCTTCAATATTTCCTGTTTTCATAATTAAATTAAAGATTTCTGGTCTTGGGAATGAATTAACATTGATTTCTACACCTAAACCATCTTTAAGCATTCTAGGTAAGTTTTCATAGAAACCTCCACCTGTAATGTGACTCATACCTTTAATATCGATTTCTTTATTAAGTAAATGTTTAATAGCCTTTACATAAATTTTAGTTGGAGTTAATAATTCTTCTCCTAAAGTCTTACCAAACTCAGGATAAAATTGATGTAAATCTAATTTTGCATCTTTAAGTAATACTTTTCTAACTAATGAATAACCATTAGAATGACATCCACTAGAAGGTAAGCCGATTAAAACTTGACCACTAGCAATGTTTTGACCATTTAATAATTTACTCTTTTCAACAGCTCCTACGCAAAAACCTGCGATATCATAATGATTTGGATCATACATATCAGGCATTTCAGCTGTTTCACCACCGATAAGTGCACATTCGCTTAATACACATCCATCAGCAACCCCTTTTACAAGTTGTTCGATTTTAGTTGGAGTATTTTTACCAACAGCTAAATAATCTAAGAAGAAAATTGGCATAGCTCCTTGTACTAAAACATCATTAACACACATCGCAACCGCATCAATACCAATAGTATCATGCTTATCACAATCAAAAGCTACCATTAATTTTGTACCAACGCCATCAGTACCACTAACTAATACAGGTTCTTTCATTTTTAATAAACTTAAATCAAACATACCACCAAAAGCACCAATACTATCAACAGCTCCTAATACTTTAGTTCTTGCTACATGTGATTTAATTAATCTTACTGATTCATAACCAGCTTCTAAATCTACGCCTGCTTCTCTATATTTACTACTCATTTTTACTTTCCTCGCCTTTATTTTTAATATTTACTCATTAATTCTAAGTTTGCTTTTAAAACATCTTCACTATTACGTTTACGTTCTAAAATTAATTTTTCTTTAATACATTCATGTTTATTTGCAATGATTTGCAGTGCTAAATAACTAGCATTTTTACTTCCATTAATCGCAACAGTTGCAACAGGAATACCACTAGGCATTTGTACTATTGATAAAAGTGCATCTAATCCTTCTAAATTTGCACCACTAATTGGAACACCAATAACAGGTAGGACCGTTTGTGCTGCAACAACACCTGGTAATGCCGCAGCCATACCCGCAGCCGCAATAACAACCTCTGTTCCATTAGAATTTACTTCTTCCATAAATTCTTCTAACGCTTTAGAAGTACGATGCGCACTTAACACTCTAACATCTGTCTTAACTTCAAAATCCTTTAAAATTTTAATTCCCGGTTCTATTTTAGGTAAATCACTTAAAGAACCAATAATAACTGCTACTCTCATATTTTCCTCCAAAATTTAGATATTTTCCCTTTAAAACAAAAAAGGGGCGTGCTCAAACGAGGAGCTCCCCATATAGTCCTACATTAAATTGGGAAAACTCCAATTAAATAATTTGCAAAACCGCTTTTAATATACTATTAAAAACTTCTTCTTTCAATATTTCTTTACAAAACAAGCGTTTTCATAAAAAAATATAATTATTTTTTAAAAAAATAATAAGTATAATTAATAAAAAATTATACATTTCACATAAAATAAATATTGTACAGAAAAATATTTTGTGATAAATTATAACTGAAATTAGAGAGGTAAAAAAATGGAAAAAATATATACAGGAAAAACTAAAGACGTTTATAAATTAGAAAACGGAAATGTTTTATTAAAATTTAAAGATGACTGTACAGGAAAAGATGGAGTATTTGATCCAGGAGAAAATACAGTAGGTTTAACAATTGAAGGAATTGGAAAAGAAAACTTAAAAACAAGTATCTACTACTTCGAATTATTAAGACAAGCTGGAATTAAAACTCACTATGTAAGCGCAAATATCGAAGAAGCTACAATGGAAGTTTTACCTGGTAAAGTATTCGGACATGGTTTAGAAGTAATTTGCCGATTAGTAGCTACAGGAAGTTTCATCCGTCGCTATGGTGAATATATCAAAAATGGCACACCACTAGAAAACGGATATGTTGAATGTACTTTTAAAAATGATGAAAAAGGTGACCCACTAGTAACTAGTGAAGGATTAGAAGCTTTAGGCGTTATGAGCATGGCACAATTTAATCAAATGAAAGAACAAACTTTAAAAATTACTAAAATAATTGCTGATGATTTAAAAACAATCGGCTTAGATTTATGGGATATTAAATTTGAATTCGGTTATAACAATGATGAAGTTATCTTAATTGATGAAATCGCTAGTGGTAACATGCGTGTATATAAAGACGGTGTGATTGTTGATCCAATCGAATTAACAAAATATATTTTAAATAGATAAATTAACATAAAACAATACTTTCTTCGTAATGGTAAGTATTGTTTTTTTATTTATAAATAAAAACTCTCGTACACAAGTCTTGTACGAGAGCTAATCTAAATCATATAAATTTATTTAAGAATAAAACTATTCTTCTTTATCGCATAACATTAATATGCCACCTATCATGCTAACTAAAAGCATACTAGCAATTTTAAAACCAATACCTATTTTTTCTCCTTTTTTAACTTTGTTAAAATAGATAATAATCATTGGAATTGACCAAATAAACGAAAACCAAATAGTATAAAGAGTTACAACTGCACCTAATATTAAGAATACTTTAGCTGCAATTTTTAATCCATTACTTTCACTTTTAGATGATACTCTATAAAATGAAGTACCTCCATACATATTATTAGGATCATTACCTTCATAAATAGTTGTTTCTTCAGTATCTTTAATTACTCTAGTCCCACACATCTTACAGTACATTTCATTTTCTGATATTTCATTACCACATTTTTGACAATACATATTATTTTATCCCCCACTTTTCATATTTTCATATATTATAGCAAAAATCACTATAAATTACTACTATCTATTATTTCTTTAGCTTTATTGACAAGATATAACAAATCATTACCATGTTCTACGACATATTCTGCGTATTTTTTAGCTTCAGAAATATTATTTCTACTATTATAATAATGCATTAGTACTTCAGCATTAATTAATCTTTGAATGTTCATTCCTTTATCAATTGGATGTAATTCTTTTATATTTGAAATCTCATCTAATGTTAAAGAAACAGTAAATGATCTTTCAAACTTACTTATATACTTATGATTTGGATATAACTTTCTAAATGATTCGATTTTATTAAATGCCTCAACTTTATCTTTTTTATTAATACTATTTATGATGTCAATTGTATAATAATTTAATTTATAAATCTTATGTTCAGGAATTCTAATATCGTTAAAAAGATTAATTGCTTTATCTAAATCATATAAATACAAGTAATTTACATAAAACAACATTAAATAGCTTCTTGAATCTTCATGTAAATTCTTTTCATTTAATAATTCTAATATTCTTTTTTCATATTCAGTAAAATTAATTTCTTTATTAAAAGTTTTTAAAGCTTTCACTAATGGATTTGTAAGTTGATTTAAATAAATAATAAAAACAAAAATAATGACAAAAGATAAAAGCATTGAAACAAAAATATCTAAATTAAGTAAATATTCAAAAATATAAATTGTTATTATAGCTAAAATAAATATGCCTATAAGGGTAAGTGTTTGTAACACATGATGTTTTTGTGAAAATTGTCCTATAGGTAAAATCTTTTCTTTTCTATCTTTATCTTTGGTTTTACTTGACAAAGCAAAAATCATTAAAATTAAATATCCTAAGTTAAAAAGCATTACAGCCGCACAAGCCTCTTCTAAATTAGATATAATTAGTAAAGATAAACCTGTAGTTACTATTAAGTAAAACATTCTTATAAATCCCGTTTTAAATTTAGTTTCTAATATAAATAAAACAATAATTGTAATCCAAATCATAAAAGGAATATATAGTAACATTGGCTTTAAATTTATGATAAAATCCGTTTTAAGTGTTAATACAATAATCATAAAAAACGTTAAAATCATACTTAAGAAATATTGTATTTTTTTATAATTTTTACTCTCCATAAAAATCACCACCATCTACCACTCTGTATTTTCTTTACTTTTTTCAAAATAATATTTAATAGTATCAGAGACTACATTAAACTCTTTTTTAAAATAAATTGAAGTAAAAAAGATATGTCCCCATTTTTTAGTAGATTTTTGTTTATTTAATTTACGTAATAATTTTTCATTTTTAATATATTTTTCTGGTCTTTTTAAATATATACAAATATAAAAAGTATTATCTAAATATGGAAAAACATTAATATATTCGATATCTTCCCATTTAATAAACCCAACACTTCTCGCACTCATATACTCTGTAATACCTTTTTGATTTACAATTAAAACAGGTTTATCATTAAATATTTGCCTAAAATAATATATGGCACATAAAGCAAGAATAGGTATTAATATAGTACATAATATAACAACAAACAATGGCATTCCTTCTTCATCTGATGCTTTAATGCCTGGAATAAGTTCCAAATATATTACAATAGGTAAACACATTAATAATGCTGAAAATAACATTAATATTGCATTCCCAAAACTTTTTGATTTTTTTCTTGGAATAATTATTTCATTTTCCATAAAATTCACTTCTTTCTAACTTTAAATCGATTTAGTGATATATACATATATTTTATTTAAACTTCTTTTCTATATTTGATTTTAAACAAAGATAAATACTTAATAATATCACCAGCATTTAATCTATGAGAAATCCATAAGTATGATTGTAATAACATATCTTTATTATCATCAACAATATAGATAATTCCATCATACTTAATTTTATCACTATTAAATTCTACAGTGATATCAATATCTTCTTCATAAGGAGTAACAAATTCTAAAGTAGCTCTTGTTTTATTTACTCTACATATTTTATGGATTTTTTCAACCATTTCAAAGAATCCATTAGCGTCTTCATTATCATATAAATATCCGCTAACCATGGGAAATTTGTCACCTTTAGAAACCATTTCAGATAGTGTTTTATATTCATTATCATCAAATGGAATAATATCATAATATTTAATTTCTTTCTCAATTATCTCTGTGCATCTAGCTTCAAAAGATAAATAGAATTTATCAGGAAAACTACAACTATCACCCATTAAAATTGATGCATCTTCTGATAATAAGTGTCCATATTCATCTAAATATTTTTTTAAGTCGTTTCCTGTTTTACCATTAAATTTTGCTTTGCATTTTTTCTCTAATAAACTAAAAATATTATCCATAATCAAATCTACTCCATTTATTTTTTCATAACAACATTTAACCATCTTTCAGTTCGTTCTACTCTAACATCTTGACTTACCCAAACTTCTAAAATTTCAAATTTTGTTTTAGATACATATTGTCTAAATCTTTCTTCGATTAAATCGATGAAAAATCTTCCTTTACGTTCTCCTTCATAATCTCCGTGTTTAAAAGAACAATACATTATACCGCCTTCTTTTAAAGCATCATAACATTTATTTAAAACACTAACTAATTCATATGATGGAATATGTAGTAGTGAAGCACAAGCCCAAATACCATCAAACATATCGATAAAATCTAATTCTTGTACTCTTTTACAATAAATATTTTTTAATCCTATTTCTTTACCATGAATACAAAACCCTTCTTCTGGATCTAAAGAGTGTACTTCATAACCTTTATTTTGAAAATATAAAGAATCTCTTCCACTTCCAAAACCGATATCTAAAATTGTTTTTGTTTCAATTGATAAAAATTTTTCAAATAAATTATATTGAAAAGACATATTACAATCGATAGTACTATTTATAAATTCATCTTTATTTTCTTTATAATAATTACTCATAACTATAACCTACAATCCATATAAAATTTTTATAAATAACTGATTTAGTATTATTATTTCTTCTCTTTAACAAATGTTAATAAACTTTGTTTAATATCGTAATAATCACGAGCGCAATCACGTGGTATATTCAATAATTGTAATTTATGTTGTTCACAATACTGTTTTTTCTTATTATCTCTAATAATAACTTCTTCATCAAAATAGTGCTCTGGACCATTTAATTCTACTGCCAAAAGAACCTGATCTTTTGAATATTGTTTTTCAAATACAACTAAATCAAATTTTTGTTTATAAAATAAACTTGAATCAACTTTATCTTCATTAAAAATACTTGATATTGCAACCTCAGTTCTAATATAACAATTCTTATTAATAACTGATAAAATTTGATTTATTGTACTAGCTAATTCTTCTTCACTTTCTGTACTAATTCGTCTAGTACCTAATGCAACTGATGAAATTGATACATCGGTAACTATACTTTCGCCATTAGTATAAACATATTCAGCCAATTCTACTAAATCATCTTTATTCTTAGAAAGTTGTTTTATAGCATCTTTATTTCCTAACATTATTAATTTATGTTTTGCTCTAGAAACAGCAACATTTATTAATTCTCTATTGTTTTTCAACCACTCATATGTTGCTGGACAAGTATTATTTGTAATAGCTGTTGAGAAAATAATAACATCTTTTTGGTCGCCCTGAAATGCATGAACTGTCCCAACTGTAATATCCTTTATTCCATGTTGTTCTAATGTATATTCGATACATTCTTTTTGATGAACAAATGGTGTAATAATACCAACATTGACTTTATTATTATCTTTAATAAATTTACATATATATTCTGCTTCAACTTCCGATACATTTCTAATGCTTCCAGGAGTTTTAGAATCATCTTTGCTAGTATCTACAAAAAGTAATGGTTTACTTTCATTACTTAAAGCCTTTAATTTTAATTTCCCATGATAATATTTTTTATTTGAAAATCCAATTATTTTTTCGTTACATCTATAATGATAACTTAGTAACGTTTCACTGTTTATGATATCAACATTAGTAAACACAGTGTAAATTGAGTTTTCAATGTAATCATATTCTTTCGGAACATGGTACTTTTTTCTTAACTCTTTATTAAGTCCTTGATCTAGTACAATAACAGGTTTTAATTGTTGTGGATCACCAACCAACATCAATTGTTTGCCTCTAACTATAGGTATTAAAGCATTTACAACGTTACATTGACCGGCCTCGTCCATCATAACTAAATCAAAATGAGGACTAGGATTTCCTAAATAAGTACAAGATAAATTAGTTGATATGACAACAGGGAAAATCTCTAAGAACTTTCCTAAATTTTCATTTTCGGATAAAAATTTTCGAAATTCTTTAGTTCTTATATTCTTTTCTTCTTTGGTTTCAGCACTCATTGTTAAAATAGTCATTAAATCCTTATATTTATTCCTACTTAATTTTTGAAGTCGGGAAGCTGTTTCAAAATGAATAGCCATAAAGAAATTATAAAAATATTTCTCATCCTTCTTCATTAATTCTTCAAATTCTTCTATTTCTACATTTCCTAAATCTTGTATATCTTTACGTATAAGTTCTAATTGAGCTTGTATATCAATACTAAGCATATTATTTGTGTTTTTTTCTAAAATAGATATTAACCCTTGTTCCTTAGTTTTTAAATCAGTTAACTTATCATAATCACTTAATAATTTAACTAATTTCTTCATATCGTTTTTTCTATCTTCTTTTAGTTGCGAAATTTTTGATTCATTTGCTTTTAAATCCTTAGCAAAATTATACATTTCTAAAATTCGATCAATAGCCAATGTACAATTTTCAAAACTTCCTAATCTAATAGCAGGAAATAATAAAGGAATATCTTTTTTATACTCTAAATTTAAAATATCTGTGTATAATCCGTCTATAGGAATATTATTGTTCGACGTAACTAAAACGGTTTTACCATTGAATTGAGCAGAAACAATGGCATTCAATAACGTTTGAGTCTTCCCTGTCCCTGGAGGGCCTTGAATATAACTAACTGGAGATTTCATTCCTTTATCAATGGCGTTAATTTGATCAATATTAAATCTATTATCTACAGTAAAAATAGGATATGTTTGTTTTCTTGCCAACTTACTATCAGGGTCACCAAAAAAAGTTCTGATTGGTAAAGACATTTCTTCTGATTGATTAACCATTTCCTTGATACCTTCAATCTCCTTTTCGATATCAACTGAAATCTTTTTCCCTAAGTTAACAATAAATGGTCGAGTATCTATTCTTACTTCATTTTTATATGTACTATTTCTTGTTTCGTTATAAACATGCATAATATTAACAATTTTTTGTAAATTATTTTCAACATCATCTAATAAATGGTACTCTTCTTCAGGAAGATATCTATGGATACTTTCAATATTCTTCACATCTTTGGTATCAGGGTCATAACAAAATTCTTTATTTATAATTATATCACCAGTAGCTACTAATATTTTCCTTGAAACATCTAAACATAACTGTCTATAAGCTAATACATACAGACCTTTTTTTGTGACAACACTTATAAAATTACATGCTAATGTATTTTCATATTTTTCCGTACCTTTTTCTTTTTTCTTTTTCTTTTTATCATCTTGAAAAAAAGCATTGTTAGCCATCACATTAAATTGTTCATCTGACAGTTGATATTCTGAATTTAATATTAAAGTATCTTTATCAATACCAGGTATCATCCCGTATTTTGAAACATATGGAACAGTATCTAATTTAAAACAATTTATATAATAATCTAATAAATCTTCTCTATCACTAATAGCATTTAAAAATAGATAATCTTCTCTATTTAATAGTTTTTCTAATAATTTTTCAGGTGTTTTATGATAAGTGTGTTCACATAAAGAAGCAGATAAAATCGAATCAAAAAATATATTTCTTTCATCAACTTCATTAGAATAAGCAATATTAAAAGAATCGCATTTAATTTTCTTTTTAAATGGATCTATGTCATTGATTCCAATCATGTAATGAGTTATTTCATCTGACTGATTTTTATATTCAATTTTAACCCATGAATTTTGATAAATTCCTTTTAATAAAATTCTTCCTATGTTTTCCATAAAATCACCATTAATATCTATTTACAACTTATTATACTTAGTTGAAACACCTTTTGCTTTATCAACAGGATATTTCTTTTCAGTTTTATCCATTTTAGAATTAATTATTTCAATTAAATCCACATTTAAGACTTGTGACATTTGAATACAATAATTCATAACATCCGCTAATTCTTCTTTTACCTCTTCAATATCAAAATCAGTATCATTCCACTGAAAACACTCTAATAACTCACTTGCTTCTATACAAATAGATTTAGCTAAATTAGATGGTGTATGAAATTGATCCCAATCTCTATCTTCATTAAATTTTTTTATTCTTTGTTTCAATATTTCAAGTTTATCCATAATTATTCAACCACCATAAATTCTGCATCAATAAAAGAAGTATCATCTAAAATAACTTCTGAATTTCTATATTTTCTCTTTACTATTAATAATGCTTCATTAATATCTTCAGCATCTACTTCAATAGTTTTTTGTAAAGTTTCAGTTATTTCTACTTTTATTTTCATTAACAAATACCTAACATTCTCTTAATATATCTTGAAAGTGCTTTATCTTCACAATAAATATAGCACCCTTTTTGCCCTCTAGTTAATAAAGTTTTATAAGTGTTTTTAATTAATTGTCTAGCTAATCCTTCTCCACATGATTTAATACCTGATGTTTTATCGTCTTTACTTATCTTTGATTTATCAATAATAATTTGATGATTAACTTCATCATATCTTAAATCATTACCAATTATTACACCAACATAATCAAATTCTAAACCTTGAGCAGTATGAATACATCCTACTTCTTCAAAAGAATTTGGATTAATTGCCCAAACCTTATCATTTTCTAAATTCCATTTTGCTCTAAATCCGTTTTCTAAATAGATATCATATTCATCTCTATGATTCTTAACATTCCAATCATAACAATATCCAGCCACCATTCTGGCTTTATTGTTAATTTGATTTTTCTTTCTTAATTCATCTCTCATTAATATAGGATCATCAAATACTTCTATATCAAAATTAAGTTCAGTAATATCAATATCAACATACTCATCTATTTGTAATAAGTTATTTAAAAACTGAATGTATAAATCACTTCCATTACATCTAAATTGTGACACTAACACTGTTTCATCATTCATTATTACTCTACTGCCTAATTCTTTAGCCCAATATTTAATTTCATCAACACTACCAATATCTTTAGTTGTAATTCTTTGGTTTTCATCAATTAAAAAGATTGATAAAAGTGATGAATTAATACATTCCATAACTTGATTTTGGCCTTGGAAATCACCATACATTTGTTTAACTAATCGATGAGATTCATCAACTATTAAACAATCGTAAAAATTACTTGGTGCTTTACATAAACCAAATGGTGATCTAAATAATTGCTTTATATTAATTTCTTTCTTCAAATCTGATTTTGTTAAAAGTTTTAAATAAGCTTCTCTAGGTGCACTATTTTTAGTGACATAACTAGCATTTAATCTTTTAGAAGTAAAATGCTTTAAAAGATTTAGTGCTAAAACGCTTTTTCCGGTTCCTGGTCCGCCAGTTATGATCAAAGTACGCTTTTTCATATCTTTTAAGCATTGATTCATTGTCTTAATGCACATATCATAAACAACAGCTTGTTCATCTAATAACATAAACTCTTTATTACCCTTCATTAAAGAAACAATACAATCTTGTAATGCTTTTGAAGGACGAATTCTACCATTATCAATCTTATATAGAAGTTGTCCATCACTAGATTTTTTCGTTATATACTTCTTAATAAAATTTCTCAAATCTAAAACTTGATTCTTAATAAAGAATGGTGCTTCATTATACCAGTCCTTATAAATTTCATCATCAAGTTCGCTTAAATATTTTTCATCATAATTATGTAAATAAGCACAAGGAATAATATTTATATCATTATCTTGGACTTGTTCGCTAGAATTTCTAATAAATACTGCATAAGAGTAGGCTTGATAAGATGGATGAGATACCATTCTTACCGCTCCACCAGTAAATGCTCTTACACTATGTAGCATTTCATCGGCTACTTTTTCAACTTTTTCCCATTGTTTTAATTCAACAATAATAACATTATCTTTATTATTACTATCAGCGCCAGCAATAATAAAATCTACTCGTTTACTAGTTCTAGGAATTTGGTATTCAATCGCAATACTAGCTTCATCCGGAATATCTTTATCATCTAAAACATTACGCATAAAAATAAGTGAGTTTTGCCAAGAACGATATTCTGCTTCTTCTCCACCATGTATATTTGCTTCATGAAGTTTTTCTAATATCTTATCCGATATTTGATTCATAATAACATCATTATTAAATTCCATCTTTGTCGCACTATAAACTATCATATTACTGCCACCTCTTTTAATTTAAGAAAAATTCTTAAATTCTTTATTATCATTTTAACACACTCTTACTATTTTCTCAATTTGATTATAAGTAATCAAAAAAATAAAAAGATGCTTACAATATTAGATATTGTTTGCATCTAACAAATTATATATTTATTTTACTTCTACTAAATTCTTATCATATTCTAATAATACTTTCTTAAATTCAATATCAAAAGAATACATCTTTTCCATTTCAAGACAATATTTATAAGCTTCTACCCTATCATCAAAGATAATTGCAGTTAAATTGTAACCAATACTATTCATGAACTCTATTAGCTTATTAATTTCATCTACTATTTCATCATAATTTTTTAATGAATTAATAGAATTGAACATATTAATAAAAGATAATTCATACTCATTTAAATCCAATAAATTTGAATCTCTTTCAATTGAGTTAATAAATTCATTTCTAAGTTTTGGAGTTTGTTTAAACATATTTAAAAATAAAGTAGAATGTATTAAAAATTCATATAAGAAATAAATCTTTATCCTGTTAATGTCATTATTAGAAATCCATCTTATTCCACTTTTAGCGCCTATATTAGTATTAGTCATCATGTAAATTGATCTACTTGTAATATTATATTCACTACATTCTTTAATAATTTTATCTACTGCTTTTAAACTCATAACTAATCACTCCTACTATTTGAAGTATTTATTAATTGAATCACTAGGTAATCCTAATTCAATTAATTCATTAATATTTTCTTTATTTAATTTCTTCCAAGAATATAATCCATCTCCTAAATAAGTAGGATTATCTTCATGAAGATTATAAATATAAACAAAAGCTTCATAAGTTTTATTTGAAGAATATACTTTAGTAGTTTTTCTTATATAAAGAGAACCCTCTTCTTCTAAATAATCTAATTTAGCTAATGTTTTTTCATCTACTAAATAAAGTTCTCCTAAAACTAATCCTTCACCTTTATATATTCCAGGATATCTTCCTAAATTAAACATTACAAAACCATCAATAAAACCATCACAAATAAAGTCTTCATCGCTTAAATAATTATAATGGTTTCTTTCACCTTTTAATAATGTTCCATAAGTAAATACATAATTGCTTTTCATAATATAAATCATCTCACTAACTTTACAATTTATAATTGTAATAATTCATATATATTGTAGCATATTTTTTAATGTGGCATTAATTGATAACTAAATATAATTTCAATAGTTATTGCTGTAGTTAATTATGAACAAATAGAAAACACTATTCAATATTTGCACCCTTTATCTTATTACATCTTCTACATAATGTTTGAAGATTATCATATGTACTTTTACCACCTTTAGCAATCGGAAAAATATGATCAATTTCTAAATCATCTGTTCGTCTACCACATTTCTTGCAACGGTAATTATCCCTTTTATAAATAGAAAAACGCATTTTATTAGATACTTTTCCTCTTTCTACTCTACAAATTGATTCCCATATTTCAGGGACTAAATAGAAGTTCCCATTTCTTTTACTTAACTTATAAAGTATGTCATAAATTTCTTCAACAGAGAAAATTTTATACTTAGTTGTTTTAAATTTTCCATTTATATCAGTCAATATTAATCTCACAAAAATAGAATAATTAATTTGAGGTTTTAAAGTATATTTTTTAAAAAGATTCCTTTCAAATAATAAAAATAAAAATCTTAATTTAACATTTTCAGTATTGATTCCTAAAATACATTTTGAAGAAATATCTTCTCGATATCTACTGAAATTAACTTGATTTTCTCTAGTACGCTCCATTGAATATTTTACTTCTTTAGCCTTAAACTGTAATTGATAAACTAAGTAATCTCTAACTGAGATTTCATTATACATTATTTCGTTGTCATATTTGTTAATAAACTCTAATTTAGGAATCTCATAAAAAACATACTTTTCATTTAATTCTTTTAATTTATTTAATGCCTCACTATTAGTTAAAACATATTTTTTATAGACTCTAACAAAAATACAAATAGTAAGTAGTACTACCGCTAATATAATTACAACTAGTAAAATTAAATCTTTTGTTTCCATATTTATATCCTCTTTAATAAACATTTGATAAATTCTTTTTTATTATCAATTAATATTTTTAATCTATTATTCTTTATATTTCCAAGTAAACCCCTTAGTATGTTTTCTTTTACCTTTTAAAACCATACAAATATTGCCTGACGAAACATTCATTTCACGACTAGCGTCTGAAATAGATTTAAAAATTTTTATAGTTTTATTAGTATTAATATCAATCATCAAAACAGCTTTTGATTTGGCATTTTTTGATTTAAGTATTCCACATTTAGGACAGCTAGTCCCGTAACATCTATGACTAATTGTGGCTTGATATTCATTATTACAAATCGGGCAAATCCACCAAACCTTTTTATCAGATCCTGGAGTAAACATTGTTGGTTTTAATGTACCATTTTTTATTGTATGCCACTCGCTTGATATTTCAGGATAAACATCTAAAATTGAGCCTTTTTTAACACCTTGATAGTTTTCTAAAATGTTAATTCTATCTCTTTTTATATCAATATCTATAACCATTTGAAAATACATTTTCATAGTTAAAAACTTTATTAATTCATAAATTACAAATTCCAAAACATTCTCTTTATATAAATCTTCATAGAAAAAACCATAGTCAGCTATATTAACTCCCAATTCATATTTTTTCTCTCTTATTCTAATTAACCTAATATTGTTTTGTTGACAAAGTTTATATTTTCTTTTTTCTCTTTCCAATTTTTCCTTTCCATGCCAAGGTTCTCCATCAACTTCTATAGCAGTATTAATTGATGGTATATAAATATCTAATTCAAATTTAGAACCAAATACATTTTTCATTCTATTTATTGCGTCTGGAAATTCTTTTTTAATATAAAAGTATATTGCCTGCTCAGCAAATGATGTTTGTCTACCTGAGAAACAAATTGGGCAACCAGTAGCGTCTTTCGAAGTCCTGTGATTAAGAGTCGCTTGATATGAGTGACCTATACTACATTTCCACCAAACTTTTTCTCTGCTACCACTCATCACTTCCGTTGGTTTGAGTATGTTTCTTTCATAATCCCATTCACTTAACAACTCTGGATTTCTAGTCGCAAAATCATTATGTCCAGGAAGTATTCCTTGATTACTACAATATGGACATTGATATTTCTTAATTGTTCTGTTAGAAATTTTTTGTTCAAACGAATGACCCTTTTTACATATCCACCAAGCTTTTTTATTCGATCCATGAGTCAATTTATCAGGATATAAATTTCGTTCTTTATTTTTATGCAAATCCCATTCTTCCATAAGTTCCTTATATTCTATAAGCTTAATCCCTTTAGTATAAACCATTTCGTCACAACCTTACACTAATTATTCAACAAGAAAAAACTTTCTTTTTATAACTTTTCCATCAAAAGATAATTTTAAGATAAATGATTGCATCATTGCTTCTACTAATTTGTTTTTACCATTAATCGTTATTCTACCTTTTAAACAAAACTTTGATTTCATAATTCTAATATCTTTATAAACAATATTACCATTAATTACTAAAGACCATTTTTCAAAGAAATTATAAACTTGAATTATATTATCTTCAATCTTACACTCTAATTTAACTTTTCCTAATTCACTTTTGTAATCGCCATTCTTAATACGTTTAATTTGCTTTTCTTCATTATAGTCCCAATAAATAAATAATGACATTAAAAATATAAAAATTAACATAAATATTGATGAAATAATCATACCAATAATTTGATTCTCTACATTTTTTTCTTTATAGTCAGAAAAAGATAGTAATGTTATTGAGCCACATTTCATTTGGCAAATATCATAATCATCTTCATAGTATACTTGAATTTTTTGTTTTCGAACTAAAAGATTTAATGCTTCTTCATCAAATTTATTTATTACTATACCTGTGATTTCAAATGGTTCATCATACTCATAAAAATAAATTTCATATCTAGGTGAACGATGTCTTCTTCCTCTAATCTTTTCATACTTTTCAAAAGTTAATTCTTCATACATTACATCACTAATTTCAAGCTCTTTAAAGTATGAGTGATAATATATATTATTAATAAATAAAAACACAAAAAAGGCTAGAAATAGCAATAAAACCAATAATACGAAAATCATTCCAATTCTTTTTTTCATCGTTTCTTCACCTCTTTATAAATATATTTTATCATATATTTAAAAAAAGAGATACAATAATCAAATCATATCTCTTATATATTATTTAAGAAACAAAACCATCAGAATCTGAATTAAAGAATTCATCATCTTCATCAATTTCTTCTTCATCTTCTATTACTTCCTCAATAATAGGTTCATCACTATCTTCAGCAAAGAATCTTTCATTTAATTCTTCTAAATCATCTTTTGATGATAAGAATAATTCTTTAATATCTTTTTTACAGTTATTTAATGCTTCATCTACAATCGCAATATCACTATTAAAGTCGATCATTTTAATCATAAATTTAGTAATAAATTCATTTGCGGGATTTGCTAAATCAAACTTAACTTCAACCCCTAATCCACCTAGTGGCGCACAAAGAGATTGATAGATAAATAAGTTATCTATTACCACAGTATCATAAATACCAATTCGCTCAAATAGCTTACATAATATTACATTTGATACATCTATCCTACGTTTATATGGAGTACTAAAGATAATATGTTCAAAATCTCCATCTTCAGTAATTGCGTATATAATAATTGGTGTTAATGATACTTCAAACTCGGTTAAATTATCATATGAGTCATATGTATTAAAACCATATATCATACCCATATGCATTACACCTGGTTTAACAGCCATCTTTTCTAATCCAAAAATATTATTATCATCTTTTAAATCAGTAGAAATTCTTGGTAAGAAATCAATTGAATTTAGCGGTAGGTAATCTACTTCAAAATCAGTTTTACTACTTCCAAAGTCACAAACACAAACAGTATCTTGATCGTATGCTTCATCAGTATCTTTTATTTTTTTAATGATTAATAGTAACTTAGCTAAATAGCGATCAACTTCAATTACTTCATCTTCTTCTAATACAATAGCTTTTTGACCTGGTTTATTAGAATAATATATAACATATAAATCTTCAGCTGGTTCATGATGTTTAAAGTTTTCTAAGTAGTAATCTCTACCACAATAGTTTTCACCTTCTAAAGTTGTTTCTTCAATAGTGTAATTAGTAACACCAAATGTTCTAATTCCTCTATTGTCACCACTTAAGAAAAAGTGACAAGTTAAAAATCCTTCCTCACCACTAAAAATATCAATTCGATGTTCATCTGTATCAAATACAGCGATAAAGCTTTCATCATTATCGGTAACAAAGAAGATTCTTACTCCTAAATTAGCTACTACTTTATATAATTTTTGTTTATATAATCTTTTAACACTATCAGCTAAATTATTCATATATTTTTTCTTAGGAATATTAAAAATCATTTGTTATCACCTCTATCTGTGTTTTAGTATAATTACATTTCTTATACCGTAATTTTTTTCTTTATATATTTCAAACTTTTCTGTTTCATTTATAATAGTATCTTTATCTACTTCACAAATTATAAACCCATCAGGTGTAAGTAAATTGTTTTTTTCAATATATTCTACAATCTCATTACAACAATCAAGTTTATAAGGAGGGTCTAAGAATACTAAATCAAAAGCCTCATGATAAAGAGTTAAAGCTTTTTTATAATCTAAATTAGTTATAATAACCTCATCTTTATATCCTAAAGCTTTACAATTTTCTTTTGTAGTAAGATAAGCTTTTTTTCCTAAATCATTAAAATAAGCCTTCTTAGCTCCACGTGAAAGTGCTTCTAGTCCCATCGCACCACTTCCAGAAAATAGATCTAGTACATTTCCTGTAATAGGATAAAATGATATTAAATTAAAAATTGCACCGCGTACTTTATCTGTTGTTTCTCTTGTTGTGTCGATATCAACCATTTTTATAATACGACTACGGTGTTTTCCGCTAATAATACGCATATATATCACCCATTTTTAATATTTTTTATATTTTTATGTATAAAGTATTTTTTTATTCAAATAATATAAGTGCGATAAAGTTATCGCAGAAGAATTCCCCTATTCTTCTACATGAAGTCATAGATTAATTCTCATGAACTTCTTTTCTCCCTTTCACATACTTAACTCAAACCCAATGAGAAAAGACTACTTTGTTAGTCTTTTTTCTATTATACAAAACAAATAGTCACAATAATATGTGACTAGTTTGATATTTTACTTTTAATTAATTCTAAAACTTCATTCTTTAAATCATCACGTCTTAACGCAAAGTCTAAAATAGCGTCAATATAACCAACACGTGAACCGATATCATAACGTCTTCCATCAATTTCATAACCGTAAACAGCTTCTTCACTCATCATACGTAAGATAGCATCAGTTAATTGGATTTCATTTGCATTACCTTTTTCTTGACTATCTAAATATTTAAAGATAGTAGGTGATAAGATGTATCTACCACCAATAGCGTATCTACTTTTAGCTTGAGCTAAAGCTGGCTTTTCTTGAACACCGATTAGTTTATGTGTTTTTGATACTTCAGTTGTATCAAATTCACAAATACCTAATTTACTAACCTCATCTTCATTAACATAAATCATCCCTATAACACTAGATAATACGTCATCATATGCGTCAATAAGTTGTTTTAAAACAGGTTTGTTATCATTACCAACATATACGTCATCACCTAATAATAAGGCAAAAGGTTCATTACCGATAAAAGAGCGAGATTGCAATACTGCGTGTCCTAATCCTAGTTGTTCTTTTTGTCTTACAAAGTGAATATTAACTTTATTTGGTAATTCTGTTATTAACTTGTAATCTTCCATTCTTCCTTTTTCTTTTAAAACTCTTTCAAGTTCTAAGTTTCTATCAAAATAGTCAATAATACTATTTTTACTAGAAGAAACAATGATTAAGAATTCTGTAATTCCACTTTCTAAAGCTTCTCTAACAATCAAATCAATTGTTGGAGTATCAATGATTGGGAACATTTCTTTAGCAATTACTTTAGTAGCAGGTAAAAATCTTGTCCCATATCCTGCCGCAGGGATAACCGCTTTTCTTACTCGCTTATTTTCCATAGGTAAACCCACCCTCTTATAAAAAAATAAGTGCTAGGAGAATCGAAGAACAGTCTGTTCTCTACGTGGGCATCTCATTCCTTTGTGATTAGGATCCCTAATTTAATAGGTTTTCAACACACACAAAGGCTCAATTCCCTTTTAAAATAATTTGGGTTCTCGGGCACTCTCACTAGCACTTTTATTATATCTTAGATATAAGTCTTTGTCAATTTAGTTTGATTAACATATATCCATTACCAAAATATGAAAAAAAAGACACAATTATGTGTCTTAATTTTTAAAAATTATTGTAAAGCTTCGATTAATTCAGCTTTTTTCATTGTGCTGTAACCAGCGATACCTTTATTTTTAGCTAATTCTCTTAAATCAGCAACTTTTAAAGATTCTAAATCTAAAGCTTCTTCAGCAACAACTGGAGCAACTACTTCTTCAACAGTGTTTTTAACAACTGGTTCATTAACTAAACCTTGTTTAGCTAATTCAACTAATTGTGCAAAACCTGCAGCATCATTTACAGCCATTTCAGCTAACATTTTACGGTTAACTTCGATACCTGCACGGTTTAAACCGTTGATGAATCTAGAATATTTCATTCCATTTAATTGACAAGCTGCGTTAATACGTTGAATCCATAATTTTCTGAAATCACGTTTACGAACTTTTCTGTCACGGTAAGAATAAGCTAATGAACGCATTACTTGTTCATGTGCTGTTTTATATAAAGTGTGTTTTGAACCAAAATAACCTTTTGCTAATTTTAATACTCTTTTACGTCTTTGACGAGTAACGTAACCACCTTTAACTCTTGGCATGTCTATTTCCTCCTATTACATCATGTTTGAAACTAAAGACTTAATTCTCTTGTAGTCAGTTTCATGTACTAATCCTCTTTTTGCTAAGTCTTTGTTTTGTTGGTGTGATTTGTGTACTTTTTGATGGCCAGTATAAGCATGACCTCTTAATAATTTACCAGTACCAGTAACTTTTACGCGTTTCTTTAAACCGCTATGTGTTTTTTGTTTTGGCATTTTTGTGTTCTCCTTTTAAATTATTTTTCTCTTTTTGGTCCTAATGTCATGAATAATTGTTTACCTTCTAATTTGATATTAGCTTCGATACTTGAAACATCTGATAATAATTCTGCAAATTCTTCCATTACTTTAATACCAATATCTTGGTGAACGATCATACGACCTTTAAAACGTAATGTAACTTTTACTTTATTATCTTTTTGGATAAACTTTCTTGCGATGTTTGCTTTTGTTTCTAAATCGTGCTTATCAATTACAGGACTTAATTGAACTTCTTTGACAACAGTAACCTTTTGATTCTTTTTGATTTCTTTTGCTTTTTTCTTTTGTTCAAAACGGAACTTTTTGTAGTCCATTAATTTTGCAACTGGTGGTTTTGCTTCAGCTGAAACAACAACTAAATCCAGTCCCAATTCCATAGCTAATTTCATTGCTTCTTTACGTTGTAAGATACCATGTTTAGTACCATCTGCACCGATTACTAGCATCTCTTTGAAGCGAATGTTTTCATTAACTAATTCTTCATTTTGATTTCTATTTTGTTTTTGGTTAAAACTTTGATTATTGTTGATAATAATCACCTCCATGAATTTTGGAATAAAAAAATGGGCACAAAACGCACCCATTAGTATCATCTTAATATGTTTAGAATTAGATGTGACTTTTTGCCTATCAACGTAATCAATCAGGCGAGAAGCGGGTGCTTCTTCTTTCCACTTATTTACTTACCTCAATTAGTATACTATACATACTTTAATATGTCAAGCAAATTCTTTATAAAAACTTTTAAGAATTTATTTTGAGATCTTTAACCTCATATAATTTACCACAAAACATTATTAATATCAATATATATATAATAATATAATATATGTTTATAGAGAAACTAATATTATTGTTAAATAAATCTACCTCTATTTTAGGACAAAGTATATTAAAAAACTTATTTTCAGTCTCAATAATCCTACATAACCAATAATATATAAAAATAACAATTGCGATAAAATAGTTTTTAAAAAATAGCATAAACAAATAAGTAATAAATAAAAACATTGTAAAATAAATAAGATAAATAAAATAACTATTAATAATAAAAGATAATAATTTTACTGATTTGAATCTTATAAAATAAATTATTAATACTCCCATAAATATTAGAGTATTATAAAAAATTAATATTATTAAATAACCGATTATCTTACTAACAAAAACATTTTTCTTTCCCTTTAAAGCTATAAAATATGAATCAAAGTTATCTGTATTATAAACTAACTCTAATTCAATTAAGATAATAATAAAGATAATTCCAATCAATTCTATAAGTTGAAATGTTTCTAGAATATAGTTTTCTAATATAATATAGTTTTGATCTAATGTTTTAAAATCAGATAGTTCAAATGATGCATTATATATAGCGAGTACATAAATTAATAAAATTGTAATAAACATAAAAAACATTGAAGTAAATGATAATTTTTTATCTATATTTATCTCTATTAATTTAAACATTCTAATCTAATCTCCTCGTGCTTAATATATTTAAAACACTCCTTATCATGAGTTGAAATTATCACTGTTTTTTCATTATTAATTAAGCTATTTACAAAGTTTATAAACTTACTTATTGCATATTCATCTAAAGCATTTGTTGGTTCATCAAAAACATATATTTCGCAATCCGTTAACATCATCATTAGTATTGCTACTTTTTGTTTATTACCTTTAGATAAATTATTAATTCTTTTATTAGGAATCTTCCATTCAGCAATTAACTTTTTCAGATCAACTTCTACATCATTTATACTTGCTATCTTATTTAAAAAATTAATAACTTTAATATTAATCAACTCTATTTTTTCGCACAGATAAGCTACTTTTGTATTTGTAATATAATAGTTATCATTACTAGGATAAATTATTTTTGATATTATTTTTAAAAGTGTTGATTTCCCTATACCATTTATACCAGTAAGTAAATATAGACCACTTTTAAACTCATAGGAAAACTTATTTAATACTATTTTTCTACCATATTTTTTAATGATATTTCTTACTTTAAATATCATATATTATTCCTTTAAATAAATAAACTTCTAATCCTTCTAAATCGTTAGAATTTATATAATTGTAATTTGATAATAAATAAGTAAAATCGTCACCATAAATAATCAAATAACAATTATATAAATAATAGTCATTTAAATATTCGATAGGCAAAATAAATGTTTTGCTACTATTAGCTTCTATTTCAAGATAACCATCATTATTAATATCATCATTTAAATAGTCTTCAACATAAACAGACTCTTTTACTTCTGTTACATAATTCGTATCTAAAATAACATTAAAATCGTCACCAATAATAACATCAGTTATTTCCATGCTTTGATTTCTTTGATTAGATATAGTCATTACAATACCGGCTAAAGAAATATTATCTTTACTACTAACACCATATAAGTCAACTATTTTAAGTTCATTATCTTTATAAATGTTTTCCTTTATATCAATACTACCTAAATAAAATGTATAGGCTTTATTAGTAAAATTTAAAGTTAAATATGCATCTTTTATATTTAAATCATTCATTAAAACTTTCAAACTCAAAGAATATTCGTAAAAGTTTTCATCATAATAAGTTGTATTAGAAATTTGATACACATCTAAAACATCTACATTTATAATTGTATCTTTACTCTTATCATGAATATTTGCTATAGATGAGGATGCGTATTTTATAAGTGATTTTTTACTACTTGTATAAAGTCTAACATCAAAAATCGTCTCACTATCATTACTTAAATAAGCATAACTTGACTTAATACTATAAGCGACTTCTTCTTTATCATTATTTTTATATTTATCAAATAAAATAAGTGATAAAGTTAATAATAAAACGCACATAGTAAAAACAAAAATCAATTTTCTCATATAGGCAATACCTCAAGTCTAGGATACTGTGTTGTTACTACAAAATATTCAAATCCACCTCTTTGCGTTCTTATCCATAATACGTAATAAGCAGCAACACCATTAGTGATTCTTGCCTCACCTACAATTTTTAAATTAGCAACAGTAAAAGGATCAATAATTATTTGTAAATCATTTGTTTCACTAGTGGTAGTCACAGTTTCACTTGTCACATTAATCTTAACTTCAGAATCTAAATTATGTTTAAATTTCGCTGTTGATCCATTCATTGTATATTTAATATTGCCAGAGGCTGAAATGCTAAACTTATTAACAACAGTCTTACTCAATTCGTATTTATAAGTGATTGGTGTTTTCCCATTATTATAATAAGAAAAGACTGTTTCACTAATAAATTTAGCTTTAATGTTTTTATTTACTACATAAGTTCTCCATCCCCAAAATTTTCTTTTATCAACATTCTTATAATACTTTTTATATTCTTCGTTAGTATAATCTTCTAACATCTTCCCACTATAAATATCAATTTCTTGAAAAGTATCATAATTTTCTACAGCACTTACATTTTTAACTATACAAATTAAAAATAAAAAGATACTGAGTAACAATATTTTTTTCATTTCTATCATTCCTTTCACCTTTATAATTACTAGGAAGTCCAAAAATTACTAAATATTTCAGTATCTTTTTACAAAAAATTTAACTATTTAATTTTTTCAATTAATTTCATTACTTCAGTTCTTAATTTATTATTTTTATTAATTGCTTTCTCCATTGTAGCACCTACTGTAGAGAAATAAACCTTTAATTTTGGTTCAGTTCCACTTGGACGAAGAACAAACCAAGATTCATCATTAATGAAATATTTTAATACGTTTGATTCTGGTAAATCAATTGTTGATGTTAAAACTTTATTTTCCTCATAAGTATAAGCAATCTTTAATAAGTTATCTTCTTTCTTAATGATTTCACCAAAGTCTAAATTGATTTCACCACTACGGAATGTTTCCATAATTCTAGCAATTTTAGCTTTACCTTCTAATCCTTTATGGTATACATTTTCTTGTGATTCATAGAAATATCCTTCACGGTGATAAATAGAATCTAAATAATCAATTAAATCCATTCCATTAGCTTCACACCAAGCTTCAATTTCACAAATCATTAAGATTGCTTGAATAGCATCTTTATCGCGAACGAAGTCTTTAATTAAGCATCCATAGCTTTCTTCATAACCGTAAACATAAACTCCGCCTTTTGCTTTAGTTTTATGAGCTTGTTCTCCGATGAATTTAAATCCTGTTAAAGATGTATATGTTTTTAAGCCGTAACCTTCTGCAATTTTAAGTGGAAGTGAACCACTTACATTTGTTGAATATACCCAACCATTTTCAGGTAACTCACCTTTTGCTTTTAATTGAGAACAAATATAATCTACCATAATAGTAGCACTTTGGTTACCATTTAATAGTACATATTCTCCGTTATGGAATACTCCCATACCTAATCTATCAGCATCTGGGTCTGTAGCTAAAACAAGTTTAGCACCAATTTCTTTACCATAAGCAATTGCTTCATCAAATGCACGAGGATCTTCAGGGTTACTTGATTTAACACCACTAAAGTTAGGATCGTTTGTCATTTGTGTTTCTACTGGATAACATAAGAACCCATTTTCTCTTAATACATCAGCAGCAAATACTTGACCTGTACCATGAAGTGGAGTATATACAACTTTAAATTCAGGTTTAAGTTCTGTATTAATTCTAATAGTATTAACTGTAGCACGGTAAGCATCATCAATTTCTTTACCGATATAAGTAATTAATTCGTGATTTTTTGTATTATCAATTGCAAAATAATCTTTAACATTATTAATTTCTTCAATAACCATATCAGCTAATTCAGGAACTAATTGGCATCCGTATTCATCATAAATTTTATAACCATTATATTCTTTAGGGTTATGAGAAGCTGTAATCATAACACCACCAATAGCTGATAGATGTCTAACAGCATATGATAATTCTGGTGTTGGTCTTAAGTCTTCAAATAAATAAACTTTAAATCCCATAGATGCAAATACCTTAGCAGTATCTAAAGCAAATTCTTTAGAATATCTACGGTTATCATGAGCAATAACTACACCATGATTATGTGCATCTTCATATCTTTCTAAATATTTACCGAAACCGTAAGTAGCTTTTCTAACAGTATAATAGTTCATATATGCAGTACCTGCACCTAAAATACCACGTAAACCACCTGTTCCAAATGTAATATCATTTGTGAAAGCTTCTTTTAATTCTTCTTCAGTCATAGCCTCAAGTTCGCTACGTAATACTGGATCTAAACCAGAAAAATCTTTCCACATTTGAGCCTTTTCAATATAATTCATTAGATATTCCTCCTGTAAATCGCAAGTAGACCTTTTAAAGTAAGTAAGTTATCTACTTCTATATCGTTTAATGTTAATGGTACAATTAAATTCGCAAGTCCTCCAGTAGCAATGACTTTTAAATTAGGATTGTTAACTTCTTTCCTAATTCGTTCAATCATTCCATCTACTTGACTAGCAACTCCATACGTAACACCTGATTGCATACAACTAATTGTATTTGTACCTAAAACCTTCAAAGGGGCTTTAATTTCAATCTCAGGTAGTAAGGCAGTGTTATTAACTAAAGCTTTAATGCTTATACCTACACCGGGTGAAATAACTACACCACGTAAAGCTTTATTTTTTACATAAATATATTTAATAGCTGTTCCTAAATCAATTACTAATGCTTCATCACACTCAACAGCGGCAACATCGCAAATTAAATCAGCGCCAACCTCACGTGGATTATCACAAATAATGCTAATACCTGTTTTCACCTTTGGTCCTAAAATAAGAGGTGTAATATTAAGATGTTTCAAACACATCTCATTTAAAATAGTTGTAACTTCAGGTACAACAGACGAAATAGCAACACTACTTACATTATCTAGTTTGATCATTTCTTTAATAATTAAATAGTATTCATCACAACTACGATTTAAAAGTGTAGTTATACGAATAATAGATGCATGTAAAATATCATCTTCATATCTAGCAATGCAAATATTAGTATTCCCTACGTCAATTAATAATAACATATATATTTCACTCCATTTTTTTGCATAAAAAACAAAAAATCAATTAATTATACTATAATTAAAGATAAAAATCTCTATTAATATAACATGTAAACGATTTCAAATTTCAAATATATTACTATTTTTAACCAATAAAAACTTTTAAATAATATTTAAAAAAATTTTTTTAAAAAAAATAAAAAAAATAGTTGCATTTGGAATTTGTTTTTTATATAATAGTATTTGCTAATAGATGCCGCAGTAGTACAATGGTTAGTACACGGCCTTGCCAAGGCTGTGATGTGGGTTCGATTCCCATCTGTGGCTCCACTTTTTTTATACCTATGACATTTTGTTAAAAGCAAAATGTTTTTTTATTTTTATAAACATTTTTAGACAACAAAATTATAATATTCACAATTAAAAAAACATAATAGAAAATTTTAAGAAATGTGGCTTAACTATCTAGTTTTCATAATTTAATAAATATATAATTAGTACCACAAATATAAAAGATTAATTATAAATTTAAAAATCTTATATTGTCTTAATATTATTTTTTCAAGATTGATTTAAAATATATATTTTTATGCTATACTATTTAAAAAGAGGTGTTGATTTATGTTTAAAGATAAAGTGTGTGTCATTACAGGTGGAGCTAATGGGATTGGTAAAGCCATATATGAAGAATTTATAAAACAAAATTGTCGTTGTTATGTAATTGATATATGTGAAGGTGATCATTTTGTAGGTGATATCGCAGATAAAAATACACTACATAATTTCTTTGAATATGTAATTAAAAAAGAAGGGAAAATTGATTTTTTAATTAATAATGCACCACCATTAAGTAAAGGAATTAGTGAATGCAGTTATGAAGAATTTAATTACGCCTTAAGTGTTGGAGTAACTGCACCATTTTATTTATCAAAATTATTTATGCCATATTTTAATGAAGGTGCTTCTATTATCAATATATCATCATCTAGGGATAGAATGAGTCAACCACAAACCGAAAGTTATACAGCAAGTAAAGGTGGCATCCATGCATTAACTCACGCCTTAGCCGTCTCATTAGCACATAAAGTAAGAGTTAATTCAATATCACCAGGGTGGATTGATACAACAAACCAAGAGTTTTACGGAGCAGATATCACCCAACATCCAGCTGGAAAAATAGGAAGTCCAATAGATATCGCTAATATGGTATTATTTTTATGCAGTGATAAGGCTTCATTTATAACTGGTGAAAATATTTGTATTGATGGTGGAATGACAAAACAAATGATCTATCACAATGATTTCAACTGGAAACTAGAAATATAAAGAAAATAGAACCAACAAGAATAAATGTTGGTTCTATTTTTTCTATTATAAGAATTTAATAAATTTATCTAAAAATTAAACAATTTAGAAATATTTTAATAAATCAGTTGGTTTTAACAAAAATGCTTTTGGATTAAATTTGTGAATAATTTCTTTCTTATCGTAACCATATTCAAATAAGAAATATTCACATCCACAATTTTCTGCAAATAAAGCATCATATCTTGAATCACCAACATAAGTAATATCATTAATACCTAAATCATATTCTTTCATTAAGATTTCCATAGCTTCTGTTGCTGGTTTTCTAGCAACACTTTTTTTACTACCAGCAATATATGTAAATCTAAAAGCAAAATAATGTTTTACAATCTTAATTGTATCAGGGTCTGGTTTATTAGATATAACAGCTAATTTATATCCTTTATTAATTAACTCATCTAATACATTAATCATATTAGGATAAGGTTCGCTAAGATTAAGACAGTTATCTTTATAAATTTCATTATAACGATCAACAACCCTTTGGACAGTCTCATCACTTACTTCTTCTCCTATCGCTCTTTTAGTTAAAACAATAACGCCTTCACCAATAAATTCACGATATTTATCAAGTGGATGAGTATTATAACCAAATTCTGCTAATGCTTTATTCATACTATTAGCGATATCGTATATTGTTTCAACTAATGTACCATCTAAATCAAATACTATAAAACTCATAACTTCACACTCATAATAACTTTATCAGTTAATAAATCAAATGATGTAAGCATATCATCTTCAATTAAAGCATATGTATGATGGCCATCTTTAGGAATAGATAATGAACCAATATTAATAATATTATCGGTAACATTATTTACATGAGTATGTCCGTGAAGAATGTATCCTTCACCACTACACTCTTCTAAATTATGACCATGTACTAACTCTAATTTAGCGCCACCTACATTAATCATAACAGTTGGATATAATGGGAATTCTAATACCATTTCATCTACTTCTGCATCACAATTTCCTTTAACACATAATATCTTATCTTTATAACCATTTAAGATATTTATAACTTCTTTAGGATTGTATTCAAGTGGTAAATCGTTGCGAGGTCCGTGATACAAAATGTCGCCTAACAACAATATTTTTTCGCACTTTAATTCATTATATTTTTCTATAGCTAGCTTAAGGTATTTGCTAGAACCGTGAATATCTGTTAACACTAAAAATTTCATAATTATTTACCTAAACAGAACTTAGAGAATAATTCATTGATTAGTTCATCACCACTACTAATACCAATAATTTCTCCTAAAATGTCCCATGCTTTCTTTATATCTAATTCTACCATATCAACTGGTAAGTAAATGTTAGAAGATGCGATTGCATCTAATATAGCATTATAAGCTAGTTGTAATTTACTTACTTGTCTAGCATTAGTTAAGTAAGTAGCATCAACTTTATTTAACTCATTAATCTTAGCAATCTTAATAATTTCAGCCTCAATTTCTCTTAAGCCTTCACCTTTTAATGCACTAATCATTATATGAGGTAAATCAATATTAGCTTTATTATTTAAATCCATTTTATTTAAAATAATAATTCTATTTTTATTTTCAGTTAATTTAAGAAGTTGTTGATCATATTCAGTAATATTACTATTATCTAAAACTAATAAAACTAATTCGGCTTTTTCTAAAACTTCTTTTGCTTTCGTAATACCAATTTGTTCTACATAGTCATCTGATTCTCTAATACCAGCTGTATCGATTAAGTTTAAAGTAATATTACCAATATTTAACTTACCTTCAATAATATCACGAGTAGTACCAGCAAAATGAGATACAATTGCTTTTTCTTCTTCTAATAACATATTAAGTAAACTACTCTTACCTACATTAGGTCTACCAATAATAGCTGTATTTATACCATAAGATAAGCTCTTACCAATTTTTGAATGTTCTAAGATTGTATTTACTTCTTCTTTAATACTTGTTAACTCTGGAATAATGATTTCATTAGTCATTTCAATAGCATCATCATATTCAGGGTAGTCAATATTAACTTCGATTTTTGCAATCAACCCTAACAATCTTTCACGTAATGATGTAATCATTTTAGTAATTTCTTTTCTTAATGCCTTGTTAGAATTTTTCAGCATCATATCATTACCACTACTAATAATATCCATTACAGCTTCAGCTTGAGTTAAGTCAATACGTCCATTTAAATACGCTCTTTTTGTAAACTCACCACTATCAGCTAATCTAAAACCAATTTTAAGTAATGTTTCAAGTATTTTATTAGTTACAAACATCCCACCGTGACAGTTAATCTCAACAATTTCTTCTCTTGTATAAGTTCTAGGAGGTAAAAATACTGAAACTAATACTTCATCGATTACTTCACCTTCATAAACAATACTACCATAACTAATTGTATGAGATTTAACTTTTGTTAAATCAGGTCCTTTGAATATTTCATTTATCATTTTTATAGAATCTTTTCCACTAGCTCTAACAATACTAATTGCCCCAGAACCATAGGAAGTCGCGATTGCACAAATTGCATCCATCATAATTCATCACCTTTAGTAGTATATCATATTTTTTTAAAAAATAAATTAATATAATATAAAAAGCACCACTAAGGTGCTTTAAATATAAACTATTTATTTAAAATTTTATTAGCTACTGCCTCAGGTGTAAATCCAAAATGATTAGCTACAACTTTAGCTGGAGCACTTAAGCCAAATGTATCAATACCAATTACCCTACTTGCGTATTTATACCAACCGGCGCTAACTCCCATTTCAATAGCGATTGTTTTACTTCTATCAGGTAAAATACTATTTTTATATTCTTCATCTTGTTGTTCAAATAAGAATTCACTTGGCATAGAAACAACTCTTACACCATCAATCATCTTAGCTACTTCATAAGCTAAAGATACTTCAGAACCTGTAGCTAATAAGATATATTGAAGATCTTTAGAATCTTTAACAATATATGCACCTTTATTAACTAATTGTCCATTAGTTTCTGTAACTACTAAGTTTTGTCTTGATAAAACAATTACAGTAGGAGTTTCGTGTGAAGTATAAGCTATCTTAAATGCTTCATAAGTCTCTCTTGCATCCGCAGGACGAATAACATTACAGTTTGGAATAGTACGTAAAGCTATTAATTGTTCAATTGGTTCATGAGTAGGACCATCTTCACCAACCATAATACTATCATGTGAGAATACAAAGATAGTAGGTATTTTCATTAAAGCAGCCATTCTAATAGCTGGTTTCATATAATCACTAAATACAAAGAACCCACCAGTAAATGTACGTAATCCTCCATATAAAGTAATACCATTAGCAATAGCGCCCATTGCATGTTCTCTAACACCATAACAAATATTTCTTCCTAAAGGATTTTCTTTAGTGAAATTACCATCTAATCCTTTAGCATTAGTTGATTTAGTTAAGTCAGCAGACCCACCTAATAAATTAGGACAAACCTTTTGGAAAGCAGTTAATACTTTACCACCAGATTTTCTAGTAGCTTCATCAAATCCTTCTGCAACTTCTTCCATCATAGGTAATTCAAAATCATTAGCTAAGAATTTTTCAAGTTCCGTTGCTTTTTCGCTATATTTTTCTTTATATAATTTATAAGAATCTACCCATGAAGCGTATTTTGCTCCACCTAAGCTAGAAATTGTAGTTTTAACTTCTTCATATAAATCACTTGGAATTTCAAATGGTGGATAATCCCAACCAAATTTACTTCTAATTAAATTAGAGTTTTCTTCACCAATTGGAGCTCCATGACAAGCACATGTACCTTCCATATTAGAACCATATCCAATTACAGTACGGACTTCAATAAATGAAGGTTTTCCATTTTGACTCTTAGCTAAAGAAATAGCATGAGAAATTTTTTCAACACTATTTCCATCTTCAACTAAAATATAGTTAAAGCCCATTGCTTCATATTTAGCTTTAGTATTCTCACTAATAGTCATATTAGTTTCACCATCTAATTGAATATCATTAGAATCAAATAATAGAATAAATTTATCTAATTGTTGATGACCACAAATACTTAAAGCCTCAAGTGCTACACCTTCTTGTAAACAGCCATCGCCACATAAAACATATGTGTAGTTATCAAATAAAGTAATATCTTCAGTATTGAATTTAGCAGCATAATAGCGATTAGCCATTGCCATACCAACACCCATCGCAATACCTTGACCTAAAGGTCCAGTAGATGCGTCAATGCCTTTTACTAAATCGCATTCGGGATGACCTGCAGTAACACTACCTAATTGACGTAAATTTTTCATATCAGACATACTGATATCATATCCAGCAAAATGAAGTGCACTATATAGTAGTGGTGCACCATGACCAGCTGAAAGAATGAAACGGTCACGGTTCATCCAATCTTTACATTCTGGTGTAATATTCATATGATTTAATAAAGCCGCCATAATTGGAGCTGCCCCTAAACAAATACCTGGGTGCCCACTTTTAGCTTTATTAATAGCATCTGTAGATAAAATTCTTAAAGCACTAACTAATCTTTTACTATTCATAGTTATCTCCTTTTATTTTTAATTATGATTTTTATTATGTTCTAAAATTAAATTTACAAATTCAGCTACACTTACAGTAACTTGAGCTTGAGTACCATGTTTACGGTAAGTTACTAAGTTATTAGCTACTTCGTTATCACCGATAACTAAAGTATAAGGAACTTTTGCAGTTTGACTTTCTCTAATCTTATAACCTAATTTTTCATCACGGTAATCTTCTTCAACTCTAATACCATTATCTAATAATAATTTCTTTAATTCTTCACAGTAAGCATGATGGAAGTTCATATTTACAGGAATTACTCTAACTTGTACAGGAGCTAACCAAGTTGGGAATGCTCCAGCATAATGTTCTGTAATAATACCAATGAATCTTTCTAAAGAACCAAATAATGCTCTATGAACCATTACAGGACGTTTCTTGCTACCATCTTCAGAAACATAAGTTAAATCAAATCTTTCTGGTAAGTTCATATCTAATTGGATAGTACCACATTGCCAGATACGGTTCATTGAATCTTTTAATTTGAAGTCTAATTTAGGACCATAGAATGCACCATCACCAGGATTTAATTTATAAGCAAAACCAGCTTTTTCACAAGCAAGAGCTAATGCTTTTTCAGCAATATCCCAAGTAGAGATTTCACCAATATATTTTTCCTCAGGTCTAGTAGATAATTCAATATGGAATTTTAAACCAAACACTTCATATACTTGTTTATATAATGAAATAATATTTGCAATTTCATCAGTTATTTGTTCTTCAGTCATAAATACGTGTGCGTCATCTTGAGTAAATGTTCTAACTCTAAATAAACCATTTAAAGCACCACTTGCTTCATGACGGTGAACTAAACCAAGTTCAGCTAAACGTAATGGAAAATCACGATATGAATGAATTGCGTTTTTATAAACTAACATTCCACCTGGACAGTTCATTGGTTTAATAGCAAATTCACTATCATCAATAGTAGATGTATACATATTTTCTTTATAGTTAAACCAGTGACCACTAGTTTCCCATAATTCTCTATTTAACATAATAGGTGTTTGAATAAAATGATATCCAGCTTTAGTATGTACATCAGTCCAGTAATTTACTAATGCATTTTTAAGTAACATACCTTTTGGTAACCAGAATGGGAATCCTGGCCCGTAATCACTAATCATAAATAATTCTAATTCTCTACCAATTTTACGGTGATCACGTAATTTACGATCTTCAAGATTTTGTAAATGTTCTTTTAATTTATCTTCACTAAACCAGCTAGTTCCATAAATTCTTGTTAACATCTTATTATTAGAATCGCCTCTCCAGTACGCACCAGCGATACTTAATAATTTAAAATAACGACTCTTTTTAGTAGTAGTCATATGTGGTCCACGACAAATTTCAAGGTAACCACCTTGATCATAAACGTGAACAGTATCACCTTCTACTGCTTCAATTAATTCTACTTTATAAGGGTCATTAGCCATTAATTTCTTAGCTTCTTCTTTTGATAAATCATAATGAGAAATAGCGATTTCTTTATTAGATAATTCAACCATTTTCTTTTCGATTTTAACTAAATCAGCTGGTTCTAATTTAGTATCACCAAAATCAAAGTCATAATAGAATCCTTCTTCAATTGCTGGTCCTACACCCATTTTTGCATTTGGATATAAGATACTAACTGCATGTGCTAATAAATGCGCAGTAGAATGATTTAAGATTTCAAATGCTTCTGGACTATCAGTAGTCACAAAAACAATACTAGAATCACTATTAATCTTAGTATCTAAATCAACTAATACATCATTTAATTTTGCAGCAACACATTTTTTCTTAAGTGATACTGAAATCATTTCAGCTACTTTAATAACTTCAATACCTTCTTCATACTCTCTAAAGCTTCCATCTGGAAATTGTAATTTTACCATGTTTTTTTCCTCCTTTTAATAAAAAAAGTCCTTAACAAAAAAAGTTAAGGACGATTATAATCGCGGTACCACCTTAGTTCTAGTAAATAAGTTACTAGCTCTTTGAATCTTTAACGCAGACATACGGTCTTTCTTTCGAAGACAACTCCAAGGTAGTGGCAAATAGTTTTTATATAAGCTTGCACCTTCCGCTTACTCTCTGAAATAAAAATTATATTTGTCGTATCCTTTTCACAGTTACTATCTTTATTATAGAATAATAAAATATAAAGTCAACTATTTTTTAACTAAGATAAATGGAATAACCATCTCAGCCGCCGTTATACCAGCATGATGAGATTTAAATACCATTTCATCTAAAGCTTCACATGAGATAACAGGATCAAAATTAAAATAATAATTTTTCTTACCTATTGCTACGAAATCACCAATAAATGAGTCAAGTTTATAATTAACATTATTAATATTATTTCCTAAATAACCTTCTTCAATAAAATCATTCTTGCTAATTAAAGTAAAATAATCACCAAAATAAGAATTGAATAATTTTACAAATTCTCCTTTTTTAAAAGGCTTAACTTCAAAGAATGCACATCTTCCTTCATTACTTGGTAGTCTTGTTAAAAGTGATAATATATCTTTAAAATTAGCTAAGTAGATAGGTTTACAATCAATATGACCATGATCAGCTGTAATAATTATTAATGTATCTTCTGGCAATTGTTTTTCAAATTCTTTTAAAGTATCATCAATATCTTTAATTACTTTTTTACTATCTTTTGAATAAGCACCAGTTATATGCATTGTTGTATCAGGTTCACCCCAATACATATAACAAAATGATGACTCATGCTTATTAACTTCAGCAATATATTTATCACACATCTGTTTAAAAGTTTCACACTTTGAAGGAGTAAATGCTGGTCCTAATTCAAAGACATGTGTACTAAAATCTTGATAGAAATTCTTATAAGGTAAGATATCACCTAAGATATCAATATCTAGTTTTTCACCTGAAAAATACTCTTCATTTCTAAACAAAACTACATACTTTCCAACCTCAGTAAAGTAGTTACTCCATCCAACCCATCCGGTTTCTACCGGTTCTTTACCACTACAAAGTCCTGGAACACAACATGCAGTTGTCGGAGGAAATAATGCATTAAAATCACACACTTTATGATTTTTTAAAAACGAATTATCTAATAAATTATTTCTTAAAATATAAGATCCTAAACCATCTAAAAGCATAATAGCGATATGTTTATATTTCCTACTTTCTAATACATTATCTAACTCACCAAAAGTTTTATACTTAACATCAATTCCATAATACTTACATAATGACGCATCTATATTTAGGATACAGTTATCATAATTAGGCATATATAACTTTTCATTTATTGTTATATAGTCATCTAACTCATATTCTAAAGTAGTATTACCGTTATCAAACTTAACAATACCCTCTTGATTATATGTTAGTTTATAACCTTTTAATTCATTTTTAATTCTAGGTAAATCATTAATTGATATTTTTTTCATAATAATCCCTTATTGCTTATATTCTTCTTCCATAATTAAGCATTTAGTCATTTTTTTAATGCGTTCTAATATACGATTTGATTTAATATTATCAACTTCACCTTTAGTTGAAGCAAAATGGTCTCTTAATAGATTGTAATCAAGATTTGATGATATATAAATAGGTTTATCATTCATTAATCTATATTGAATAATAGGGGCAATAATTTCGTCTCTTAACCAATTACTTACCATTTCTCCACCTAAATCATCTAACATCAACACATCAACATTTTTTAATAATTCAACACGGCTTTCCAGCAAGTTTTCAGCCATAGCATTTTTCAAATTACGGCTTAAATCAGGCATAAATACTAAAATTGTTTTAACTCCTTTTTGTGCAAGCTCGTTAGCTAATGCACTTAAAAAGTATGTTTTACCTGTTCCAAAATTACCACGCAAGTATAAACCATTTGGTAATTTCTTAACATTATCTAAAACCTTTAAAGCATAATTATAAGCTTTTTCTCTAACCACACTTGTTAATGCAAAATTACTTAATGTCGCATTCTTAATATAGTTAGAAGCAAATGTCGTATCAACATTTAATTTATTATCTTCAATAACTTTATATTGACAAGACTCATATAAGATATTTTCACCATCGAAGACAGGTTTAATACCACATATTTTATTTTTACAAAATTCTAATCCCTTGCATTTTTTACAATTAGAAACTTCATCAACATAAAAGATGGCGTCTTTAATATTTTTACTTGTTAAAGTTACTCCTTTAAGAAGTGGTTCTTTTCTATAAAGTTCAATTAACTTTTCTGTAGCACTCATTATAGATATTCCACTCCTTCTTCAAAGTTTTTAACATATTCTTTTAACCAATTTGGATCCTTAGTTCCTTTCTTTTTAGCCGCGGCTTTTTCACGAGCAGAAACTTCTTTTACCGCTAGGTCAAAAGTAACAATTTCTTTTTTTATCCAATCCTTTAAAATAGTATCAAAATAACTAAAAGCAGGAACTTCTTCACATTTTTTAATAGCGTAAATTACACATACATTTACTACTGAACGTGGTAGTGTATCATACTCTTGATATAATTGTTGAATTTTATCAATATCAATACTTGAAGCAACCTTATTACCAGTAGAAGTTTCAATAATATTCTTAGCTGGAAGCGTTGAGAATAATTCTTCTAATTCAGTTTTTTCTACCTCATCTTGTACACCCAATAGTGGTAATTTTCTTTCATGAGTTTCAGCGTATTTTTCTCTACTTTTTTTACTGCATAAAGTATAATCAAAGTTACCACTACTATTAAGTGATTTATTATAAATTTCTTGCATTTCAGACTCAGTAAAACCATAAGCATAGGCAATATTAGTAATAAATGTTTGAAATTTCTTTGTGATTCTTTTTCCTTCTAGGAAAGTTGAGGCAATACCAGAGGCAAATAAATTGAAATCAAAATCATAATTTTTAATCTTAATACCCGCATTAAATCTACGGTCAATAATAAACTCTTCATTACTAATTTTAATTTCTTCAACTGATTTAAATACATCATCAAATGAAGCTGTAATTTCATCATAACCAGTTTTATCCACTGTTTTAATTTGGAATAATCTTTGAATTCTTTTGAACTCTGTATCACCTAATAATGAATATAAGTACATACCTAAAACACCATCAGATAAAAATCCTTTGGCTGTAAGAGGAGACTTTAATAAAAACATATATTCATTATTACACTTATACGTGTTTAAAAGACCAATAGCTTCAAGTTTAAGACGTGCTTCACCAAAGCTATTAGGGTTTAGACCTAGGATATCTAATAATTCCTTTTGATGTAAGGTTTGAGATTGTAAGCTTGTCCTATTAAGAAGTGAATGTAGTGTCATATACATCTTATATGCATCCGCTTCAATTAAAGGAGCATATAATAATGTTATTACATTCACATCATCACTGTTAAGCGTTGTTGAAGCGTAAACAGTGATTTGTGAGAGCATATCAAAAGTCTTAATCATGGATGAAGAGAAACTCCTTTAAATTTTGCATATTTACCAATATGATTATATAAACCATTAACTAAACCTTTACCTCTACCTAAGTCTAATAACCATTTAGTTGAAATATTAAAATCAACACCTTGTTCATAACGATTATATGATGTGATTTTAACGATAACTACATGTGGTCCTTCTAATAACATTTCACGGAATGTGTCATTAACATCAATAACATCGTAGCCTAAATCATCAGCCATTTTAAAAATAGCTCTTTTTATTTCCTCATAACTTCCTTGATACCAATGTGTTCTAAAAGCTTCTTTTATATGTAATTCTCTAGTTTCATAAAATGACATATTACATCATCCTTTCTAACCTAAATAATAATTGTTTTATTTGCCAATCTAAATCAGCTAATGCATGACAGTTATCAACAACGAAATCTGCCAAAGTTAACTTTTCATCTAAAGGCATTTGGGCATATATTTTTTTTAATGCATCAGGAAATGTAATACCATCTCTTTGCATTAATCTCTGAATTTGAGTGTCTAGATTAACATAAACTACAATCGTGTAATCACATAATTTATGAAAATCAGTTTCAAATAATAATGGACAATCTAAGAAGATTAACTTCTCGCTACTTCCATCTATTTCCTTCTTTACGATATCTTTAATTAAAGGATGTAAGATATTATTTAATTTTTCTTTTAATTCATTATTAGAAAAAATTAAATTTCCTAAAGCTTTTCGGTTGATTTCTAAATCAGAATTTAAGATATCACTACCAAAAGCTTCAACAACTAAAGTATATCCAATATTATCTTTTTTTAATATTTCATGATTAATTTGGTCACAATCAATAACTTGATAACCCATCGATTTTAATCTATTTGATACAGTTGATTTACCACTAGCTATCGAACCAGTAAGTCCTATTACTTTTCCCAAATTAATCACCTCCTAAAAATTTATATATTTTAATTGTAACACAAATATATAAAATTAATTCTTAATTTTTTGACAATTTTCACAAATATAAGTTCCGCGTCCAGCAACACGCACCTTAACAATCGTATTACCACATTTAGGACACGCTTCACCTTTTTTTGTATGAACATTTAATTGCAGCTGAAATAGTCCAGTTACACCTAAACTTGATGTATATGATCTTATTGTTGTTCCTCCAGCTAAAATAGCTTTATTAATAACAACTTTAGCAGCTTCAGCAATCGCCTCATAATCATTATCATCTAAATAAAATATATCTTGCGCTGGATTAAGATTTGCTAAAAAACAAATCTCATCTGCATAAATATTTCCAATTCCAGCAATCATAGTTTGATCTAATAAGAATGCTTTTAAATCTCTATGACGACTTTCCATTTTTTCTTTCAAATATTCTTTTGTAAGCATATTTGCTTCCATACCTAAAGACGATAATGGATGAGTAGTAAATAAATCTTCTTTACTTCTTATCTCCATTGTACCAAACTTTCTTACATCCGCATATCTTAAAGACACGCCATCAGTAAATTCAAAGATAATATGTTCGTGTTTTACAACTTCATCCTCTTTAGGTTTAATAAAATATTTACCTTCCATTCTAAGATGCGATATTAAATAAGTACCCTCTGAAAACTCAAAGAATAAATATTTTCCTAAACGATAGATTTCAATAATTTTTTTACCAACTAATTTTTCTACAAATTCTTCCCTTTTAATACCAACAAGCATTCTTTCATATAAAACAGTAATACCCTCTACTGTTTTACCTAAGATATTTCTTCTTAATGTTTGTCGGACAGTTTCAACTTCTGGTAACTCAGGCATTGTATCTATTATAGTGGATAATAGCTTCTCTTTCTACTTCCTTAAAGACTGTTAAATCTTTAGGATGACCTAAGACAAGCCCACAAAAAGGTTCAATATCACTAGGAATTTGTAATATAGTTGATAGTGGTAACATTCTATTTGGATCAGGATAAGTTCCAATCCAGCAAGAACCGATATTCAAATGTGTTGCTTCTAACATCATATTTTGCATACAAGCACTCATATCTTGAGCGACTCTTGTAGGACTTTTTAAATTATTTTTACGCATACATAAAATAATACTTACTTTACTTTTTGCATAAAGCGGAGACAATTTCTCGCTTAATTTATTTAAGATTTCTTTATCGTTAATAACAATAAATTCCCAAGGTTGTTGGTTCATCGCACTAGGTGCACATATACCAGCTTCAATGATTTTTTTAATATCATCATCACTTATTTTTTCATCAGTAAACTCTCTTACAGAACGTCTAATTTTAATTAATTCCACAAATATTCTCCTCTATTTGATTTCCATCCAATTAGTTCCAAATCCATATGAAACATCAAGTGGAACACTTAATCTAAATGCATACTTCATTTCTTCTAAAACTAATTCTTCGATTATTTCTACTTCATCAGGAGTAACTTCGAAAACTAATTCGTCGTGTACTTGGAATACCATTTTACTCTTTAACTTACGTTCTGTTATTTCACGGTCAATATTAATCATCGCAACCTTAATAATATCAGCCGCGCTTCCTTGAATAGGCGCGTTCATCGCAACTCTTTTAGCTGCTTCTTTCTGCATATAGACATTTGATTTTAAAAGCGGAATATATCTTCTACGATTAGATAATGTTAAGACATATCCAGCACTAGAAGCAAATTCGATTGTTGAATCCATGAATGTTTTAATTTCAGGATATAATTCAAAATATTTATCAATAAACTCTTTAGCTTCTTTCATACTAATCTCAACATCATTAGATAGTCCATACGCACTAATTCCATAAATAATACCAAAGTTAACAGCTTTTGCTTTTCTTCTTAAATCAGATGTAACTTCATTAGTTGCAAAAATCTTTTTAGCTGTTTCACTATGAACATCTAAATTATTTTTAAAAGCTTCAATTAATGCAGGTGATGATGCCATATGAGCTAATACTCTTAATTCAATTTGACTATAGTCACTTGAAAATAAAAGATTATCATTGGCTGGAACAAATAATTTTCTGATTTTTCTACCTTCTAATGTTCTAATCGGAATATTTTGAACATTAGGTTCAATACTAGATAATCTTCCTGTAGTAGTTAAAGCTTGTTGGAAAATAGTATGAACTTTTCCATCAGAATGAACTTGTTGTTCTAATCCTACTAAATAAGTTTGATATAATTTTACAACAGTTCTATAACGAATAATGTAATTTATTATTTCATGTTCATCAACTAAACGACTTAAAACTTCAATATCTGTAGTATATGCACCTGATTTACTTTTCTTAATAACCGGTAACATTAATCTTTCAAATAAAACTTCACCTAATTGTTTAGGAGATTGAATATTAAAAGTAATACCTGCTAATTCATAGATTTTACTTTCAAGTTCTTTAATCTCATCTTCATATAAAATCTTTTGAGACTCTAATTCAGCTAAATCAATCTTCATACCAGCCACTTCCATCTTAGCTAAGACAGAAGCTAGTGGAATTTCAATATTATTTAATAAATCTAACTGATCATTTTCTTCAATTTCTTTTAAGATAGTTGGTTTTAGGCTTTCCATAGCTATAAGTTTTTTAGCTACATAATCATATAAAATTTCATCTTTAGGAAGCCCTGCTTTAGCACCACTACCATAAATTGAATCATATAAAGGAACATCATTATAACTAAAATGATTACATACTTTTTCAAAAACACTATTGTCTAGGCTTGGAATACAAATATATGAAGCTAACATCATATCATAACTAACACCAGCTAAATCAAATCCGTGTTCCATTAACCAAACTTTTGCACGTTTTAAATCAAAGATATTTTTGTTATTATCATCAGTTAAAAATAATCTTAGGTCAAGTGATTCTTCAAGTAAAAGCGGATCTATCATAAAGATACCAGCTTCATTCTTAAGACCAATTACACTTAAGTTAGCTTTATGATAATTACTTTCCATCATTTCAAAAAATAAATAACTGTTTGGAAGTAAAACCTTCTTTAAATCAGTAGGATTATCAATAACTTGATAAGTCTTTTCACCTAAATCTTTTTCTTCTAACTTTTTATTTTTCTTAATAAAACTATAAAATTCTAAGAAATAATAAAATTCATTAAGTTTACTAAAATTAGGTTCTTTTCTAGCTGTATCATCTAAAGTTATCTCAAGTGGTGACTGGCGATTAATAGTACACATCTTTTGACATGTTAGGGCGTCATTATAAAATTCTCTAATCTTTTCACCTAATTTACCACTTATGCTTTCCTTTTGTTCAATTAAATTAGCTAGTGATCCATATTGTTGTAAAAGCTTAATAGCGGTCTTTTCCCCAACACCAGGTAAACCTTTTAAGTTATCACTAGGATCTCCCATCAATGCTTTTAAATCAACCATTTGATTATACGTTAGGCCATATCTTTCAACAACTTTCTCTGGAGTATAATCATCAAGGTCAGTTAAACCTTTTTTAGTTAAATGAACAGTTGTATTTTCATTGACTAATTGTAGTAAGTCTTTATCGCTAGAATAAATATCAACATGATATCCAGCTTCCATTGCTTCTTTAGCCATACTACCAATAATATCGTCTGCCTCATATAAAGGTAATTGATATTCTTTAATATTCATTAAATGTAAATACTCTTTTATATGTGGAATTTGCATACGCATCTCATCAGGCATTGGTGAACGACCATCTTTATATGAATCTAAGATTTCATGACGAAATGTTTTCTTACCAGCATCAAAAGCAACTAAAATATTGTCATACTTTTGATTAATTAACGTATCAAGCATTCTAATAAAAGCATAAATAGCGTTAGTATATAATCCTTTTGAGTTTTGCATTAAATTTCCAGTAAATGCAGTCCCGTAATAAGCACGATACATCAAAGAATTTCCATCAATAAGAATAATTCTTTTCATACCGAACACCTCCTATTTTAAAATGATTGGATTTTTTGCGTTTTCACTATGTTTATATAAAACAATTGTTTTACCAATGATTTGAACAACTTCAATACCATTAGCGCTAAAAATATCCGCAACTTCATCTTTAGTTTGTGGACAATTTTGTAAAATACTTACTTTCATTAATTCATTTTTATTTAAATAATTTAAAATATCGATAATCATATTTCCATTAACACCATCTTTACCTACTTGAAAGACAGCGTTTAATCTATTTGCCATTGATTTTAATTCTCTTTTTTGACTACTTGTTAACATAATTTATATACCTCTTTCTACATAATATATCATTTTATATTCTAACACAAATTTTACATTTTTTTATTTATTTTTTTATAAAATAATAAAAAACTCTAACTAAGTTTCCTTAATTAGAGCATTCTATTATAAAATTTTTGATAAGAAAGCTTTTAATCTTTCATTTTTAGGATGATTAAATACTTCATCAGGAGTGCCTTCTTCAACAATTACTCCACCATCCATAAAAATAACTCTATCAGCGAACTCTTTTGCAAATCCCATCTCATGAGTTACAACAACCATACTCATACCTGTTTTAGCTAGGCTTTTCATCAGTTCTAAAACTTCTCCAACCATCTCTGGGTCAAGGGCACTTGTAGGTTCGTCAAATAACATATATTTCGGATTCATACATAAGCTTCTGATAATCGCAATTCTTTGTTTTTGCCCACCAGATAGTGTTGCAGGATACGAATCTTTTTTCTCATATAATCCAATTCTTTTTAATAAAGTAGTAGCTTTTTCTGTTGCTTCTTCTTTCGTCATTAATTTAAGTTCAACTGGAGCTAAGATTAAGTTATCCATAATAGTTAAGTTATTAAATAAATTAAAGTGTTGAAAACACATACCCATCTTTTGTCTAACTAAATCAATATCTAAATGATTTTCTTTATAGATTTTTTTAACTAAATTTTTATATTCCTTACCATCATTTTTTTCATTAAGTAAATCTTTTTCTTTTATTTCTTTAATAACTGAATTAATAACATCATCATTTACTACATCATAACTAGCAATCATCTTTTTAAAAGTTTTACTAGCTTTAATAACTTCTTCATGTAGATATGGATCGATAGGAGTAATTAATTTATCATCAATCCATACTTCACCGAATGTTGGTTTTTCAAGGAGATTCATACAACGAAGTAGTGTAGACTTACCACTACCACTAGCACCAATAATAACAACTTTTTCACCATCAGCAATATCACAACTTACACCATTTAAAACCATATTGCAAGATTTATCAGTAACAAACTTTTTGTAAACATTCTTAATACTTATCACTTCTAGCAAATCTCCTTTCTAATCTTTTAATCGCAAATGTTAATAAATAAACAATCGCTAAATATAGTAGAGCCGCAAGTAATGCTGGCGCTAAGTAATTAGCAATATCTTTATTAATCGCATTTGTAGCTTGATTCAAATCAAATGTCATTGTACCAATTGTAGAACCTACCATAGATACAATCGCAGTTTCTTTAACTAAAGCAATTAACTCATTACCAATAGCTGGGATAACATTTTTAATAGCTTGAGGTAAAATGATTTTTACCATAGTTGTTAATTTAGATAAACCTAATGCTCTACCAGCTTCCATTTGACCTTTATCAATACTTAAAATACCAGCTCTAATACTTTCAGAAACATACGCACCAGAGTTAATACCGAATGTTAAAATTACAGCCGCAACTTTAAAACCTGGAATTGCTAAAAGGGCAAATACCATAATAAATAATTGTAAGGCAACAGGTGTTCCACGAACAACTGTCGTATAAATATCACAAATAACTGCAGGTACTTTTAAGTACTTATTATCAATAGAAAATATCTTTGTTATTGCCACAACAAATCCGATAACTAAGCCAATTATTGCCGCTAAGATAGTAAGCAATAAAGTGTTTGTAAATCCAGTAAATAAATAAGATAAATATTTAGGAGTTGAGATAACTTTCCAAATCGCTTCAAATAAATTATACTCATATACTTCTTCAGTTTTAACACCTAAATGTTTAGCTACTAATTTATCGATTTCTGTATTACCTTCACTATCTTTAACTAACAATTCATCTAAGACACTATTAATTGCATCAAGTAATTCTGTCTTTCCTTTAGTAACCGCAATTGCGTATTCGTCATAACTTTTTATATCTATCCCATCACCTTCAAAGTAAAGAGGAAGGCATGCTAATTTAGAATTTGATTCAACTAACTTTTTAGCAGGTAATTCATCAATAATTACATAATCAATATTTAATCCAATATCCATTATAGCGGCATCTAATGAATCGAAATCATGTTTTTTAGTATTAGTATTATATAAACTTCCACCTTCTAATTCGATTTCATCAGTTAAGAAAAAGTCAGCTGTTGTTCCTGATTGAACACCCACACCTTTATTAGATACTAAACTAGACCAATAAACTCCTTCTTCATCAGTTGTCATAACCTTAGAATTAATGCCACTTGCTTTATTATAAATTACAAATAAATTTGCTTGATAATAAACTTGAGAGAAATCAACTTTTTCTTTTCTTTCATCAGTAATTGATAACCCTGCAGCTCCTACATTAGCTAAAGTTCCCTTAGAAACTTCATCAACAATAATATCAAATGATACGTTTTCAAAAACTACTTCTTTATTAAGTTTTTTCCCTACCATCATCATGATATCTACGTCTACACCACTTATACCATCATTACTTTCATATTCAAATGGCTTAAATCCTGCTTCTGTATAAACGACTAATTTATCGTCTTTAGTATCACAAGATGTTAAAGAAAATAAAGATAACACAACTAGTAATAATAAAATTATTTTTTTCATCTAATCAATCCCTTCTTCACCAGGACAATAAAAAAAGCCCTTGGCGATTATATTTCGCCTAAGGACGTAATTAACGTGGTGCCACCTTAGTTCATTATTACTTCACAGTAATAACCTTTTAAAGTACATAAATACTTATAGCTGTAACGGGCTTCCCGTCATTTTCTACTCAACTTTCAAAAATGCTGCTCCAAGACGCGTTCTTAAATCTATTTTTATTACCCTCACACCATCGGTAACTCGCTTAGAAAAATAAAACTTAATACTATTTCTTTTCATTGCTTTCCTAATAATTATATATTTTTTTATCTAAATATCAATATTTATTTTTATATTTTTTTAATGAAAACGACTATCAACAACAATTGTCTTACATATTAAATCAGGTAAGGCTTTATTTTGTTTTTGATTAATACTAACAATTAAACTTATAAGCGGAATTATACCTAAAGAAGCTAAAGCTAAATAAACATTAAAAATAATATTTAAAATATATCTAATTAAAATCTTATACCATTTTGCATAACTACTATCATCGTTTACAACATATAACTTCGCGGCTAATTTACCTAATGTTCTACCCTTAGATAAAGATAGTGGAATAATTATATAAATTATAATAGAAGCTAAAAATAAAGAAATAGCTATTTTAATTATGAAATTAAGAATTATATAATTTTGTTTTTCAACTAATCTATCATTTAAATCTAAAATTCTTTGATCAGTTAAAAATTTATTCTTAACTTCTTCTGTTACTTCATTATTATAAATTCGATTATTTTCGCTATCATAATAATAAATTCCATACTCATCTTGAATAACTTCATAATCTTTAGCTAACTTTATGTACTCTGCTTTTACTTCTAATATTTCAGTTACATTATTCATTAAAGGTGTAGATACTAACCAATCAAAAACAAAAACTAAAACAAAAAGTATCAAAGCATCAATCATCCATGCATAAAGTCTTCTACCAACCATTGATTCATTTTTCATAAAAAATCAGCCCCTTAAAAGTTAATATTATGGGGATTTAATCAAAAATCCCCATAACACTATTATCTATATATTATTATATATAATATTTAATTAAAATTGAAAGTAATTATTTTGTAAAGCTACATCTTGAGGAATGTAACCATTGAAATTGAAACCATGATTTTGAATAGTTGGGTTAAATTGAATTAATAAACCAGCTAATTTAGAATCTTTATTAACATTTAATCCTAATTCAGAATAATCAATTTCAATTTTTAATGTCCAGTATTCAGCATATTCAGTGTATTCTGGAGTATTTAATGTAGTATTAGTACCATGGAATTTATTAGCTTCTCCATCCCAGAAACTTGATTTTCCTGTTTCTAAGTAACATACATCCTTACAAATTACAAGTCCAACATCACTTGGATCAATTACCCAAACACCTGTAACTGGATTACCATCTGTATCAACAATGAAACGAATGAAATCACTACTATTAAAATGATTAAATGAGATTAAATTTAATACTACTGAATATTCTCCTCTTTCGATATTAGCATAATAATTAGTTGAGAATTGATATTTATAATCAGCTAATAAAGCTTCTTTATCAACGCTAATCACTTTTTCTTGAATCACTTGATAAGAAGATTGTGCAGCAGCATCACCAACACCTACACCATATTTAGTCATTGCAGAATTCCATGGAGCAGCATTATAAACATTACCATTCCAGAATTCAAGCATAATAAATGAAACTTCACAACTTTCAGTATAATTAGGAATTTCAGTGAAATCTACTTTAAAACTTAAAGTGAAATAACCTTGCTCTTTTAATTCATAACTTGGAGTGTTATTAGCTTTAGTCTCACTATCAGCAAATAATTTAAATGCCCAGAAATCTGTAATATTTGTTTTCTTAACTGCATCAGTTTTACTTACTAAGAATGAAATATCACTTGCTTGAAGAGCCCATCCATTACCATCTGAATCAGAAGTATGAAGAACTAATTTAACATATTCATTATCATTAAATGAACCAAAACCAATCATTTCAAATAAGAATCCATCAGCTTCTTTACTAACTTTTAAATAGATATCATCACCATTAGGGTCAGCTACATTAATAGGGTCAGCTACACCATATGGATAATCAGCAATTAATTCTTCTTTATTATAGTCAGGAGTTGGAATGTTTTCTGGATAATCATTAATAATACATTCGAAACAAACACCATCTTTATCACAACGTACATATTTAGTTAAGTCTTCAACAGAAGCTAAATTTGTTGTATTTAAAGCTAACATTGGTGCCCAGTCATTATCAACATTTGACCATAATCCACATGTTAAACCAAAGATTGAATCAGCAGTAATACCTAATAAGTCATTACTAATAGTAACATCAACAACACTTTGAGCGCCATCTTTAACAACTACTTTAACATCGCTAGAATTAACAGTTTTATTTCCAAAGTTAGAAACGCTAAATTCTTTATTTGATTTAACTACAATTTTAGTAACTCCTTCATTACCTTCACGAGTCGCTAAATTATCACCAGATACAAAGTATAATTCTAACTCAGAATTTCTATCACTAGATGTAAATACATTATTATTAGAAACTAATCTAACAATAACACTACTAGCATCTCTTTTTACATACATACTAAATTCTTCATAATTAGCCCAATCTTTACTAGCTAATTTACCGACTTGAGTAAACGCAGTTACTTCAGCTATCATTTCATAACCACAAGTAGTACAAGTATATTTAACAGTACCAGCTTCTGTAGTAACGATACTTTCTTCAACACCTTCATCAAATGTATGAGCACTCTTATCAATTAAATCACTACATCCACTACAACTCTTCCAATGATTTTCGCTATCATTTAACCAGTCAGAAGGTTTATGTGTATGAGTTAATTTTTCAATTTCAGCTACTTCTTTATAACTACATACACTACAAACGCGTTCTTTACTTCCAACACTAGCTTCAGTAGCTTCTAAAACTACTTCCCAATCTCCAAAAGTATGTCCAGCTTTTTCTAATAACTCACTACAACCACTACAACTTTTCCAGTGGTTAGTTGCGTCGCTTTGCCAATCGCTTAAACTATGTTCATGAGCACTTTCGCCACATGCAGCCAAAACTAATAAGCATAAAGCAGATAAAACAAACATTAATTTTTTCATTTTTTTACTCCTCCTTACCTTTATTCATGATAAATTTTAATATTGCGATAAATCGCTGCAGCTCCATCTGTATATAGACCAAATGAACCGTGTGTAAATCCTAAATCATCAACAAAACTTAATGTAACATTACCATTATCAAAATCTAAAGTTATCATATTACCATCAATCGTAACTTTTAAATGATGCATAATATTTGATTCAGACTTATAAGCATCCGCTACAATATCAGTTTGAGAATTGTTATAATCACATTTAGTAATAAACACTTTTGAATTGTTAAATCCAACATAATATCCTTGAATTGATGATACATTATCTACAGATGCAAAGGCTGGATTATCAGCTCTTAAAATAACACCACAAGATGAAGCTTGTGTATCACCAACAAGTTCAATATCAACTTCAACAGTATAGTTAGTTAAAGTTTCATCACCAAAATATAATAAGTTTCTATTTCCTGCTAATGCATAATGACCTTCATCTCTTATCTTCCAAGAGTTAACATATCTTGCGCCTTTATCAACATAATATGCTAAATCGTGATTAAATTCAGGATGAGAGTCACTAGATAAATAATAAGAGATATCATGGAAACGAATTTCTTCTTCACAAATAACTGTTAAATAGTGCGCTCCTTTAGTTAAATCTAATTCACCAATAGTCGCATTATAATAAACACCATAACAATCATTAGCGCTAGGAACTGTCATTCTTACAGGAGAGTTATCATCTACTTGTAAGATAACTTTTTTACCGCCATATTGTTTTTTAAGTGTCATATCGATTCCGTATCGACCATCTTTTTCAACATAAATCTTATATGTAGCACTATCACCATATGCTTTTAAATTTAAGTCATATGAATGTTCTTTACCATTATAAGTTTCTTCTTCATCTTCAGTCATTTCATTTAAAATAAGACTAGATTTAGTAAAAGATGAAGCATAGTAATTAGAAGCTAATACTCTATTTTGATGAATTGCTAGATTATCACTAGATCCATGAGCAACATTAGAGAATGTTGTATAACAAATAGTTAAATCACTACTATCAACATAACCAATTTTACCACTTTCCATTTTATGGTTTTCAAGTGTAAGCTTGTTCATATTATCAAAGAAAATACTTACTTTAGAATCTTTATAAGCAAATCTAATTGTATGAAGCTTACTATAATCATAATTTTTATTAAAAGTAACAGATTTTACTACATTATCTTTTCCGCCTTCTACTTGATGAAGTGATAATGTATCACTATCTATATTAATATAATGATAATTAGCTGAATCTAAGTAAGAAACAATCATCTTAGTATTATTACCAATAAAGTTAAATTCAGCAGTATAAGTATTGCTAGTAGCTTTATTAGATAATAAGAATCCATTACCATCAGCTTCTAATCCAGTTTCATCACTAACTCTAAATTCTGGCATATTAGGCATAATATTGTTATGTAGTTGTGCGTGTTCTACAATCATTTCAGTACCAGAGAAACTGATTCTTGCAATATTATTACTTCTATCAGGTCCACCTGAAGAATTTAAGTTATGATAAGCTAAATAATAAGAGTCTAAATCTGGTCCTAAAACTGTTGAAGAATGTCCTAACCCTTTGTAATCATCATCAGTATTAAGAACAATTGTATCACCTTCAGTGAAAGCGTCACGTTTAAATAACTCTTTATATGAATATGAATAAGCAATTCGGTAACCTTCACTTGTTACATGATTTCCTGTATAAGATAAATAATAAATTCCATCTTTTTTAAGCAGATAAGGACCTTCTGTCCATCCACCTAAAACAGTATTATCTAATGTTCTTGATGAATCAATAGTTAAATCATCATTCATCTTAATTAATCTAATACCAGTATTAGAAGCTCTTAACATATAAAGTTGTTCATCATCATCAACGAAAAATGATCCGTCAATTGATTCACCAAAATTGTCAATATATTTAACAAATGGTCCTTCAGGTTTTTCACTTCTTAAAATATAATGTCCATTTCCACTTTGAGATTGAATCATATAGAAATATCCATCGATATAAATAACTTCTGGAGCATAGGCACCAACAGTACAAGGATCATTACTTACATATCCATAAGATAAGCCTTCACCTGTAATAGGTTCATAATGAATTAAGTCATCACTTACCCAACCTCTAACTCCCATTTCAAAGTTTTTAGTTGAACAATATAAATAATATCTACCATTAAAGCGGTATACAAATGGGTCACCTACACCATATGCACTCCACTGACTTGGTATTTTTTCTTCATCAAATTTATTTGTGTAGAAATTAGGTTCAACAAGTTCTTCTAATTCAACTTTATTAGTAGGAATATTACTTCCTGTATCAGTAGAATTACAAGCAACTAATGAAAATAAATTTACAAACACGATTAATAATAAAATTATTTTCTTCATATTAATTTCCTCCTAATTTCCACTCATAGTTATATTTCTAACAATTGGCGTATTTGTATTAGCGCTTTGAATTAAGGCAGCTACACCAATACCAACACGACTATTTTTATATCCTGTAGCTTCAAAAATAACAAATGCGTTAGATGTAGTAGGAACATTTAGTTCATATTTTCCATCCAAAACATAAGTGAAGATACTTGGATCACTTTCTAAATAAACTTTAGCGCCCTCAACATTACATGTACCACTAATAGTAGCAATTGATAAGTCTAGTACAAAGTCTTTATATACGTTACTAGCTTCTAATTCTTTACTACTAATATTAATACTCTTAGTACCGTAACCAGCCGCACTAACAGTAACTGTAAGATCGTTTGTAGCTGAAACATATAAAGAATAACTTCCATCACTTAAAACAGCTACACCATTTACTGTCGCATTCAAAATTGGATTGTTATTAGAATCAACTACTTTACCGCTAATTCTTGTAACTGTAGATGTATTATTTGATGAACGATATAATCCATTATCTAAACCAATACGGCAATATTGGTCAGTATATTCAGGAGCTACATAACTATTAAATCCATCATATGGAAATTCCCATCCATCCCAATCTTTAAGTCTTTCACTCCACATACCAAATGACACACCAATTATATCGCTATTATCTACACCTAAGAATTCATAAGGAATCATTGTGCTGATATAGTAAGTTGTTCCATCATAATAACAAGTATTAGTAATATTAGATTTAGCTACATCAGTATTATTACCATTACCAAAGTTAACAATTGCAATACTTCCTACTGCATTAAAGTCAATACGGTAATCAGATGTATCGCGTCCGCTATATGAACTACCAGTATCAATAAAGACTTCAATGTGATCGCCACCGGCAATTTTTTCAGTAGTTTTAAATACAAAATTAATTCCTTCAAAACCACGGAAAATTTCCACCTCAGCACTAGGAATACCTCTAGCACCACCAAAAATTGATGATGAAGATGGAGAATATACACTTAAAGTTCCAACGTTATATTCTGTACCATTAATTAAATCCATAACATCAATAGTAGTTACACTATCTTTATATCCTTGTTTACTAACAGCCACTTCTATAGCATAATCAATACTACATTCAATCTTAAATTCACCGCTATCATTAGAATTAACTGTCGTATCTTTAACGCTAACCAATGCGTCTTTGATTAAACCGGCAACAGGATTTTGTACTAAACCACTAATAGTAACTTTTTTACTACTGTTTTGGCTAATTAAACATAAATCGATACTAGGATTTTTCCCTTCTACTTTTAAATCAGCGTTAGTAACATTTCTAGTATAACTAATATATCCATCTTTAGAAATATTAATAGCTGAAACACTACTTCCATCAATATTATTAAATTCATATTTACCACTACTATCAGTAGTTGTTTCGTTATTATCAATACTAACTTTAACTCCACTTAATGGTTTTTTATGCTCATCATAGACAATACCACTTAAATTAATTAAACCAACTGGTAAATTACCTCTTGAATAAAATTCATTACCCATATAAACAACATATCCTTTTGGTACTTGTGGGTCAACAAAAGATCCATTATAAGTTAATCCACCCCAAGTGTATTGTAATGTTTCACTAGTAGAATCTTTTCCTCTAGCTACATGACCTACACTTATACCAAAGACAGAATTTTTATCAATTCCAACTTGTGAGTAAGGAATCATTAATTCAACAGTATAACCAGTATCAGTATCTGTATTATCATTTAATGTTCCATTTAATTTAATTTCATAATCTAATAATCCGTTCCATGAACCCCATTCACCATTAGCACCAACGAAAATACGTGTTTTACCATGAGCACCAATGTTGATTTGGATATCGTCTGTTAAAGGTTTATTAGATGCGTCATTCTTAAAGTCAAAATAAACTTCAACTGAATCACCATGTGTAACATCATCACCATTATTAAAACCTACTGTTTGAATGTCATTATCAACTACTTCAAAGAAACAGAACAGTGCTCTTTCTCCTCGGTATACCATCATAGTTGCTTGATTAGTAGAACCAAATGTTAACTTACTAGTGACACTAGACCATTCTTTATCATCTTTAACACCATCAATCAATAGTTCTGGTGGAGTATAATTTCCATCAAAATCAAATTGTTTATCACTTGGAGATTTCGTAGGATCAAAATCAACTACACCTTCAATTTTAGCGTTTCCAGTGCTAGAACATGAAGCTAGTAAAAACGAAATAAGTAATAATAAGATTCGTTTAATTTTCATAAACATCACCATCCTTATAATCAATTAATAAAACTTTAGCGTGTTGGCATTTATAAACGCCACACAAACCATGACCTTGGTCATATTTAAAAGTAGTTTTAATTTCTAATTTATCATTAACATAAACATAAATCATATTATCAACAACTTCTACTCTTAATTTATAATTTTTACCTGGAGTAATTCTATATGGTTTATCATAAATTCTAGTTCTATTATACATACAGTAATCAATAACTAATAAACCATTATCAAAACCAACAAAATAACCCATGTAACTTAATTTTTTATTACTGCGCCAAGCTGAATAATTAGTAGAATTAACAATAAGCCCAAATAAATTTTCTTTATTCTTTTTGCTTAATCTAAATTTAAGTTCCATCTTATTAGTGTATTTACTAAATAAATATAGTTCACCAGATTTTCTTAAATCATCTTTATTTAATGCTACTTCTTCTAAAACATCAGTAATAATTAAATATTTAAATTCAATTTTTCCTTTAAGTACTTCCAGTTTTATTTCATCACTACTATCTAGAAAAATCTCACCTAAATATCTTAATGAATATTCATATTCACAATCATTTTTAATAATATTTGTTTCAAAAAAACAACTATTAGAACAAACCTTAACTAAACAGTCATTATTTTTCATTCTTGCAAAAAGCTTGTATTTTTTGCTCTTTTCTCCAACAACACTATATTTAACAAAATCATTATTTTTAACTAAAATTGAATCTACTTCATCAAAATTGTTTTTAACAGTAAAATTGCCTAACTTTGTATAATTAGCTTCAATTTTACCAGGAATAACAAATGCTAAATTCCTCATGCTATTTGTATAAGTAGAATTAGTATAAGCTGTGTAATATAAGCCACTATCTTTATAAAAATAACCAATTCTACCACCACTGATAGCCTCAATATAAAATAGTGAAACGTTATCTATTAAAACTTCACATTTAATATCATTAATAACTCTTAAAGAATGAAAATATGAGAAATCAAAATTAAGATTTCTTTTTAAAATATTTTGCTTTATACCACTAATAACCTTACTAATAATAATTGTATTTTTATTCATATCAAATAAATAATAATTATCTTCATCGATATAACCTAAAACTACTTTTGTACTATCTTTAAAGTTAAATTCGGCAGTAAAAAATTTATTTGTCGAATTAGTAGTTAATAACTTATCATTAACCACGCTTAATGTATTATTCTCATCAACTCTAACTTCAAAATCAGCTCTTTTAGGATCACTAATATCAAAGTTAGAATAATTACAAGCACAATCTCTTTTATTAAAATAAAGACGGTCTAAGCATAAATATCTTGTAGTTCTATTATTAGAAAGCCAATCAAGTTTATGATAACAAACATAGTATTCATCCATAGAGGGACCTAGCACAACACTATTATGTCCTAGGCCACTATATCCTTCTTTAGTAGATAACAGTAGAGGCGATGATTGTGTAAGATAATCGGCATCAATTTTTTTACTACTAGCAGCAAAAATACGATAACTACTACTTAAGACATCATTACCACAATAAGTAGCGTAAAAATATTTATTAAAATATGTTATACTTGGTCCTTCTGTCCAAGCATTACCAATTTGTGGCAAAATATCTTTACGATTAATTAATTTATTATCAACAAAATCTAAATAACTAATACCATTATGATCTGCCCTTAGAAAATGAAGCCTATTTTCTTTATCTAAAATAAAACTTCCATCAATCATATTAGCTAAGTTATCTGTAATAAAGGTAAATGGTCCTAAAGGAGAATTACTCTTTAAAAAGTAATGACCACAACCTCTTGGAGATGTACACATAATAAATTCTCCATTATAATAGATAACCTCAGGTGCATAAGCATATTTTAACAAAGGACTTTCTGCAACCAAACCATAACAAGTAAAATTAATTAAATCATCGCTTACAAAACATCTAACACCCATAACATCATCACTAGTTGAAGGGTATAAATAATACCTACCATTAAATCTTAAAATAAAAGGATCTCCTACTTCTATATGTTTGTCATCTACTGTAAGAAAACGAGGATTTTTCATAAATTACTCCTTCATTCCTGATAAAGCAATACTGTTTATAAAGAAATTTTGGAAACAGAAGAAAATTACAATCATCGGAAGTGAGGCTAAAACAGATCCTGCCATCAAGATTGGTAATTCTACTCCTGAAGCATTTGATGATAGAAGGGAATTTAAGTAAACTTGCAGTGTTTGGACTTTCGGATTTGTTAAATAAATACTTGGTCCAAAGAAGTCATTCCAAATACCTACAAACCAGAAAATCGCTTGAGCAGCAATCGCTGGCTTCGATAAAGGTAGGCCTATTTTAAAGAAAATAGTTAAATATGAAGCACCATCAATCTTTGCAGATTCAACAAGTGCATCAGGAATTCCGCCCTTCATATATGTAATTAAGAAAAACATCATTGAAATATTACCAAATAAACCTGGTAAAATTAATGGCCACAATGTCTCTGTAAGCTCAAATTCTTGGAATACTCGATATTGAGGTAACATTACTGCTGCATAAGGTACCATCATTGAAGACATCATTAAAAGCAATAAAAACTTTTTATGTTTAAAACGAATTTTAGCAAATGAGAATGCGGCAAGTGTTGAAAAGAATGTTCCAACAACAATAACTGATACTTCTATTACTAATGTATAAACAATAGACATATAAAATTTTTCATCTAATAAAATTCTTTCATAAGCATCAATTAACCATTTTGTAGGAATTAATGTTGGTGGGTCTGCCCATGCTTCTGTGGTTGTTTTAAATGAAGTTAAAAACATCCATAAGTATGGGAATACCATTGTAACAACACCAAAAATAACAATAGCCGTAGCTATATAAAAACCAATTGAATGTTTTCTTTTTCTAGAAGAATATTTAATATTTTTTTCCATAAATACCTCCTATAACTCAATCATTTTTGTTTTCTTAAATTGAATAAATGTAATAATCATAATTACAATACCCAATATTGTAGAGGCTGCTGAAGCTAGTCCATATTTAGACTTATCAATACCATATTGCCAAATATAGTAAACGATTGTTCTAGCTCCCTGTAAGCCATTAGCGAAAACTTTAGAATCTGTATATGATTGTAATCCACCGATAATACCAGTAATTATCAAATAGAAACTAGTTGGTTTAACAAGTGGCATTGTAATGTAGAAAAATTGTTCTACTGGTGTAGCTCCATCCATTTCAGCTGCTTCATAATAAGAGTCTGAAATAGAGTTTAAACCAGCTAAGTATAATAACATTGTTCCACCAATAGATGACCAAATGTTTTTAATAATAATCGCAATCTTTATTAACCATTTACTTGAAGTTCCTAGCCACGGAATATTAGTTCCTAATATATTATTAATTACTCCATAATCCATTTGGAAAATATAGCGCCAAATAATATTAATAGCTACAGCTGATGAAACAGCTGGTAGGTAATAAATTAATCTTAAAACTTTAGATCCATGAGCTAATTTTTTCAAATACGTAGCTAAAAGTAGACCAATAAACATTCCAATTGGAATCGTAATTAAGAATATTACTGTATTAAAACAAGCTTCCCAAAATTTTTGATCGGCAAAAAGCTTTTCATAATTTTCAAACCAAACCCATTTTGTTTCTTCTCTAACAGGATTAAAATCAGTAAAACTATAATAGATAGAAACACCCATAGATAAAGCAGTAAAAAGTAAAAATCCAATTAAAGGAACTAAAATAAATAATATCCCAGTTAAATTTTCTTTATTAAATTTCTTTTTCTTCTTTTTAGTATAAGTAACGGACATACCTAGTCCTCCAATCTATAAAAATACTAATTTAAATATTCATTTGATTCATCTAAAGCAGATTGATATACTTTTGCATAATCTTTTAAGAATTGTTCAGCAGTCTTACTTCCTTGATATACAACTACTAAGTTATCTTCTAAATCTTCAACACAAGTGTTGTCATATAAATAATATTTAACACGGTTTTTACCTTGAACATATTGATTTCCTTGAACGATATCAACAAATAATTTACGATTAGTAGGCATTAATTGTCTTCCAGTTAAACCAACACCTTGGATATATTGATTTAAAGCAAATTCTTTAATATTAGGAATAGCTTGTCCTAATTGATAGTTCATCATATTAGATTTTTCACTACAAGCTAAGAATTTAGCTAATTTAACAGCTGCTTCCTTTTTCTTTGTATTAGCAGAAACACAGTAAGCAACAGAACCAACCCATGAAGTTGATTTAGCACCTTCAGCAGGACCAACAGGTGTAGGCATTAAATCAAATTCAAATGGTAAATCATTCCAGAATTGTTTACAATCCCATGGACCCATAAATGTAAATACACATCCTTGATTTAAAAATCTTTGGAATGAGTTTTGAGAAGATTGTTCATCTGCAGTAGGAGCTACTTTATGTTTAATTGATAAGTCAGCTACAAATTGAACTGCATCAATAAAATTCTTATCAGTAATAGTTTGTGTTTTAACTGCTTCATCAAAAAAATCAGCATTATTTGAATAAACAGCTGCCATTAATTCATAATAACCAATACCATAGATTTTCTTACCATCATGATTACCAGTAATAGCTTTTAAGTATTCAACAAATTGATCCCAAGTCATAGGAACATCTGGATTAGGTAATTCTAAATTTAAGCCTCTTTCATCAATGATTGCTTTTAATAAGTCTTTATTATAAACAATTGCATATGGACCTAAGTCTTTTGGTAACCCATATAAAGAACCTTTACCTAATGTGTAAGAATCTCTATCATAACGATACATTTCAGTAGAAAGTTCCCACATAGAATCAATTTCTTCTTGAGTAACATAACTATCTAAAGATAAAAGTTTTCCAGAATCTGCCCATTGCATAAATTCATAATCAGGCATATAGAATACATCTGGTAAATTTTTTCCTTTATTTTTTAAATCATTCATATAAGAACCTGAATCAGTACCAGTATATACTGCTTCGATATCTTCATTTTCTTCATTAAATGCATCAATTAATTGTTGGAAGTTTTCTTGTTCTTCTGCACTTCCCCAACCAAAAAATGATAATACTACTTTACCATCTTCGTTAACAATATTATCGTCTGAATCATCACCACAAGCCATAACGACTAACGATAAAACTAAAAATAAAAAAAGCATACATAATTTTTTCATAAATTCTTCTCCTTTATATATAAAATTTATTTTTATACTAAAATAATTTTAAACTAATATTAAATCGCTAACAATGTTTTTTTATCATATTAATATGACTTTTTTTATTATATTTTGAAAACGTTTTCTAGAAAAAATCATAAAAATATAGCAAAACTTGTCAAAATTAAATGATTTTTTATAATTTGATTATGACTTTTTTTATATTTTATGTAGAAATAAATAAAAAAATCAGTATAATAAAATTAGATAAAAGGAGCTGTTAAAAATGATATTTAAAATAGAATATTTAGAAGCAAACGCAATCGAAAGTGCACCTTTTAAAATAGATCGACCAGAAGGAAGTTATCGTTACATTTTTTTTCATTTCGTATCAGAAATAAAAATTGAAATAGATGGTAAAGAAATAACTGCATCCCCTGGGACATGTATTTTATATACACCAAACACTAAACAAAAATTTTATGTAGAAGACAATCGCTTAAACCATGATTATATCGACTTCTTCTTATTAGATGATGATTTTTTTTGCGAAATAGACTTTCCACTTAACACACCATTTAATCCAAAAGATTCAAAATTTATAAATGAAACAATCAAACAAATCCAAACAGAAAAAAATGATTTTAAGCTTGGCGGAATTTATAAATGCGAAGCTTTAATGATTGAATTATTTATTACTTTAGCTCGAAAATATCATAATAGAAAATCATATAGTTTTGAAAAATTTAGTAATATTCAAAAAGAAAAATTTGAAGAATTAAGATTAGCTATATATCAAAATCCTGATCAATTAAAAGTATCTAATATTGCTAAAAATATTGGCTTTTCTCTTTCAAGATTTAATGAATTATATAAAAGTTATTTCAATACAACTCCTATAAAAGACCTAACAAAAGCTAGAATTATTAGAGTTGAAGAATTATTAAATGAAGGATATAGTACAAAAGAAATAATTAAAACAATCGGTTTTTCAAGTGATGAATACTTTTATAGATGGTTTAAAAAGCACTTTAAAACAACTAAAAATAAATTTGTAGAAAAAAATAACTAGTCATTTTTTTGACTAGTTTTTTCTATATTAAATAACTTAATAAAAAGTTCATCTTGACTAACAATAAAGATATTTATCTTTTTTCTAAACTCTTCTTTAAGGACTATTAAGTGAGTACATCCTAATACTAGACAGTCACACGAAGAGGGGATTTGTGATATTAACTCATTTAAACTATCACTATAATTATTATTATATTCAATGTCTTTAATTAAATCAGTAGCATCTAAATAATAAATATCTTTATCAACTAAAAGATCAAAAGCTTTCATTTTTATCGTGTTTTTTGTAGCTAAAATACAAATACTATTAAAATTTTGACTTAATAAAAAATAAATAGTTGGTGTAATAACATCAACTACTCTTTTACTAAATTCTAAATTAAAATAAAATATTAGGCTTGATAAAGTGTTACAAGCAATAATTACTGTATCACTTTTAGCTTCTTCTACTAAATGTAAAAGTCTTTCCTTTAACCATAACAACTCTTTATTTCCATACGGAAATCCATCTTTATCAATCAATAAATCAAAAGTTAAATAATTTATTTCTTTACTAACATTTCTACAAAATGAAATACCGCCTAACCCTGAGTCAATTATAGTTACATTCAAATTATCCCTACTTTATAATTGTTTCTTTAAACTTAAAGAATACATCTTTTGTTACCAACGCATCTTCTAGCGAGTTATGTTTTTGTTCTGGTAACTTACTATTAGTATATGTCTCCCACATACTAAATAGACCAGGTGAGTTTTTTAAGTTATAGTAGTTTGTGTGAAGTTGAAGTAAATTCACAAAACGTAATTTTAAATCAGGACAACTATTGATTTGACATGTCTTTTTAAGTTGTGTAATATCTGATTTACCCCATACAATAACATAAGGATTATATTCTTTAACAATTTGAGCAAACTCTTTATAAAATTGTCTAAAAGAAATAGCTTTAGATAATTCATAATTAGTATAATGTAAAAACTTCATCGCACGCTTAGTAATACGAGGAAATTTAGTTGGTTTAATATACCAATGTTTAATCTTAATTATCGCTCCATCTTTATTAGTTAAAACCATACCCGTTTCAATGATTTCTTGTTCGAAATTAGGAATAGCTTGATAATCTTGCATATTCATTTCAAAATCAATAAACATGATAGGATTAATTGAACTAACTAAATCACGAATCCCGTCCCTTATAACTTCTAAATCATAATATACAACACGGTTATAACGATATTTAGGAACACTAATAGCTATAAAATGATTTATTTTATGAGCACAAACATTTTTTCTTTTTACAGGCACATCTTCGTAATCAATAACAACATATGCACCTTTATTTAAATACTTATAAAATTTTTTAACTAAATTTTTTTGTAGGTAAAAGTATACTTTTCTACCATCTTTAATAACAGTAAAAAATGAGTCTCCTTCTACACTATGTACTAATGCTGTTAATTGCATAATTTACCACCTTTTACAATTCTATCATACTTTTCTTATTTTGTATAAGAAAATTTATTAGTAATTTTTGTGATTAATTTAAAGATAATTTGGAAGATTACACTTGCAAGGATAATTCCGACTGCAATACCTAAACTAGCAAGTCCTAATCCAGAGAAGTTTTCATAAAATAATTGCATATTACCATTAATAAGGTTATACATCATAAAGAATAACATTGCCCCTGGAACAAACGGAATAATTGTTGGAATTAAAAATACTGTAGCTGGTGATTTTAGGATACGTGCTAATATTTCAGACAT
>JBGVOE010000064.1:0-10841 GCA_045126355.1 Anaeroplasmataceae bacterium | reverse complement strand
ATTTTTTCTTGACAAGATAAGTCATATATTGTAATATATATGAGGAAAATTAATAAATATGTAAAATATCTTATTAAGAGCTGTGGAGGTTAGTCGCCAATGAAGCAGCAGCAACCTATTAAATTAGGTGCTTAATGACGAGGGTTTAACCAACAATGAGAGAAAAATCTAGGTCCTTCTCTCATAAGGACTTTTTATTTTACACAAGGAGGAAAATTATGAAAAAAGTATATAAAACAAAAGGTGTATGTTCACGTGAAATATCATTTGATTATGAAGATGGTAAAATCTTTAACTTATCATTTGTAGGTGGATGTAACGGAAATTTAAAAGCTATCTCACGTTTATGTGAAGGTAAATCATTAGTTGAAATCGAAGAAGTATTAAGAGGAAACACTTGTGGTCCTAGAGATACAAGCTGTGCAGACCAATTAGCAAAAGCAATCAAGGAGGTATTAGAAGCATAATGGAAAGACGTTTATTTACATCAGAAAGTGTTACTGAAGGACATCCAGATAAAATTGCTGACCAAATCTCCGATGCGATTTTAGATGATATTTTATCAAAAGATCCAAATGCACGTGTTGCGTGTGAAACTATTTGTACAACAGGTTTAGTAATGGTTTGTGGAGAAATCAGCACAAACGCATTATATAATGTTCAACAAATCGTTAGAAATACAGTTGAAGAAATCGGATATACTCGTGGTAAATTCGGTTTTGATGCTGAAAACTTAGCTGTATTAAGTGCAATTGACCCTCAAAGTGGTGATATCGCTATGGGTGTTGATGAATTAGAAGAAAAAGCTCAAGGTGCAGGTGACCAAGGTATTATGTTTGGTTATGCATGTGATGAAACAGAGGAACTTATGCCACTTCCAATCACATTAGCACATAAATTAGCTAAACGTTTAGCTGATATCAGAAAAGAAAAAGTGGTTGATTATTTAAGACCAGATGGTAAAACTCAAGTTACTGTTTTATATGATGAAGAAGGTAATCCAGTAAGTATTGATACTATCTTAATTTCAACTCAACATTCTGATAGTGTTACTCAAGAACAAATCAAAAAAGATTTATACGAACATGTAATCTTACCTATTATTCCAGCTCACTTATTAAATAGTGAAACTAAATATTTAGTAAATCCAACAGGAAGATTCGTAATTGGTGGTCCTCAAGGAGATACTGGTTTAACTGGTAGAAAAATTATCGTTGATACATACGGTGGATACTCTCGCCATGGTGGAGGAGCATTCTCAGGAAAAGACCCTAGTAAAGTAGATAGAAGTGCTGCATATATGGCTCGTTATATCGCTAAAAATATTGTAGCAAGTGGACTAGCAAGAAAATGTGAAATCCAATTATCTTATGCAATTGGTGTTGCTGAACCAACAAGTGTTTTAGTAGAAACATTTGGAACAAGTAAAGTTGATGAAGCTATTATTGTAAAAGCAGTAAGAGAAAACTTTAACTTAACACCTAAAGGAATCATTACTAGCCTAGATTTAAAACGTCCAATTTATCGTCAAATTGCCGCATACGGACATATGGGTAGAATTGATTTAGACTTACCTTGGGAAAGATTAGATAAGGTAGAAATTTTAAAAAAATATTTATAAATAATTAGGTGCTTTATTGCACCTTTTAATTGAGAATAAAATTCTAGTAAAAAAGAAAAAAACTTGACAAATTTTAAGATATGTAATAATATAAAAGTGTTAAATGAATGGTAGGTGTTAGTAATGAATTGTTATGATTATATAAAAGAAGTTTTGCAAGGTTATAATGCAAATGAATTAATTTTTGCGAGCGAGATGTTTAGTGAAAAATTACATAGCAAAGTAACTGAGATGGCTTATTATAAGACGCTAGAAAGAATGGAAAAAAGTGGAGAACTTATTAAAATTTCGAAAGGAATATATCATTTACCGCTTGTTAGTAAATATGGTATTGTACCAATTTCAACTGCTGAAATAGTTGACACTTTTACATCTAACAATAGCGGAACAGTAGTAGGTTATAGTTTATATAATTCACTAAATCTTACTACACAAGTACCTAAAACTATCAATGTTATATCATCTTCATTAGAAAATCAAACTAAAAACATTAAGAATGTATGTATAAAAAGAGTATCTATTTATTTTTCTAATGAAATAAAGAAAATGATACACGCGTTAGAAGTTCTACAGGATTTTTACAATATTGAAGATATTAATTATCCTGCCTTTATAAGTTTTGTTAAAGAGATTGCGGAAGAATATGATGAAAAAACTTTTGAAGATGTAATCAGAACTATCAATTATAAAAAATCTACTATTTCTTTTTTACAAGAGATATTAAATTACTTCGATAAAGAAAATAATCTACATAAATATTTATCTGATTTATCTGTTTATAAACATCCTACAATGGAGGAAATATATGAAATTGCACAATTATAAAAATGAATTTAAACAATTAATTAGTATTGTTGCATCTTATAAACATCTACCAGAAGAAGCGATTGAAAGAGATTATTATATAGTGATGATGTTAAAAAATCTTGAAAAAAGTATATATTGTGATTATTGTGTATTCAAAGGTGGGACATCTCTAAGCAAATGTTATCCAAATTCTATTGAACGATTTTCTGAAGATATAGATTTAACTTTTATTCCTATAAATGATTTAACTGAAAAACAATATGATAGAGAATTAAAGAAGATTGAAGAAATTATAACTGAAGGATTTAACATTTTAAAAATAGATGCTGAACGAAATAATAAAAATAAGAGTTCTTATGTTTGGCTTGAAAATAGAATGAATCAGGTTAAATTAGAGATTGGGTGCAGTGTTCGTCCAGAACCTTTTTCTAAGAAATCTTTTAAATCTTATATACATGAATATTTAGAAGATAAAAAATTTACAGAAGAAATATTAATGTATGAGCTTGAGACTGTTACACTTAATGTTTTAAATATTGAAAGAACTTTTTTAGATAAAGTATTTGCTGTAAAAAGACATGCAATATGTAAAACCTTAGAGACAAAAGTTCGTCATATATATGATGTTGTAAAATTATATAGACAACCAGAAATAAAATCATTTTTAATGGATAAAGAAGAATTGAAAAAATTAATTTTATTAACTAAAAATACTGATTCGATTTTTTTTGAAAAGAGAAAAATTCATGAACAATATAATTTAAAAGAAACATATAATTTTAATGAATGGAAAAACTCTTTTGATTCTAAAATAATTAAAATTTATGAGTCGTTACATAAAACACTACTTTATACGGATGAAAAACAAGAGTTTAAAGAAGTTATGGATGTTTTCGAAGAAATAAATTTAATTTTTGAGAAAATTGGAGAATAAAAAAAATATTGTTTATTTGTATGTTTGAAAAGTTACTTACCTAGCGATTTTTCTAATATTTCTTGAATATAATAAAATATAAGATTATAATATTTATGTATTAGAAGTATAATTTATTAGGTATAGGAGGTAATATCATGGAACCTTGGCAAATTATTCTTATCGTTATAGCAGTATTAGTAGTTATTATTATTGGATGGTGGATTTCAACATCTAATAAATTAAAAGTAATGGGTGTAAAAATTGATGAAGCATTATCTGGAATTGATGTTGCATTAACAAAACGTTATGACTTATTAACAAAAGTTGTAGCTACTGTTAAAGGATATGCAAAACATGAAGAAGAAACATTAACAAAAATCATTGCAATGCGTAATCCTGGATCAGCAGCAACATTAATGGAAAAACAAGAATTTGCTGCTCAAACAACAGAAGCTATTAAATCAATCAATATTGTCGCTGAACAATATCCAAATTTAAAAGCTGATACTCAATTTATTGGTTTACAAAACAGTATTAGAGATGTTGAAGAACAATTACAAGCAGCACGTAGATTATATAATGCAAATGTTAGTAAATATAATCAAGCAATTATTGTATTTCCTGCAAGTATTGTTGCCAACGCTGCTCATTTAACAAAACGTGATTTCTTTGAAGCAGAAGAAATAAAAAGAGAAGATGTAAAAATCGAATTCTAAAAGGGGATTTAGATTCCCTTTTTTAACATGGAGTTAAGATATGGAAGAAAAATTAAAAGAGTTTGAAGAGTATCGAGTAAAAGTATGTAAGAAAGCTAATATCTATTTGTTTATTGGAATAGCTTTTATAGTTTTAGGATTATTGTTAGTACTTTTAACTGAACTACCTATATTTGTACTTTTTGTTATTGCCGGATTTATCTTTATTGGAATTAGTAGTAATATGAAAAGTAAACTTTCAAAAGAGTTTAAACAAAAATTTGTAGTAAATTTAGTTAAAGAAATGTATCCGGATTCTATCTATGATCCAAAAGCGGGAATTCATTTAGAATCATTACTACAACCAGGATTCTTTGCTAGACCTGACCGCTATTTCTTAGAAGATTATTTAAAAGCTTCATATGATGATGTTGAATTTGAAATGTGTGATTTTACATTCCAAGAACGTCATGTGACAACAGATAGTAAAGGTAATAGAAGAGTTACTTATGTTACATACGCACAAGGAAGATATATGATTTTTGATTTTAAACGTGAATTTAATCAAATATTAAAAGTTGTTGAAAATGCATATTTAGGATTAAACTCTAGAGGTTTAGAAAAAATAGAAACTGAATCGATTGATTTTAATAAAAAGTTTAAAACATATACATCTAATGCCTTAACTGCATTTTATGTATTAACACCACAAATTCAATTAAAATTATTAGAATTAGAATCAAAATTTAAAGGAAGTATTTATTTTGCATATATGCGTGGTAAACTTTATGTTGCAATCGCTGATGGTGTGAGTATCTTAGATATAAACGCTAGTAAGAAAATAAACCTAGATACTTTAAAATATTTAGAATCACAATTAAACTTACCTGCTTCAATTATTAATGAATTAGGGTTATCCGATCCTAAGTTCGCAACAGGAGAAGCTATTTAAATTGAACCGAATAATCGGTTCTTTTTTTTTCGATTTTATTAAAAATTGTTTAATTTGTAATTTATATTTAGAAATTTTTACCAAACTAGTAATTATATAGTTGAGGTGAAAATTGTGGTTAGGCAAAAAGAAGTAGAAATTATTGAAAAAGAATATTTAATTGAATTACAAAGAATCAAAAACACTATTAATCAAAATCAAAACAAAGCTATGGTTATTGTTAATAGTGCCGCGATTATTAATAATTATGAAATAGGAACTATTATAAATGAAAGAAAAGTTTGGGGAAACAAATATATTGAAAAATTAGCTAATGATTTAAAGAATTATGGTAAGGGATATTCAAAGAGAAACCTTGAGTATATGACACAATTAGCAAACAATTTTACTTTTGAAGAAATTACGAAACAACTTGTTTCGCAAATTCCTTGGGGAAGTATTGTAAAAATAATGCAAAAATCTAAAACTCATGAAGAGATGATATGGTATATTAATCAAACTTACAAAAATAGTTGGACTAGATCCATGGTTATGAATCAATTTTCTTTAAGAGCTTATGAACGTAGTTTAATTGAACCAACAACTACAGAAATTGTAAATGCATCTAATGATGAGTTAGTAAATGAACTTTTTAAAGATACGTATGTTTTTGATTTTCTTGATAGAAATAAAATTAAGAGTGAAAAAGATTTAAAAAATCAAATGATAGAAAATATTTTAAAACTTTTACAAGAACTAGGTCCAGGATTTTCTTTGGTTGGTAAGGAATATAAATTAACAACACCAACTGAAGAAGAATTTTATATAGATTTACTTATGTATCATACTAAAATACATGCTTATGTGGTTATAGAAGTTAAAATTGGCAAATTTCAACCAGCTGATTTTGGACAACTTGTATTCTATGTTAATGCGGTGGATGAACTAGAAAAAACTACGGGTGATGATGATACTATAGGTTTATTATTATGTAAAGAAGCTGATACATTTGTAGCCCAAACAACACTTAAAAAATCATACTCTAAAATAGGAGTTTCTAAGTATAAATTTATCGAAGAATTGCCAGAATATTTAAGAAAAAAATTAAATAAATTATAGGAGTGTTATGGAATGTTTAATATGTGGTGCGTATTTTAATGAACCGAGATTTTTAAAAGATTTATTTAGAACTAAAAAGTTTTATACATGCTTAGAATGTATTAAGAAGTATCCGATTGAAATTAATTTTAATTATATTCCTGTAAATAATAAAACATTAGAAATTGTAAGTTTATTTGCTTCAGATCGAAGAATTAACTATGATGTTTTCTTTAATGAGTATAGTATTATTTATCAAAACATCATAAAAAATAATGAAAATAAATTAGTTATTATGTTTAATAAATTTTATTTAACTGAATCAATTTTATTAGATTTTGAATACATTTCGACACTTATTGACAAGGATATTATTATTTTGACAAATGTTTTATTTAATTAGAAAAATATGTCGAATTTTTTGGTATGAAAAACATTGAAATTGGCTTGACTAGGCGTAAAATGAAGGTGTAGTAAATATTTAAATAAAAGGGGTAATATTATGTTAGTTGGAAAAGTAAAATGGTTTAACAATGAAAAAGGTTATGGATTTATCACAAAAGAAAATTACGACGATATCTTTGTTCATTACAGCGCCATCCAAGATGAAGGCTTTAAAACATTAGTTGAAGGTCAATTAGTTGAATTCGAACTTATGGTTGGGCAAAAAGGATTACAAGCACATAACGTCTACAAAATATAAGTAGTTAGTCGTGTTGTATCTAAGAAGAAGCATCTTACATTATTGTAATTTGCTTTTTTCTATTTATGAAACCGTTTACTTGCAAGTGGAATAAAAATATGTTAAAATAATGGTGTACTGAATGTTTAGTACAAAAAAGGAGTGGATTTTATGATTATTGAAGTAATTGGAAAGAATGGTTTTACACCATCAGTTGCCAACCGTGAGTATGCGGAAAAGAAACTAAAGAAATTAAATGACTTTTTTGGTGAAGAAAATAATTTAAGAGCTTTAGTGGTTTGTAAAGTTTACAAACAAATGCATAAGGTTGAAATTACAATTCCAACGAAAAATTTAACAATGAGAGCTGAGTGTAGTGAACAAGATTTATACGCTGCAATTGACAGAGTAGTTGATAAATTACTACAACAAGTTCGTAAATACAAAACACGTGTTAAATCTAAGTTAGATAAAGAAGGAATTAAACATCAAATTCCTGTTGAATTAGATGTGGAAAATCTAGAACATGAAATGACTGCTGAAAGAATTGTAAAGAATAAAGAAATTGAATTAGAACCAATGACTTTAGAAGAAGCTATTAGTCAAATGGAATTATTAGGTCATGATTTCTTTGTTTATTTAGACAAACAAACTCACAAAACAAATATTATATACTTGCGTGAAGATGGAAATTACGCAAACATTGAAACTAAATAGTTTATTAATTAGCACTTATCCCTGTGATAGGTGCTTTCTTTTTGTATAAAAGAAAAGATTTTGTTGATAAAAATGCCATGTTGATGTAAGATATTAATATATCTTAAAATAAAAATAGTAAAAGGATGATTATACAATGGGATTTTTATCAAAAATGTTCGATGCAGGAACTAAAGAATTAAAAAGATGTAAGAAAATAGCTAATGTTGTTATGAGCTATGAAGAAGAATACAGAAAGTTAACTGACGAACAACTTCAAAACAAAACAGTAGAATTTAAGGAACGCTATAAAAATGGTGAATCACTAGATAAATTATTACCAGAAGCATATGCGGTTGTAAGAGAAGCTAGTGAACGTGTAACTAATAAGCGTCCTTTTTATGTGCAAGTATGTGGTGCCATCGCAATTCATGGTGGTAATATTGCCGAAATGAAAACAGGGGAAGGTAAAACTTTAACTGCGGTTATGCCTGCTTATTTAAATGCTCTAAGTGGTAATGGTGTACATATCGTTACAGTTAACGAATACCTTGCTGACCGTGAAGCAAATGGAGAAATTGGAGATTTATTCCGTTTCTTAGGGTTAACAGTAGGCTTAAACTTACGTGATTTAACTAGTGATCAAAAACGCGAAGCTTACTTATGTGACATTATGTATAGTACTCATAGTGAATTAGGTTTTGACTACTTACGTGATAACATGGTATTTAAAAAAGAAGCTATGGTTCAAAGACCATTATCATATGCAATTATCGATGAGGTTGACTCAATTTTAATCGATGAAGCTAGAACTCCACTTATTATCAGTGGTGGTCAAAAAAATGATGGTAACTTATATGTAGCTGCTGACCAATTTGTTAAATCTTTAGTAGATGAAGATTTTGAAATTGATATTGAAGCACAAACTGTTTCTTTAACAGAAAGTGGTATTGCACGTGCTGAACGTCGTTTTAATATCGATAACTTATACGATGTAAGATATGTTGACTTAGTTCACCGTATCGATAATGCCCTAAAAGCTAATATGATCTTTAAACGCGATAAACAATATATGGTTAGTGAAGAAGGCGAAATCAATATCATTGACCAATTTACAGGTCGTGTTTTAAAAGGACGTCAATGGTCTGAAGGTCTTCACCAAGCAGTAGAAGCTAAAGAAGGCGTTGAAATTAAAAAGGAAACAGTGACAGTAGCTACTATTACATACCAAAACTACTTTAGAATGTATGCTAAATTATCTGGTATGACAGGTACTGCTAAAACTGAGGAAGAAGAATTTAGAAATATTTATAACATGTACGTTGTAGAAGTACCTACAAATCGTCCAGTTGTTCGTGATGATAGACCAGATTTATTATTTGCTACAATTGACGCTAAATATAATTACATGTTAGAAGATATTAAGAAAATTCATGCAACAGGTCAACCAATCTTAATTGGTACTGTAGCTGTTGAAACAAGTGAAATCATTTCTAAATTACTTAAAAAAGCTGGAATTAAACATGATGTATTAAATGCTAAAAATCATTCAAGAGAAGCTGAAATTATTGCTAACGCAGGTCAAGTTGGTGCTGTAACAATTGCTACAAACATGGCTGGTCGTGGTACCGATATTAAATTAGGTGAAGGTGTAAAAGAATTAGGTGGTTTAGCTATCATTGGTACAGAACGTCATGAATCACGTCGTATCGATAACCAATTAAGAGGTCGTTCAGGTCGTCAAGGTGACCCTGGATTCTCACGCTTTTATTTAAGTGCTGATGATGAATTATTAATGCGTTTCGGTGGAGAAACATTTAAAAACCGTATTGAAATGTTAGTTACATTAGGTAGTGGAAATGTAAATGAACCACTTGAATCAAAAATGTTTACTAAAGTTGTTTCTAATGCTCAAAAACGTATTGAAGGTAATAACTTTGACTCTCGTAAAACAGTCTTAAAATATGATGAAGTATTACGTAAACAAAGAGAAACATTCTATGCTCAACGTCGTGAAGTAATTATGCGTGATGATGTTACTGAAATCGTTCATTCATTAATTAAAAACTTTGTTGAAGAAACATGTTACCAACATATGGAAGAAGTTGGACGTAATAAATATAAAATTGACGATGAAGCAATTGTAAATGCATTTAATGGTCCTATTTATCCACCTAATACATTAGATATCGAAAAAATGAAGACAATGGATGAAAAAGAACTTGTTGATTATGTATATGGTAGATGCCTAGAATTATTTGAAGAAAAGAAACGTGTGTTACCAGATCCAAAAATGTGGCATGATTTCACTAAACATGTTACATTACAAGTTTTAACAACATTCTGGACTAAACATATCGACTCTATGAGTGAATTACGTCAAAGTGTAAGATTACAATCATATGCTCAACAAAATCCACTTATTATGTATCAACAAGTAGGTTTCGAAAGATTTGAAGAAATGATGGATAATATCGGTAGAGATGTTACTAAGTTCTTAGCTCACGTTAAAGTTCAAATTGAAGTAAAACCACGTGAAGAAAAACAAGAACAATATCAAACAAATCAAGCAGAAGATCAATCTTTAGCTAAAAAACCTGCAAAAGTTGATCCGAATAAAAAATTAAAACCAAATGAACCTTGTTACTGTGGTTCTGGTAAAAAATATAAATACTGCTGTGGTGCTAGAAGATAACAAAAAGCTCTTTTGAGCTTTTTTTCGCATGAAGAAAGGGCGTGTAAATTTTGGAAAAATACGAAATTAATAAGTACTTAGAAAAATTTCATAATAGTGTTAACGACCTAAATCTTGCCTTAGATAGTGTTTCGTTAGAAAAGAAATTAAAAGAATTAAATGAATTAATACTAGAACCTTCATTTTGGGATGATAGTAAAAAAAGTAATAAAGTTATAGCTGAATTAAATGTTGTTAAAGAAAAAGTTAATACTATTAGTGAAGTTAATAAAGGATATGATGACATTAAAGAACTTTATGAAATGTATACCTTAGATGAAAGTGAAGAAATGAAAGAACTTTTAGAAGAAGAAATCTTAAACTTTAATACATTAATTGAAGAGACTACAATAAAAGTTATCTTAAATGGTGAATATGATGATAATGATGTTGTTTTAGAAATTCATCCTGGTGCAGGTGGGACTGAGTCAATGGACTGGGCTGATATGCTTTTTAGAATGTATCAAAGATATTGTCAAAAACATAATTTCAAATTTAAGGTAATTGATTATTTAGCAGGTGAGGAAGCTGGTATTAAAAGTGTTACAATCACAATAAGTGGTAAAAATGCATATGGTATGTTAAAGGGTGAAAGAGGTGTTCATCGCTTAGTAAGAATCTCTCCTTTTGACACTAATAAGCGTCGCCATACATCTTTTGC
>JBGVOE010000063.1:0-24410 GCA_045126355.1 Anaeroplasmataceae bacterium | reverse complement strand
TTTGTACGTATTGTACGCATATCCTCTTTTCTCATATTATATTCCCCCAAATATTTAAGTATTTTTTAACACTTGTAAATAATTATACCAATAATTTTACACATGTCAATAATTTTACACTTGTAAATAAATTATATATTTTGTATTTTAATTTTTATTTTTCATATATTTAAGAGGTGATACTTTTGTATATATTCGTTACAGGTGGAAAAACAATGGGACATATTAGTCCGCTTTTAGGTATTATTTTAGAATTAAAGGATGAATATAATTTTATTTATTTTGGTCTTGAAGGAAGTATGGAAGAAGAAGTTTGCAAAAAATATAATATAGAATTTCATAAAATGAAACTTAAACCTTTTTATAGAAAAAATATATTTAAAAATATCTTAACTTTTTATTTGATTTTAAAGGAAAGAAAGATAATTAGAAAAAATTATAAAAATTATGACATAAAAGCAATTATTAGTAGTGGTGGATTTGTAAGTATTCCTTTAATATTATCTTTTAAAAATTGTAAGAAAATATTATTAGAGTCAAATACAACAATCGGATTAGCAAATAAACTTTTAGCTAATTATGTATCTTATATCGGTGTTCAATTTCCTACAATAAAACATAAAAAATGTATATTAACGGGTAATCCAATAAAAGTATTTGAAGCAAAATTTGATCATCCTTTTTTTTATTTAAATGAGCCTATTATATTATTTGTGGGAGGGTCTAATGGAGCTTTCGAAATAGTAAAAGCGGCATATGAGTTTAATAATTTATATCCAAATGTGAAAATATTTGTGATTACAGGAGTACATTATTATGACACTTTTACTTTTAATAATAATGTAAGAAAATTTAAAAGAATAGAAGAATTATCTTCAATACTTTATAAATTTAAGTTAGTCATATCACGTGCTGGTGGCGCTACTATTACCGAATTACTTTTAGCTAATGTGGTGTTTATTTTAATTCCAAGTGGTAATGTTGTTGGAAATCATCAAGTATTAAACTCAAATTATATAAAAAGTATGGGAGCATGTGAAGTTATAGATGATATTAAAGATTTAAAATATTTATCTAATATTTATGATTTAATTTTTAATCAAGAAAGAAGAAATAATATCTTATTAAAGCAAAAAGATATAGTAGTTACAGATAGCATTACAAGAATTAAAAAATTAATTAATAAACTGTAATGTTACGCAAATATTGATAAAATTTTAAAATATATTTATTCATAATAACACTAGGTGGAAAGAAAATGAGAATAAATAAATTTATTAGTAAAAATCAGTTAGGGTTAGTTATTAGTGATAAAAGATTTAGTGATTTAACAACAATAAAAGTTGGAGGAAAGATTAATTCACTATATTATCCTAGTTCTGTAGAAAGCTTAATTAAAGTTATCCAGTATTTACAAAAAAGAGGTAAAAAATACTTTATGTTAGGTAATGGGAGTAACATTGTAGCTAGTGATAAAACATACAAAAACATAGTTATAAATGGGAAACATTTGGTTAAACAAATTGCCTTTTTTGATGACTGTTTTGTAGTTAGTGCATTTATGGATTTAAGAATAGTAATTGCAAAATTAATTGAAAGAGGAATATCAACACTAGTTAATCTTGCTGGAATTCCAGCTACAGTCGGTGGAGCGATAGTTATGAATGCAGGAGCATTTAAGATGAATATTAGTGATAATTTATTATGGGTTAGATATCTTAAAGATGGTAAAGAAGTAACAAAAGATATAAATGATTTGTATTTTTCATATCGAAGTAGTGAATTAAAAGAGGAAAATATTATTGTTTTAGAGGCAGCATTTAAAATTATTACTGATAAAGAAGTGATGTTTATATATAAAAATATTTTAGAAAAAAGAAGAAATCGTCATCCTCTTAATTATCCTAATTGTGGTTCTATTTTTAAAAATTTAGAAAAAAAGCGTGCTTATGAAGTTATAAAAGATATATATTTGGATGATTATAGTATTGGTGGAGCTAAATTTAGTGAAAAACACGCCAATTTTATTGTAAATTATAATAAAGCAAAAGCATCTGATATATATAAACTAATTATTTTAGCAAAAAAAAGAGCTTTGATTTTGGAAGGTGTTACTTTAAAAGAGGAAGTTATTTTACTTAATTTCCCATCATATAAACTTATGTTTAAAAAACCAAAAAAATAAAAATGACACTTTCTTTTATACTTGTTTTATTGTATAATCAATAAGTAGAAGTTAAGGAGTGTGTTATATCATGATTTATGATGATAATGAAACTTTTAATCAGAAGCCAATGATTAAAGTTGTTGGTATCGGCGGAGGCGGTGGAAACGCTGTTAACCGTATGATCGATAATGATGTAAAAGGTGTTGTTTTCGTAGCTGTTAATACAGACGCACAAGATTTAAAAGATTCAAAAGCAGATATTCGTATTCAAATTGGCGCACGCTTAACACGTGGTTTAGGTGCAGGAGCCGATCCTGAAGTAGGAAGAAATGCCGCAATTGAATCTGAAGAAGATTTACGTGAACATTTAATGGGTACAGATTTAGTATTTATTACAGCAGGATTAGGTGGAGGAACTGGTACAGGTGCAGCTCCAGTTATCGCAAGAATTGCGAAAGAATGTGGATGCTTAACACTTGCCATTGTTACTAAACCATTTGCCTTTGAAGGTCAACTTCGTATGCAAAAAGCTTTAGCTGGTGCAAATGAACTTAAAAAATATGTTGACTCTTTAATTGTTATTCCTAATGAAAAACTATTAAGTGTTGTTGATCGTTCAACTACAATGTTAGAAGCTTTCCGTGAAGCTGATACAGTATTACGTCAAGGTGTTCAAGGTATTGCTGAAATTATTGGATTCCACGGTTTAATTAACGTTGACTTTGCTGACGTTAAAACAGTTATGCAAAATAAAGGTACTGCTTTAATGGGTATTGGTGTTGCTAGTGGGGAACACCGTGCAGTAGAAGCAGCAAGACGTGCAATTCATTCTAAGTTATTAGAAATTTCTTTAGATGGTGCAACGGACGCAATTGTTAATATTACAAGTGGTGAAAATATTACACTATTTGAAACTAATGCTTGTATTGAAGAAATTAGACATTCTTGTTCAGGTAACTTAAATATTATTTATGGTACTGCATTAAATCGTCAATTAAAAGATGAAATGGTTGTAACAGTTATTGCTACAGGATATGACTTAAATGCTAAAAACGTAGGTATTGAAGATTTAACATCAGAAATATTTAAAGAGACATATACTAAGGATCAAGTTCATATAACTAATAGAGGATTAAGTTCAAAACCACAACAAGAAACACCAAGAATTGAAGAGATTAATACTGCATTCAGTGGTATACGTGAGACTAAACAAACTCAACCTCAACATACATCATCTACTTCAAATCTTCCTGAATGGTTAAGAAAGAAATACAAAAAATAGTTTAAAAGACGAAAGAGGAGTTTATTATGCAAAATTTTCCAAAGTATGATTTTAGAGGTTATCGTTTATTAAAAGCTAACTATAGTAGAGTAAAAGATAAACCAATTACTTCATTTTCATTATTTAGTCAAAAAGGAGTTTATAATGAAGAAAATCATATTTATGAGTTAATTACAGAAGTAACTGTAACTTTTACAGACGAAGTAAATGTATTTGTATTTTCATCAGGTTATAAAATAAATGATTTAGAATGGTTAGAAGTTATGGCAGATCAAACTGTTATAAATGAATTATTTTCTACGGTATTTCCATTCATTAGAGAAAAAGTATTTGAATTTACATCAGATTTTAGACCTGGATTTATGATTCCTGTCTTAGATATTACTAAATTTGATTTAAGCAAAAAAGTTGTGTTTAATTTAAATAAAGTTGAACCACTTGCTAATTAAAAATTAATAACTTAAAAATTAAAGGGAATGTTAAATACATTCCTTTTTTTCAACATTTAAGATGAATTATATTTGCTATAAATACATATGGTGAATATTTATGATAATTTATATAGAAGTCTTTTTGTTTGTAAATATTATGATTCATTTATTTACAATTTTAATAGTTGGTGAAGTGTTTTATTTAAAACTTAAAAATACATTTTTATTAACAATATTAATTGATCTTATATATGTTCTTTTATATGTATATAATATCGAATTATTTTTTATTAAATATCTTATTCCTTTAGTATTTATCTTTTTATCTTTTAAAACTAACTTATATACATTTTTTAAATCAACAATTGTTTATTATATACTAAATTTTTTATTAGGTGGATTTGTTACGACTATTAATATAAGTGGTAATAGTGGATATTTAATTGTTTTTATTATTTATCTTTTATTAGTTGGCATAATTTATCTCTTTTTTAAAAGGAAAGAAATTGATATTACATATAAAATAGAATTTTATTTTAGAAATAAAAAGGTTAAATTAAATGCTTTTTATGATACTGGATGTAATCTACTTTATAAAGGATATCCTGTAATAATATTAAATAAAAAATATAAATTTGATATTAAAACATATGATTATTTAAATTATAGTAGTGGAGGTGAAGTACTTTTAGAAGAGGTATATTTAATTAATAATCTTAAAATAGGAAAATCAGAAATTAAATGTTACTGTATTTTTTTAGATATTGATTATGAAGCGATTATTGGAAGTAATCTAGCCTCTTTATAGCATATTTGACAATTTATTTATATACACTTAAATATACTTTTAATAAGTAGGAGGAATGGGTATGTTTAAATGGTTAATAAGAAGGAATAGGTTGTATTACTTGCATTCTAATATCTTTCTTCCAGCGCCATTAGGTGAGGCTGAGGAAGAACGGTTATTAAAACTAGTTGAGAGTGAAGATAGTATTGAGGCAAGAAACATCTTAATAGAACACAATTTAAGATTAGTTGTCTATATTGCTAAAAGATTTGAATCAAAAAAAGTTTTAATAGAGGATTTAATTTCAATTGGTTCAATGGGTTTAATTAAAGGTGTTGAGACTTTTAAATTAGATAAAAAAATTAAATTGGCAACCTATGCATCACGTTGTATTGAAAATGAAATATTGATGTTTTTAAGAAAGATATCTAAGACAAAAGTTGAAATTTCTTTAGATGAAACACTAAATATTGATATTGATGGAAATGAGTTATTACTATCAGATATTTTAGGGACAGATGATGAAGAATTATATGATAAAGCGATAAAACAAGAGAAGATGAAGATCATGTATGAGTATGTTAATAAACTTAGTCCTAGAGAAAAAAATATCATTACTTTAAGGTTTGGTTTGTTTAATACACCTGAGATGACACAAAAAGAAGTGGCTGATTATTTAGGTATCTCACAATCTTATATATCTCGATTAGAAAAGAAAATTATCGACAAATTAAAAACAAAAATGGAAGAAAGGTTAATGATTAAATAAATTATTTATTCCTAATTTTGTATATATTATTAATACTTGTGAAAACTTTACTTGAGGTGTTTATGATGAACAAAGTAGAGATTACAGGGGTTAATACAGCAAAATTAGCTACATTAACAAATAAAGAAATGAATGAACTTTTATTACGAATTAAAGATGGTGACCTAGAAGCAAGAAATAAAATGATTATTGGTAATTTAAAATTAGTCTTAAGTGTAATAAAAAAATTTAATAATAGAAGAGATAATGCAGATGATTTATTTCAGGTTGGTTCGATTGGGTTGATGAAAGCTATTGATAATTTTGATTTAAGTCATAACGTTAAATTTTCAACATATGCAGTGCCAATGATTATCGGTGAAATAAAAAGATATCTAAGAGATAATGGCCTAATTAGAGTTAGTAGAAGCTTAAAAGATATTGCTTATAAGTCAATGGCAATAAAAGAAAGATATTTAGTAGAATTTGAAAGAGAAGCTACAATTGATGAAATTGCGATGGAGTTAGGAGTAGACCCAATTGATGTAATTTTAGCATACGAAGCCTTACAAGAGACTGTTTCAATGTCAGCTCCAATTTATGATAATGGCGGAGATGTGATTGAACTAATGGATCAAATCGCATCAGATGAAGAGATTATTGATAACTGGAGTAAAGAAAGTATGATTAGAAAAGCTATCAAACAACTCCAACCACGTGAAAAAGCGATTATCTTAGATCGTTATTTTAAAAATAAAACACAAACAGAAATAGCGATTGAACTAGGAATTAGTCAAGCACAAGTATCTAGATTAGAGAAAAATGCGCTTAAAAGTATGTATGAAAATATGAAATAAATATTTTATGACAAGATTCTAGTCTAGTTATTTTTATAATGAGTAATGGTGAGATTTTATGGCAAAAGAGAAAAAACAAATACCAAAAACCACCAAGAAAGATTTTTTCTACGAGATTACAGGTACACTTACTATACTTTTATGTTTAGTACTTTTAAGTGAACTTGGAACTGTCGGTTTGATACTTAAAAATTTATTCAAGGTAATATTTGGCGATTTTTACTTTGTCGTTGTTATTTACCTAATAGGACAAGGTATATATGCATTAGTAAAAGAAAAATGGTTTGACTTTAAATCTATCCGATTTAATGGTTTTCTCCTTTTTCTTTTTTCGCTTTTTTTAATTGTCCATATTAGTTTTATTGATTTATATAATATCGAATCACAAACAATCCTCTCATCGTCTTTGGAGCTTTATAAAGATTCTTTATTTAAAGATCAATTTATCTCTAGTTATGGTGGAGGAATTATTGGTGCGATATCCGCTCAAATCTTTGTTGTATTATTTAATAAGGTAGGAGCATTAATATTTGCGATTATATTTATGATTTTATCTATCTCATTTATGACTAATCTTAGTTTTAAATCATTTATTTATGTATTTACTTATGGATTTAAAAAAGGGAAGAAGATTCTACTATTTATATATCGCTATTTTAAAAATATTAATTATCCTAATAAGATTGAAAAAAATAAAAGTAGAGGATTTATTATTAATTTAAATATATTAACTGATATTCCAGATAGTAGTAATGATTTATTACAAAAAAGAATATCTAATGATGAATTTGAAAGATTAGTTGTCTTAATATATCAGATGGGTGGGTATATAAGCGAGAAAAAGATGATGATAGGTTATACTCAAACAAGATATTTATTTGTAGGTAATTTTTTAAATATTACTGAGGCTAAGGTTGATTCGGTAATTAATAGAAGAAAATTATTTTATAAAGATACAAATCGCCTAATTATAGAAGCACCTAATAAAATAAAGAAACTGTTAACTATTAAAAATTTATTATTAATGAATACAAGCAGTGATATTCCCATCGGTGTTGAACTTAATGATATGGTTTTATATTTTTCACCCTTAGTCCATCAAAATTTTTTAATAACAGGAGATATGGGCAGTGGAATAAAAACCTTTATCAAATCATTTGTAATATCCCTTATATTTAGAATGAAGGATAATTTTGGTTTGATTTTATGCGATTTTTATAATGAATTTGAAGATTTAAAATATTTACCTAATTTATTTTATCCTGTTAATAAAAAAGTTGAGGGGTTAGATGATATTTTTGATGAGTTAACTGTTGAACTAGAAAAAAGATTAAATATTATTAATGAATATGGTACTGATAATTATTTAAATTTAAATAAAACTTTAATTAATAAAAAAATTGAAGAGGTAAAACCAATATTTGTGATTATTAATAATTTAGATGAACTTAGAAAGAAGAACTATAATCTACATAATAAAGCACTTTATTTTTTAAAGTTTGGTTATAAGGTTGGGATTCATTTAATAATGATTAATCGCAGCTATGGTATTGATAGTTCGATTTTATCAAATACTAAGACAAAACTATTATTTAAAACCGCTAATCCTGATTTATCGTATGAGGTAATTTCTTCAGCAAACGGATGTAGTTTGATTGGTAATGGTGATGCTTTATTTGTTCATGAACTAAATATTTATCACTTACAACTACCGTTTATTTCAGATGGTGATTTTCATCGTGTAATTAGTAAATTTGTCTTAAACTAGCTTTTTTATGTCATTATAAAAATTTTCTAAGCCATATCTATCAAAGATATCATGAGGACAGTATTTACCACTTGAATCATAGTGCGTAATTACATTTTCGATATCAATATCATAGTAGTTCATTAAAAGAACGATTAATAGTGTTGCGTTTTTGATTCCGTTATCTTTTTCTTCTATATTGGCTAATTTTGATTCCGCTATCTCAATTCCGATTGAACTATTATTTATATTAAAATCACCTGCGTGGTAGGTTGCGTAATTAGTTGGAACTGCTTGATATACTCCACTTTCATCAACAGCGAAGTGAAATGATGTAGTAGAAGTGTTATCTTTACTATTTAACCATTTTATTTCGTTAATAGCTGGTGCGGTATTTGCGGTATTGTGAAATACAATTTTATTTGGTTTAATTTTTTTACCTATTTTTTTACTATCTTTTATAAATTGATAATAAAACTTTAAATCATATTGAACTGTATTAGTAATAGTATCATTTTTAATTGTAATACTATATAGATGGATTTTGTTTTGATAAGTCGCACTTAACATAACTATCCCATCTTTTTTTACTTCAAATTGATTACCTTCTAAAGATAGATATTTTGAATCGTATTCCCATTTGATTTCCTCGCCATCTTTTTCTAGTGGTACATACATTTTATCTTTATCTATAACATTTAAAAATATTTTGTTTTTAGTATCTAATACCTCACCTATTATTTCTTCATTAATTATATCTTTAATTATTTCTTCATCATCAACACAACCTGATATAAAAAATAAAAAAACCAGATTTAATATAATGTATAATTTTTTCATTTTAACAACTCCTTAGTAGGATTATATAAAAAATTAATTATATTTTAGCTGGTAATTTATACTATATCTAAGTCTAAGTTATCTCTATTTAAGGGAGTATATCCTTTAAAGAAATAATCACTAACACTATTTTTATTGTTGTTTGCATGATATATAAGACCGTTAATGACTTCAACATTCATTCTTTTTAGATTATTTGGTACTTTATAACCCTTACTATCAGGTGCAAATTCATCTAAAATCATTTTTACGATATTAAGTGGAATATCTTTAGTTTTTGGTGTTAAATATAAACCTTTCTTAATATCTTCATAACCACACCATACAGCTACTAATAAATCGGGAGTATATCCAATAACCCAACTATCTTTAGTGGCGTTAGCGGGAATATTATATTTCATTCTAGTATTATAATCATAATTTGATTGACCTGTTTTACTAGATAGAAATGTATTTTTTAAATCATAATTTGTATATTTTAGCACGTCATGTAAGATATCATTAATTAAAAAGGCTGACTCCTCACTTAATACTTGATGAAATTTATCTTCATTTTTATATAGAGTATTATTTGTTTTTATATTATTTATTGAACTAGCTTTCTTATATTTACCCATATTAGGAAATGTTAAATATGCATTTGCCATTTCTAATACCGTAAATCCTTTACTAAATCCTCCAATTGCCATTGCTTCATATGAATAGTTATCTCTGTTTTCTAATCCAACACTACTCGCAAATTTCCAAGCAAGCTTACTTCCGACTTCGTTATATAGTTTTATAGCTGGAACATTACGACTATTAGCTAGTGCGTATCTTAGGCTAATATTTCCTAAATAACGATTATCCCAGTTATTTACCAACATTCCATTTTGATATCTATATGGTTCATCGAGAATTTGTGTTTGAGGTTGAAAATTTAGATATTCGATAGCCGGAGCATATGACAGAATTGGTTTTATAGTAGATGCGGGTTGATGCAGGACTTCGGTTGCATAATTTAAGTTTCTCATTCCAACCTCTCTAGTACCTGAGATAGCTAAGATTTCTGCGGCTTTAGGATCTAAAACAACAATCCCACATTTTAGATATTCATCTTTAAAATGATTGTAGTTATTATTCATAATTTGATATATCATTTTTTGAATATTGCTATCGACATTTATTTGTATTTTTAAATCAGAGGAGTAGAAGTCGATATTATATTTAGTTATTGCTTCATAGCTAACATAGTCAATGTATGAGGCATAAATTCCAATGTTTTCATTTATTTGTCCTTTGTTTAAATAAGATGATAATTCGATATTAATTGTATTTTCGTAAGTTTCTTCATCAATATAGCCTTCATTTAACATTGCTTTTAATACAATGTTTCTCCTGTTTTGGGCAGCTTCATAATTAGTAAATGGATTATAGTAGTTTGGCATTTGAACTAATCCAGCTAACATTGAAGCTTCTTTTAAAGTAATATCAGCTAATTCTTTATTAAAATAATATTTACTTGCCATTTTAACACCGTAAATTCTACCGCCAAATAAAACATTAGATAAATAACTACTTAATATATCTTCTTTACTTAAGATGTGTTCTAATTTTAAAGATAGGATTGCTTCATTGATTTTTCTTTCAATTGTTTTTTCATTTGATAAATAAACATTTTTGATTAATTGTTGAGTAATAGTAGAAGCACCTTGTGAAAATTCTTGATCTTTTATATTAGCTACTATACTTCTAGCGATTGCTTCATAATCAAGTCCATGGTGCGAAAAAAAACGACTATCTTCAATACTTATAAAAGCGTTTATTAAAACTTCAGGTATACTTTCATATGGAGCATAATCAGTATAGATGTTTGATAAATTGGCTATTAAATTACCATTTTTATCATAGATAGTTGTATTAGCTGTGGGATATAGTTTACTTAAATCATCAAGCTTAACATTATTCCATAAGATAATCATATAAACACTAATAAATGTATTTAAAATAGTCATTAAAATTAATAATACTAAAAATATTTTTTTAAAAATAGACTTCATCTAATACCTTTAGATAATCTAGTCTAGGAATATAACTAACTTTAATTAGATATCCTTTTTCCTTAAATACTTCATAAGGAATACTTTTACGTTCTATATTACGTTTTTCCCAATATCCTTCTAAGACTTCATATGGTAGAAGAAATACTTCATCATGTTTTTTAAAGTAAACAATTAAAAAGCCAATTCCACCATGAGATACAATTTGTTTTAAATGTTCTACTTGATGAGCGTGTATATTGTTTAGGCTAAAGGAAGTAAGATTATTTGTTTCTTTAGCTTCAAAGTCAATATATTTTCCTCTGTAGACTCCATTATAGTCAGTAGTAGAAGGAGTCTTATAATAAGCCTCTGTTATTATAGCCTCACAACGTGAGGGATAATTTACTTTTACAATTTGAATTGGTATTGGTTTTTTGTGTATAACCGCAACTCCTTTATTTAAGTAGTATGTATTAGTGTCATTTATCATTTCTTCTAATAACATACCAAGGTTTGCTTTTTTAATATTTTTTTCATTTTTAACTAATGAAGGAGCTTTTTTTATTGGGAAATTTATCATATCTAATCACCATAACTATTTTAACACATTATTAATGTTTCGTTAATATTTTGGTCAAATTTTTAATAAATATAATCTTTTTGTGGAAAATATTGAAAATTTAGTTTATAATATAAATGTATTCATAACAGGGGAGCTTTTTTGGCTGAGAGGTTATTTAGTTAACGACCCTTAACCTGATCTAGATAATGCTAGCGTAGGAAAATATTTATTTTTCATCTACTCTTTTTGCTTATTCTAGAAGAGTTTTTATTTTTTTATAAAGGAGAAAATTTGAGATGGATGTTTATTTTATAATTGGAAATAACGTTGATTTAACTAAGTATGATTTTACAAATAGTGTAGTTATAGGAATTGATAGAGGAGCATATGTTGCTTATTTATCAAATGTTAAACTAGATTATGCTGTTGGTGATTTTGATTCTATTTGCGCGCAAGAATTAAGGACATTAGAAAGTTATACAAACGTTATTAAATTAAATCCAATTAAAGATGAAACAGATACTTTTTATGCATTAAGAATGTTTAAAGAGTATGATAATCTTTACCTTTTAGGTGGAATAAGTGGGTCTCGTATTGATCACTTTGTAGCAAATTTAAAACTCTTATATGAATTTGAAAATTTAGTAATAATTGATGAAAATACTATGGTTATGGAGTGTAGAAGTGGATTAGAACTTCCTAAGGATGAATACAAATATTATAGTTTTTTTGCCTTAGAGGATGTGGCTAATCTAACTTTAAGTGGTTTTAAATACAATTTAATAAACCATAATTTATCTCATCAAAGTGGCCTTTGTGTTTCTAATGAAATTGATAGTATTGGTTATGTTACATATTCTTCAGGCAGACTATTATTAATTAAAACGAAGGAGTAGCTTAAATGAAAAACAAAATTAAAATTATTACAATGGCAGAAATAGCAATTTTTGCCGCAATCGGCTTTGTTTTAGACTTATTAGCCTCACTTTATAGTGGATTCTTTCCATTTGGTGGAAGTATTAGTTTCGCACTAGTAGCGGTAGTAATAATAAGTTTAAGAAGAGGAGTAGGAGCTGGAGTATGTTGTGGTCTTATTATTGGACTACTTGACTTAACAGATGGTTTTTATACTGTATCTGATACTTGGTATAACAGTATTTTCCAAATTGGATTAGATTATGTTTTCTGTTATATGTTGATTGGATTAGTTGGCTTTGTTAAGCCGTTATTTAAAAAAGTAAATTCAACATTATTAATAACATTAACTACAATCTTATCAGGATTTATTAAATATTTTATTCACTTTTTATCAGGTGTATTATATTGGCCAGAATTTGAAGGACAACCATTTTTAGAACGTGTAATTTATTCAATTGGTTATAATGGTGGTTATATGATTCCTACAATCATAGTTTGTGCAGTATCCGCATTCTTACTTTCATTAAAATTTAAAAGTTTATTTTTGTTAGAAAAATAAAATTAATTATAGAAACTGTTGATTAATTTCAATGGTTTCTTTTTATTTTTTTTTGAGTTTCCCTAAAATTTATTTAGTGGTTTATGCCTCAATATAGTAAAAAAAGACCTATAAAATGGTATAATAAAGTTGCGAAAATAATTAATACCCGAGGTCTTTTTACATGAGAAATCATAACATATTAAACGATTATTTAAAAGATGATATTGCAGATTTTGTTAAAAATATTACTAATGGATTGGGAAAAGTGGATACACATTTTATGTGTGATATGTTCACTGGAATTTTAACTCATAATTCTATTAATTTATCTGATGTAGTTCGCTCCACAAGAAATTGTAATATCAACAAAGGTGTGGAACGTTTAGAAAGACATTTGGATACTTTCGATAAAATCGAAAGTGTCATAAATGTCAATTATACAGAATTAATTTAACCATATATTAATAGTAGGAAATTATATTTTGTTGATAGAAGTGATATTGTAAAAGATGAAAAAAAATTTTGAGAATTTAGGTTTTGTTTTAGATGGTTCAGACTCTCATAAGATAAAGTTTGGTTATCAAATCAATAAAATAACTACTATTGATAATTGTAATCAATCAATTAGTTTGGTTTCTGAATTAAAATCGAGTAAAGACGAATAATATTTATTTGATAATGAATTATGGATAAAACATATCAGTACAGTATTTAATACTTATGGAAATGGAACATTTGTCTGTGATAGGGGATATGATGGAGCTATATTGATGGAAAAAATGGCTAAATTAGGCTGTGATTTTATATTAGAGCTAAATATCTTAACAGAACAGTATATGTAGATGATAAGAAGACAACAATTTGAGATTTGGCTAAAAAACATAAAGGATTCTATAAATTTAACACTACAATTAATGGCAAAAATAATAATTTAAAAGTTAGTGTTTTTAATATTAGAATTAAAAATAGTGATGTTAAGGAATTAAGTGATGTCCCACTTTCACTAATTATAGTAAAAGGTTATGCATTAGATGAAAAAACATTAAATGAAGCGTATGTGGTTTTAATTACTTCTAGAATTGCTGTTGGTAAAAACGCCGTTTTACAAGTTGTTAGAGATTATATATGAGATGGAAAATTGAAGAAAATTTTAAATACAAAAAACAACAATTTAAACTAGAAAAAGTAATGGTTAGAAGATATAAAAGAATTCAAACTTTAAATAAAATATTAACCATAGCTATGTTTTTCAGTAATGTTGTTAATATGAAAGTTTATGGTAAATCAACAAGAAAAATTACGACTCATTTAAAAAGAGAAGTTAAATTTTGGTTATATAGAATTAGTGATGGTATTAAAACAGTAATATCTTTTTTTAGTGATGCAATAATGAAAATATTATATCCAAAACCACAAAAACGAATACGTGATTTATGGACAGTTATGGGTGTAAGATATAACATAATTTAGTTTAACTAAAAAATAAGCCAAAATTGTATGAAATAAAAAATGGGGAAACTCAAATTTTAAAATTATTAATTTATCTTGTCGTTTTTTCTAAATTATTGTATAATTAATTTACAATAAACAATAAATTTATAGGAGGTATATATGAAGAAAAGTAAAATTTTATTTTTATTGGTTTGCGTTTTAGCTGTTTTTTCATTAGGTTCATGCGCTTTTGATTTTGGAGGTTCTTCTGATGATGAGATTGGTGATCAAACTAGTGATAACGCTTCATCAAATGAAGGAAATACAGATAATCAACCTGAACATACTCATACTTTTGTGTGGACAACTAAAACAGCTCCTACATGTACAGAAGCTGGAGTTGAAATTGGTACTTGTGAATGTGGTGAAACTTCTGAACGTCCAGGAAGTGCAGCTTTAGGACATACTGAAGTGATTGATTCTGCAGTAGATGCTGATTGTGTAAATAGTGGTTTAACAGAAGGAAAACATTGCTCAGTATGTAACGAAGTTTTAGTCGAACAAAAAGAAGTAGCAGCCTTAGGACATACAGCTGGTGCTGAAGCATCTTGGGCTAGTGCTCAAACTTGTACAGTATGTAATGAAGTGTTAGTTGACAAAGTTACAACTATTACAGTTTACTATTACAATTCAAAAGATTGGGGAACTATTAATGCGTATGCTTGGACAACTTCTCCAATTGCTTCTTGGCCAGGAGCTGCTATGACAGCTGCACCAGAAGTTGGTGAAAAATGGTATTCATATGAAGTTTCTGCTTCTGATTTAAATGGATTAATGATTATTTTTAATAATGGTTCTTCTCAAACTGCTGATATTACTGTTGTAGAAGGAAATTATTATTTCTATGGTTTATCTACTCAAGCTTATGCGACTGCTTCAGAAGCCGAAGAAGCAGCAACTAATGCTTTAGGAACAGTTTTATATTTAAAACCTGGTGATGCTTGGACAAAAGGAAACGATCGCTATGCTGTTTATACTTGGGATGGTGGAGAACAATGGTTTGATATGAAAGATTCTGATGGTGATGGTATTTATGAAGTATTAATTCCAGAAGGTATTTCTAATATTATTTTCGTTTATATGAAACCAAATACTTCAGGAAATAACTGGAACAACAAGTCACAACAAACAGCTGATTTAAAAGTTCCAACTGACGGTACAAACTTATTTGATGTTCAATCTAAAACTTGGTCAACAAAATAGTGAATATTAGTTAATATAATTATTTTTGTGTTTAGACAACCTCGTGATTTTACGGGGTTGTTTTTTTCTAGTTATTCGATAAGTGCTTATTAAATATTTTTAAATATTTAAAATAATTATTTTTGAGTTTCCCAAAAAAATTATTTAGGGGTATATGATAATAAAAATCCGAGGTAAAATACTTCGGATTTTATGCCTCAATATAGTGAAAAAAGACCTAAAAAATGGTATAATAAAGTTGCGAAAATAATTAATACACGAGGTCTTTTTACATGAGAAATTATAACACATTAAACGATTATTTAAAAGATGATATTGCAGATTTTGTTAAAAATATTACTAATGGATTGAGAAAAGTGAATACACATTTTATGTGTGATATGTTCACTGGAATTTTAACTCATAATTCTATTAATTTATCTGATGTAGTTCGCTCCACAAGAAATTGTAATATCAAAAAAGGTGTGGAATGTTTATAAAGACATTAGGATACTTTCGATAAAATCGAAAGTGACATAAATGTCAATTATACAGAATTAATTAAACCATATATTAATAATAGGAAATTATATTTTGTTGATAGAAGTGATATTGTAAAAGATGAAAAAACTAATTTTTGAGAATTTAGGTTTTGTTTTAGATGGTTCAGACTACCATAAGATAAAGTTTGGTTATCAAATCAATGAAATAACTACTGTTGATAATTGTAATCAACCAATTATTTTGGTTTTTGAATTAAGATAGAGTAAAGACGAAGAATATTTATCAGATAATGAATTATGGATGAAATATATTAGTGATGTCTTTAATACTTATAGAATTGCTGCTGGTCAAAACGCCGTTTTATAAGTTGTTAGAGATTATATGTTAAGATGGAAAATTGAAGAAAATTTTAAATACAAAAACAACAATTTAAACCAGAAAAAGTAATGGTTAGAAGATATAAAAGAATTCAAACTTTAAATAAAATATTAAGCATAGCTATATTTTTCAGTAATGTTGTTAATATGAAAACTTATGGTAAATCAATAAGAAAAACTAAGACTCATTTAAAAGAGAAGTTAAATTTTGGTTATATAGAATTAGTGATGGTATTAAAACAGTAATATCTTTTTTAGTGATGCAATAATGAAAATATTATACCCAAAACCACAAAAAAGAAGATGCGATTTATGGACGGTTATGGGTGTATGATATAACATAATTTAGTTTTACTAAAAAATAAGCTGAAATTGTATGAAATAAAAAATGGTGAAACTCAAATTTTTATTTTGTTGACTTAGTCTTTTAGTGAAACTATAATAAAATAGAGGTTATTTATAAATATAAATAAAATGAAAGGACTGGTATTATGAGAGACTTTATATTAGAAATTTTAAATTTAATTCAAAATACAATAGATGATGAAGTGTTAAGTGATGAATTAAGCCAGTACCACGCAAGTGACATCGCGGATAGTTTTGATGAATTAACTGATGAAGAAATCAGAAGATTATATGATATTTTACCTAGTGAATTTTTAGCTGATATTATTACTTATATCGAAGAAAAGGAACGCTACTTAGACTTAATGGAAAATGAAGATGTAGCTGATATCTTAGATAACATGGAAAGTAATGATGCTGCAGAAGTATTAGAAGAATTAGATGAAGAAGATATTCTAGAAATCAATCAATTAGTAGAACCAGAAACATTAGAAGATATTAACTTAATTAATTCTTATGATGATAATGAGTTGGGTTCTATTATGAGTACTGACTATATTGAAATTAAAGCTGATTTAACTATTAAACAAGCAATGAAAGCTGTTATTAATAGTGCTAATGAAGTTGAAAATATCAATGTTATTTATGTTACTGATGAGGTTGGTAAATATGTTGGTATTATAACATTACGTGATCTTATTCGTGCTCGTAGTACTGATTTATTAGAAGATATTATTAAAACAAATTACCCAACTTTATATGATTATTCTTTACTTGATGAAATTGATCATGACATTTTAGATTATGAATTAGAATCTTATGGTGTCCTAGACCGTAGAGGATTACTAATTGGTATTGTAAATGACGAAACATTAATCGAATTAGTAGAAGAAGAATATAAAGAAGACTATGCCATGTTAGCCGGTATTAGTGAAATTGAAGATACTACTGAACCAATTTATAAATCTGTTTTAGCAAGATTACCTTGGCTTGCATTCTTATTAGTTATTGGTTTATTAGTTTCACTTTTAACTTCTTCATTTGAAAAAGTAATTTTAGAATTAACAACTGTTGTTTTCTTCCAATCTTTAATTTTAGGGATGGCCGGTAATACGGGTACACAGTCTCTAGCGGTTACAATTAGTAAGCTTAATGATGATGAAAAGAAAATTGGTAAGGTTATTAAAAGAGAGTTAATTACAGGATTCTTAAATGGTTTAATTATCGCAGTTATTGCCTTTGGGTTAGTTATGGGATTCTTATTACTAAGAAATGAAGGAATGGCAGCTAGTTTAAAAACTGCACTTTCTGTAAGTATTAGTTTAATTATTAGTATGTCTATTGCTGCTTTCTTAGGAGCATTTGTTCCTTATGTTTTATCAAAACTTAAAGTAGACCCAGCTGTGGCAAGTGGTCCATTTATTACAACAATCAATGATATTGTAGCTATTATTATTTATTACTCACTAGCGTCATTATTATTTACAATTTTATAGTTATTGGTGGTGTTTATATGAAAAAGTATATTTTAACAATAGACCAAGGAACTACATCGACAAGAGCTATTTTGTTTGATAAAAATGGAAGAAAAGTTTGTGTTAAACAAATGGAGTTTACACAAATAACACCTAAATCTGGTTGGGTTTTACATAATCCAGATGAAATATATTTAACTGTTTTACAAGTAATTAAAGCTTGTATTAATGATAGTAGAATTGATGTTAATGAAATTGATAGTATTGGTATTACTAATCAACGTGAAACTGTTGTTGTTTGGGATAAAGAAACAGTTGAGGCAATTTATCCTGCAATTGTATGGCAATCACGTCAATCAGAAGGAATTTGTAATGATTTAATTAATTCTGGTTATACTGATATGATTCATGAAAAAACAGGTTTATTTATTAATCCATACTTTAGTGCTTCTAAAATTAAATGGATTTTAGATAATTATGATAAAGATCATGCGTTAAGAAATTCTAATAGATTATTATGCGGAACAATTGATACTTATCTATTATACCGACTAACTAAAGGTGTTAGTTTTAAAACAGACTATACAAACGCAAGTAGAACGATGTTATTTAATATTAATACACTAACTTGGGATAATGAATTACTTGATTTATTTGGAATAAATTTAAATATGTTACCAGAGGTAATGGACTCTTCAAGTCTATTTGGTCATTTTGAGTATGATGGTATATATATTCCGATTACCGCAATGATAGGAGATCAACAATCCTCACTTTTTGGTCATATTGCTTTTAATAAAGGTAGTACTAAAGTAACATATGGTACTGGTTGTTTTATGTTAATGAATACTAAAGATGAAAAGATTTTTTCTAAAAATGGTTTATTAACTACAATCGCATATAAAATAGGTGATGAAGTTTGTTATGCATTAGAAGGTAGTGTATTTGTCGCTGGTAGTGCAGTTCAGTGGTTACGAGATGGATTAAAATTAATCTCAAATAGTGCTCAATCAGAAGAGGCGGCAACGTTAGTTTCTGATACAATGGGTGTTTATTTTGTTCCTGCTTTTGTTGGTATGGGAACACCTTATTGGGATAATGAATCAAGAGGAGCTATCTTTGGTTTATCTAGAGGTACTACAAAAGAACATTTAATAAGAGCTACTTTAGAAGGTATTGCATATGAAGCTTTAGATGTCTTAGAGGTTATGGAAAAAGAAGCTAAGGTTAGGATACCAGAAATAAGTGTAGATGGTGGAGCGGCTATTAATAACTTCTTAATTCAATTTGAATCAGATATAACTTTAAGAAGATTAGTTAGACCACGTGAATTTGAAACTACTGCATTAGGTGCTTGTTATTTAGCTGGTTTATATACTAAGTTCTTTAGTAGTATTAAAGAAATTGAAAAACTACATGAAGTTGATAAATTATTTATGCCAACTATGGAAAAAGAAAAACGTGATTATTTAGTAGAAGGCTGGAAGATAGCTGTTAATGCTACTAGAATGTTTAAGAGGTAAATTTATGGGATATAAAGTAGAAGTTAAAGTTACTGATAACATGTGTGGTTTTAATCGTAAAATAAAACCAAGTGGCATGTTAGATATCTTACAAAGTGTAGCTGGAGAACATGCAAATTTACTTAATATTGGATATCATGATTTAAAAGAAAAAGGATATGCCTTTGTCTTAGCTAGAATTAAATATGATTTATATGAAGAGATTAACTGTTATCAAGAAATTATTATTGAAACGACACCTCTTGCTCCTGGTAGAATTGATTTTGACCGTGATTTTGAAATATATGATAAATTAACTAATAAATTAATAGGAATTGCAACTAGTAAATGGATAATTATTGATTTAAATACTAGAAAGATATGTAGAAGTAGTGTATTTACATATCCATGTGATGTAAGAGATAAAGGTAATTATTTAGAGTTTGATAAATTATCTTTTGATGAAGAAGATTTAAATTTTAGTTATGATTATTTAATTAGACATAATGATATTGACTTTATTGGTCATATGAATAATACAAAATACGCAGACGCTTTGATTTATGAAGGCGTATGTAAGCATTTTGAAATCAATTTTATTCATGAAGTAAAATTAAATGAAGTTTTAAATATAAAATACAGTAGTAATAAATTTATTGGATATAGTGGAAATGTTTTAAGTTTTAAAGCATATTGCACATATTTTTAAAGGAGAGATTTTTATGTATAGTACTAAATTTTTAAAGTTTATTGAAAATGCTAAAACACCATTTCATGCGGTTATGGGTTTAGAAGAAAAATTAATAGAAGCAGGGTTTGTAAAATTATTAGAAAGTAAGTGTTGGGATATTGCTTTAGGTGGTAAATACTACGTTTGTAAAAATGATAGTAGTATTATTGCTTTTACAGTACCAACTGATTTATCTGATTTAAGTATTAATATTGCTGCATCTCATACAGATTCACCAACTTTTAAAGTTAAACCAAATCATACAGTTGAAACTGCCGCAAAAACACTTGGAATGCATTTAGAAACATATGGAGGTACTATTTATTCTTCATGGTTAGATAGACCTTTAAGTGTAGCTGGTAGAGTTATTTTAAAAGAAGGTAATAAATTTGTCACAAAATTAGTTGATGTTAAACGACCATTATGTGTAATTCCAAATGTGGCAATTCATCAAAACCGTAGTATTAATGACGGATATAAATATAATCCTGCGGTTGATATGGTTGCGTTATATGGAAGTAAAAATGGCATGAAATTAAATGAAATAATTGCTAAAGAATGTGGCCTTGATTTAGAAAAAGTAGCTTCAATGGAATTATATATCTATAACTGTGAAAGAGGATTTTTATTTGGAGCAGATAATGAATTTATCGGTGCACCACAAATTGATAACTTAGAATGTGCTTATTTATCACTTCAAGCATTACTAAATAGTTCTAATAATAAATCAATTAATGTATACGCATCATTTGACAATGAAGAAGTTGGAAGTGGTTCTAAACAAGGAGCATTATCTACATTTTTATTAGATGTACTTCAAAGAGTATATGCATCTCTTTCTTTAACTAGTGAAGATTTAAAAGTTTCTATTGCTAAATCAATGATGGTTAGTTGTGATAATGCACACGCAACACATCCAAATCAACCATCTTTATGCGATCCATTAAATCGTGTATATATGAATGAAGGAATTGTTATTAAAACAAATGCTAATTTATCTTATACAACAGATGCTATCTCTTTTGCTATTTTTTCATCAATCTTAAATGAAAGTAATGTTAAATGGCAAGTATTTGCAAACCGTAGTGATACTAGAGGTGGTTCAACTTTAGGACATTTAAGCTTATCTCAAGTTTCATTAGATTCAATTGATATTGGTCTAGCTCAACTTGCAATGCATTCATCTAGTGAAGTAGCGGGAGTAGCTGATATGAAGATGATGGTAGAAGGTTTAACTGCTTACTACAATAAACATTTTACTAAAGATACTGAAAATAATTTTGTAATCGAATAAGGAGAAGATTATGTTTGAAATAATAGATTTACATTGTGATACTATAATGGCACTTTATCAAAATAAAGATAAGTGTTTAAGAAGTAATGATTTACAAATTGATATTAATAAGTTAAAAAAAGGTAATTATCTTGCTCAAGTATTTGCAATGTTTGTCTACTTAAAAGATAATTATTATCCTTTTAAAACTTGTTGTGAAATGATTGAAGTATTTTATAGCGAGTTAGAAAAAAATAAAGAAGATATTAATATCGCCTTAAATTATAATGACATTTTAAAAAATAAGGAAAAAGGCTTACTTAGCGCCATTTTAAGCATTGAAGAAGGTGGAGTAATTGATGGTATTTTATCAAACGTTGATTACTTTTACTCACTTGGTGTTAGAATGATTTGTCTTAACTGGAATTTTTATAATGGTATTGGTTATCCTAATTTTAAACTTAATGAAAAACCAGATTTTAAAACACCAAATACCACCGATGGCCTAACTCCATTAGGAATTGATGTTGTTAAAAGAATGGAAAAATTAGGTATGATTATTGATGTATCTCATTTATCTGATAAAGGTTTTTGGGATGTATATAATAATACAACAAAACCTTTCATCGCATCACATTCGAACGCTCGAAGCGTATGTAATCATGTAAGAAACCTAACAGATGAAATGATCAAAGCTTTAGCCTCTCGTGGTGGAGTAGTAGGACTAAATTTCTGTACTAATTTTATTAATGAAGAAGCTGAAATTACTTATGTTAAAGATATCGTTAAACACGCTCTACATATTATAAGTGTGGGTGGAATTGATTCTTTAGCATTAGGTACTGACTTTGATGGAATAGGTAGAACAACTGAAGTTGATAATGCTAGTGAAATGGATAAGTTAATAACTGAATTTAAGAATGCTGGTTTAACAGATGATGATATTAACAAAATCACACACCTTAACTTCTTAAGAGTCTTTAAGGAGGTATGTGGATGTTAAATAGTTATAAAGAGTTTAAAAACTTTATAGAAACACTAAAGGATAGACCTTCATTATTACTTCATGCTTGTTGTGGACCTTGTTCAACACATACTATTGCACTACTAAATAACTATTTTGATATTACCGTTTACTATGATAATTCTAATATTGATACACTAGAAGAATTTAATAAAAGATTAGAAGAATTAAAGAAAGTTATTGATAATTTTGATAATGTTAAATTAATTGTAGCTCCTTATATTACCGCTTCTTTTTATGAAGCTGTTAAAGGTGATGAAGCTTTAGGTGAATTTAGTAGTCGTTGTTATAAATGTATGAAGTTACGTATGAAAAATACTTATAATTATGCTTTAGAAAATAACTTTGACTATTATACAACAACACTATCTATTTCACCTTATAAAAGTAGTAAATGGATTAATGAGATAGGTTATGAGTTAGCCTCTAGTGGTAAAGTAAAATATTTATATTCAGACTTTAAAAAAGAAGAAGGATATAAAAATTCAATTAAAATGAGTATTGACTTAAATTTATATCGTCAACACTACTGTGGTTGTGTATTTAGCAAGAAAGAATTAAAGGAAAAAGAAAATGGCCAAAGTTAAATTAGTAATAGATTCTCGTTTTAATAATAAAAGTATTTTAGAAGTACTAAATTATTTTCATTTAGGAAAAGAAAAGATAAAAAAAGTAAAATTCTTTTTAAATGGAAATAGTGTTGATAAAAATAAAGTCTTAATGTTAAAAGATGTTTTAGAATTAGAATATGAAGATGAAATTGATTTCTTACCAGAAGATAAGAAATTAAATATTTTATATGAAGATGATAATTTATTAATTGTTAATAAACCTATTAATATGTTAGTACACCCAGATAGTAAAGAAAAATTAGGAACATTAGTTAATATTGTAAGTAATTACTATCATAAAACTAATCAAAATATAAGTGTTAAATATTTACATAGAATTGATATGGATACAACAGGTATTGTTGTATTTGCTAAAGATATTTTAACTGCTTCTAAATTAGGTGTAGAAATTAAAGATCATACATTTACTAGAAGATATTTATGTATTGCAAGCGGTAAATTTATAGAAGATAGTGGTATTTATAATTATCCAATTGCTGAAAATAGATATATCGCAAATAAAAAAAGAGTATCGCCAACTGGAAAAGAAGCAATAACTCATTATAAAATTATAAAAAGATTAAGAAAAAATCTTAATTTATGTCTTGTTGAGCTTAAAACAGGGCGAACTCATCAAATAAGAGTTCATTTCTCATATAAAGGTCATCCATTAGTAGGTGATGCTTTATATAATGGAAATACGAATTTATTAAAAAGACAAGCTCTACATTCTTATGAAGTTGACTTCATTCATCCAATTAAAAATGAAAGAGTTTATGTTAAATGTGAATTACCACTAGATATGAGAAAGATAGTAGAAGAATACAAATAGAATTGGGGATGAAATCATCCCCTTTTTAATGTATGACGGGCATGTCATAAATCTAAGGTGAAAGTCCTAAGAGGCGTATTTGTCGCGAACTCGATAGCAACTTGCAAAGCGTAAACCAGTGATGGAGCGTGAAAAGAAGCAATAGCGAAATCGTGGCCCAACG
>JBGVOE010000062.1:0-7022 GCA_045126355.1 Anaeroplasmataceae bacterium | reverse complement strand
TTGCATAATGAATGAATTATTCGCAGTGTTTTATTCATTGATGCTACAAGGGCGGCTTTAGGTTTCATGCCTGAAGCTTTTTTCTTTTTGTAAAAATCCACTATTTCTGTTTCTCGATTTGTTTTAATCATACATGACACAGCTAAATATAATAATGAACGTAATTTCTTATTACCTTTTTTAGATATCATTAAATGTAATCCTGACATTTGACCTGATTGATAAATCGCTGGATCTATACCAGCATATGCTACTAACTGACTTGCATTATTAAATCTATCTATATCTCCGATTTCGGCTAATATTCTAGATGCCAAGTTATCGGCTATTCCTGGAATACTCTTAATAATTTCATAATTAGGAAGTTTCTTTGCTATTTCAACTATTTCATCTAAAACAAAATCTAGATATTTCATTTGAGAATTTAATGTATGTATAACATTACTAAATTGACTAACTAAATAAGATTTCTTACCACATCCTGATGCACAGTTTTCAGCGTATTCTTTTAATGCCTTAGCTTGTTTTAAACTAAATGCTTCCTTATGACATGTATGCTTTTCAATAAACTTAGCTATAGTGTCTAATCTTTTATGTCTTATTATTTCAGGATGAGGATATTCTAGTAATATTTCTTGCACGTAATTAATGTATAAATCATTAAAAACTTTATCAAAACCAGGATAAATAATATCTAGTATTCTTCTGAATTCTATCTTCCAACGCTTCATTTCATCAACCAAAAAGTCATAATAACGGCTTTTTTCTTTCAAATCATCATATATTTCATCTGTTTTAGAATATATTCTTAATTCTTTTAGATAAAATACTTTAGCTATAGATGCACAGTCTTTGGCGTCTGTTTTAGTACCTCTAATATCACTTTTTCGTACTTTAGCTGATAGTAGTGGAGATATAATTGTATACTTAAAACTATGTTCATCTAAATACGTTTGAAGAGCTTTATGGTATACACCAGTTGATTCAAATATAACTATACATTCTTCATTATAGTCCTTTATTATTTTCTCTTTTAAATTTAGAAGTTCTTTAAAACCTTCTAAATTGTGTTCTATCTTTTTAGGTTTAGTTATTGGTTCATCAACACCTTTAAATCCTTGATAGAAGCTTGTCCCTTTTGATACATCTAGGGAAATACAAAATCCTTTCATCTTTCTTACCTCCAATATATTTCTTTGAAGTTGGTTTTAATTTCAATTTAGTATCTATACCTATTTTCGTTTGCTTTATACGAGATGCCTATGCTCTCAATTAGATTTAAGCAGATTAAAATATTAAATTGAAATTCGGACAATTTCCTAAACGAGATACAATTTATTGTTCTCAAAATTGTTATACGCCCATTATTTCAAAACCTTTCTTTAAATGTATGCCTACATAAAAAGAAAAGCTAAGAGTCAAAGTATCTCTTAGCTAACTATCTCTATAGTGAAGGAATGATCTTAATAAACAGTCTAGCTGTAAAGATTTTTGCAGGGTCATATAAATGCCCTAATGATTTAATATAAACATTCCTTCGTTACTATTATACTATAATATTAGAAATAAAAAAACTAAGAAAATTAACTCTTAGTTTTAGTATACGAAATTGTATATTTGCTAGATTTGTACCAAATTAAACAGAAAAAGCCACTTAAGTGGCTGTTGAGCATATAAAGTTATTTATTTCTTTTTCTTTTGGTTATAAATATCAATCGGTACAAAATGAGGCTTATCACATCTTTGGCAATAGGAAATAGGATATGGAGAGTCTTCTCTGTCCCATGTTTCATCAACTATATCCCAGGGTACTGTTTCCTCATAATCACATTTCAAACATTTAAGAGTTACTTTTTCGTCATAGACATCTTTTTTAACAAAGTTTAATATTTGTTTTTTAGTGGCAGTACGTAATTGATATTTAAAAGCAATAGCTCTAATAGTAGAAATAGAAAGATTATTAGAAATCATATAAGCATCACTCAAATGTATCACCATTTAAAGTATACCAAAGTATTAATAAAAGAAAAAGAGGTCTAAAGACCTCGTAAAGAATAAATGAAAATTTTAATTTTTGTTTATTCTATTTTTTATTAGATTGCCCAAGTTCCGTTTTCAAAGATTTGTACTTGTTTACCATCACGTGTTGTAGCTACGATACTTAAATCAGCTGAACCAATCATGAAGTCAACATGGATCATTGAATCATTTAAATCGAACGCTTTAATTTGTTCAGGAGTCATTGTTTCAAATCCTTTAATAGTATCTTCAAATCCCATACCGATTGCTAAATGACAGCATGCATTTTCATCAAATAAAGTATTGTAGAATAAAATACCTGTTTCATTTACTGGAGAATTGAATGGTACTAATGCAACTTCACCTAATTGTCTTGCACCTTCATCAATAGATACTAATTGTTCTAAGATTGCTTTATGTTTTTCATCTTTTGCTAATACTTCAACTACTTTTCCACCTTCAAAACGGAATGCGAAGTTATCTACTAAAGTTCCCATTACAGAAAGTGGTTTTGTTGAATAAACAATACCTTCTGCTGTATGTCTATTTGGAGAGATGAAACATTCTTCAGTTGGCATATTAGGGTTATAATAAACACCATTTACTGTGTTTGATCCACCACCCATAAAGATTACGCCTGGAATTAAACCTACAGTAAAGTCAGTTCCATTTGAACTTTTATAAGTTAATTTATCAATATTTAAATCATTTAATTTTGTACATTTTTCAAGTAAATAAGCGTTATGTGCCTTCCAGTTTTCTACAGGGTCACCATTTACTCTAGCGCATTTTAAAATTGCGTCCCATAATTTATTCATTGCTTCTCTTTTACTTAATTCTGGGAAGATTTTTTTAGCCCAAGCTTCACCAGGGATAGCGGCAATAGTCCATTGATATTTATTTTCCATTTCTTTTCTAATTGGTTTTAAGACAGGCCCATGAGCACGTCTTACTTCCATTACTTTGTTTTGATCAATACTTGCCATTGCATCTGGATCACTAGATTCAATATGAATCATTGCTGGTAATTTTTCTGCGCGATATTTTAATCTTTCTACAATCCAATTTGGTAATTCTTTTAATGTTTCTACACTTGCGTACTCATAAGTAAGTTTACTAATTTCATCACAGTGCCAGTCTACTAATACTTCGCTTGCTTTAGCCTTATAAGCTTCTTCAACAATTAATTTTGTGAAGTATGCATCATTAACGTGAGAAGAAACTACAACCATTTGTCCTTCTTGAACATTTGCTCCTGTTTTAACAATTAATTCTGCGTATTTTCTTAAATTTGTTTTATTCATATAAATATTAACCTCCTAATATATATTATTTTGTATATATATACATTAAGTATAACACGTTTTATTCATTTTAAGAAAAAAAGTTTTGATACAATAATATCTTTGTGTTATAATGGTTTCAAGGAAAGCGTTTACACGTATTTTTCGTTAGGAGGAGATAATATGGAATATAGTACAAACGTAATTCGTAATATTGCTGTTTTAGGACACCAAGGTAGTGGGAAAACTTCATTGGTTGAATCTTTACTTGCGGCTACAGGCGCTCTTAGCGCTAAAGGTATGGTAGAAAAAGGAAACACAGTTTCTGACTATTTACCTTATGAAATTGAGAAAGGATGTTCATTCAACACTGCAGTATGTCCAGTTTTTTATAATGGATATAAATTTAACTTTATTGACGTTCCTGGTTCAGAAGAACTTTCAACTGAAGTAGAAAATGTATTAGGTGTTGTTAAAGGAGCTATTTTAGTAGTAGATGCTTCTAAGGGTGTAGAAGTAGGAACATTAAACTGCTTTAGAGCTTTAAAGAAACGTCACATCCCTTGTATCATTTATCTAAATAAAATGGATAAAGAAAACATTAAAATTGACAAATTAGTAGAAGACATTAAAGAAAAATTAGGTAAATTTGCTACACTTTTTGCTTATCCTACAGGTCATGAAGAAAACTTTGACGGTTTCTGTAATGTAGTAGACTTAAAAGCACGTAAATATAATGGAAAAGAATGTGTTGATGATGTTATTTATGATGATAAGAAAATTAAAATCATGTCATTACACAATGAAATCATCGAATTAGTTGCTGAAACTAGTGAAGAATTATTAGAAAAATTCTTTGGTGGTGAAGATTTAACTAGAGATGAAATTCATGCTGCTTTAAGAAAATCTGTTTTAGATGGTGAAATTGCTCCTATCTTAGTAGGTTCATCAGCTAAAAACATCGGTGTTCATACATTACTTGAAATGATGATCGATTATTTACCTAACCCTGCTGATTTAAATCCTATGGTAGGTGTTGACCCAGAAGGTAATGAAGTAGAAGTATTAACTAATGATGAAGAACCATTTAGTGCATATGTATTCAAAACTATCGTTGACCCATTCTTAGGTTCAATTAACTTATTTAAAATTTTCTCAGGAAGTATTGCTCCTGGTAAAGAAATTTTAGTTAATGGTCAAGTAGAAAAAGTTAAAGACTTATACTATTTCTGTGGTAAAAAACAAGTTGCTGTTGATAAATTAAGTGCTGGTGATATCGGTGCTATTACTAAGATTCCTAGTGTTGCTACAGGTATGACTTTAGCTGATCCAAAACGTCCTGTAACATTCGATATTTATGAAGTACCAAATCCAGTTCAATATATTGGTATCGTTGCTGCAACTAAAAATGATGAAGATAAATTATCTACAGTATTATCTAAAGTAATGGCTGAAGATCCAACTGTTCAATTACAAAGAAATGTTGAAACTTCTCAATTATTATTAGGTGGTCGTGGTATGCATCACTTAGACTTTGTATTAGACAAGATTAAACGCGTTTACAAAGTTAACTTAAATACTGAAAAACAAAAAATCGTTTATCGTGAAACAATTAAAACTGTTGGTGAAGCAACAGGTTCATATAAGAAACAATCTGGTGGAGCTGGTTTCTATGGTGTAGTTACTATGAAATTTGAACCTACTACAGAAGATTCATTCTTTACTGAAGAAGTATTCGGTGGTGCAGTTCCTAAAAACTACTTCCCAGCTGTAGAAAAAGGATTCTTTGAAGCATTAGAAAAAGGTCCTCTAGCTGGTTACCCAGTTATTAACGTTCACGCTACATTATTAGATGGTAAATATCATGATGTAGACTCAAATGAATTATCATTCAGAATGGCTGCTATCTTAGCATTTAAAGAAGCTTACGGTAAATGTCGTCCTGTATTATTAGAACCAATTATGAAAGTAAAAATCGTAGTTGCTGCTCAATATTTAGGTGACGTTATTAGTGACGTAAGTACTCGTCGTGGTAGAATTAGTGGTATGGAAGGTAATGACACAACTCAAATCGTTGAAGCATTTATTCCTGAAGCTGAAATCATTGAATACTCTATGAACCTTTCAAGCTTAACTCAAGGTAATGGTGTATTTACTCGTGAATTTGCTGGATATGAAGAAGTACCTTCACATTTAGTAGATAAAATTATTAAAGAAGCTAATTTATAGTTATATTTAAGGCCCAGAGTTTTCTGGGCTTTTATTAACTTTACTAAAGTGTGGTGTAAATATGAAAATACCAAATAAAATAAAAGAATATATAGGAAAAAATTATATAGATGAGATTAAAGATTATCATGTAAGTGGAGATAGTGTTTTTAATATTTGTGATAAGTATATATTAAAGATTTCTAATAATATAGAAAGACTAAAAAGAGAATATGAAAAAGATAAATGGTTTAAAAAAGTTTTACCAGTACCTACTCCAATTATTTTTATAGTAGAAGATAATACTGCATATTATTTAAAAGAATATATTGATGGCGAAGTATTGTGTTTAGAAAAATATTTAAATACTCCAAATACTTTAATTAAACTATTAAAAGAAGCACTAACTATGTTTCATAGTGTAGATGTTACAAACTGTCCATTTATTGTTGGTGATGGAAATACTATAATTCATGGAGATTTTTGCCTACCAAATATATTAGTAAAAGATAATAGGGTTGTAGGTTTTATTGATTTAGAAGCCGCTGGTGTTGGAGATATATGGTGTGATTATGCATGGTGTATTTGGTCACTAGAATATAACATAGGAACAAATAAATATACCAATCAATTATTAAAAGAATTAAATATAGTATTTGACGAAGAAAAATTTTTGAAATATACTAGTGATTAGGTATAATATATTTGAAAAGAGTTGGTTTTAAATGGCTAAATATGAACTGGATATGACCAGTGGGAATTTACTTAAAAAAATAATTGCTTATACAGTCCCAATTATGTTAACTGGGATATTACAATTATTATATAACGCGGCTGACGTTGCTGTTGTTGGACAGTTTGCAGGAAAACAAGCGTTAGCGGCAGTTGGTTCTACTGGTTCACTTATAAATTTAATCATAAGCTTATTTATTGGACTGTCGGTTGGTTCGAGTGTGGCTTATGCAAGAAGCATTGGAAAAGGTGATTTAGAAAGAGCGAATAGAGTAGTTCATACCTCTGTTTTAGTAAGTGCTATATCATCAGTCTTTTTAACAATCTTCGGTATTATTTACGCTAAGGATTTTTTAAAAATGATGGATTCACCAGATGATGTTATTGATTTAGCCACAGTATATGTTCAAATCTATTTTGGTGGAATATTCTTTAACCTTTTATACAATTTTGTCTCAAGTGTTATTAGAGCTAATGGAGATACAAAAAGACCACTTTATATTTTAATGATATCAGGAGTAATAAATGTATTACTAAATTTATTATTTGTTGTTGGTTTTGGTATGAGTGCAGATGGAGTTGCTTTAGCGACAGTTATATCTCAAGCATTTAGTGCTATTGCGGTAATGTATATTTTATTTAAAGAAACAGGTCCACTAAATTTTTCTTTTGATAAATTAAAGATAGATGGTAATATTTTAAAAGAAATGATTTTAATTGGTCTTCCTTCAGGAATTCAATCTGCATTCTTCTCAATTTCAAATGTAATTGTTCAAAAGA
>JBGVOE010000061.1:0-37411 GCA_045126355.1 Anaeroplasmataceae bacterium | reverse complement strand
TTGTGAAGAGCCGTATGCGGGAAAACTGCACGTACGGTTCTGTGAGGGGCACTGAAGACACAGCTAACTCACACTATGATATTTTAGAACAATATAAAGTTGAAAAGAGAGGTGGGTGTCGAGGAAGTGTCTACTCGACTGCGCTAGTTCGGTGCACATAATCTAGTAGGTGTAATTCCTACCTTGCAAAGTTTAGCAAACAGCAAGTACCGAGTCTTTGGAGCCGAAGTCGTGAGATTAGGTTTAAGCGTAGGACAGGAAAATAGCGAGCCATTATACTGTAGCCTCGTTAGAGATATAGAATGGAAGCTGACACTCTCACCAAAGTAGCAAGCAGTAATGTTTAATCGTTAAAGCGAGATTAAATAGGTTCCATCGGGGTTTTAAGGTGTGGCGAGTTAGAGATAGTGATTATGTGTATACCTAGGAGGTCTTATATAGGCTATTTTAGCAAAATGGGTAACAAAGCAATGCAATGCGAAGGAACCATACTCTATATAAGAAGTCGGATATGTTCATAGTACCTTGGAAGGTAGTAATGATACTGGAGGGAAGGGACATACAATAATTGGATTCTATTTTCAAAGCATAGGAGGCACGAGAGGCTATGAAAACTATGGAACAGGCGAGAGTGGAAATAGGTAATCAGCAAAGTAAATATGGAAAAGTAAACTCGCTTATGCAATACATTAATGAGGAGACATTACTAAAACACCATAAACTTCAACCGAAAGGAAAAGCAACAGGTGTTGATAATGTAACTAAAGAAATGTATGAAGAAAACTTGTATGAAAATCTTAAGAAATTAATAGAAGATATGAAGAAATTCTCATATCGACCATTACCGGTAAGACGTACTCATATACCAAAAGGGAATGGAAAATTTAGACCACTAGGAATACCTAGCTATGAAGATAAAATAGTACAAGGGGCTTTCAGAGAAATACTCGACATTATTTATGAAAAGAAATTTTATGATTTCTCATACGGCTTTAGAGAGAACAAAGATTGTCATCAAGCTATCTTAGAGATAAATCATCACATAATGTCTGATAAGGTTAACTATGTAGTTGACGCTGACATCAAAGGTTTCTTTGATAACCTAAACCATGAATGGCTAATAAAATTTTTAGAAAATGATATAGCTGATAAGAACTTTATTAGATACATTAAAAGATTTCTAATTGGTGGAGTTATAGAAGATGGCAAGAAACTAGAAAGTGATAAAGGTACACCGCAAGGTGGACTAATATCACCGGTTTTAGCAAATGTGTATTTACACTATGTATTAGACAAATGGTTTGTATATCTAAAGAACAAAAGGTACTTCAAAGGAGAGGCATTTCTAGTGAGATACGCTGATGATTTCGTTGTGTTATTTCAATATGAAGATGAGGCCAATAAGTTCTATGAGGTTCTAAGAAAAAGATTAGCAAAATTTGACTTAGAATTAGAAGAAAATAAAAGTAGAATTATTCCTTTCGGTAGATTTAAAGGTACAAAAGAGCAGTTTGATTTTCTAGGCTTTACACATATAAATGGTAAAACGAGAAACGGAAAATATAAACTGATACATCATACAAGCAAGAAGAAATTAAAACAAAAGAAAGCTGACGTAAAGAAATGGTTAAAGGAAAATATGCATAGTAGCATTAAAGAGATAGTCCCAAGACTAAATGTCAAATTAGAAGGACACTACAGGTATTATGGAATATTCGACAACTATAATGCGTTACTGAACTTTACGAAATTTGTTAAAGAGGCATTATACAGATGCCTAACAAGAAGAAGTCAAAGAAAAGGATGGTTAACTAGGGAGAAACTAGACGACATACTAAAATCTTTGAAGTTTACTAGACCAAAATTATATCTACTATACGGTTATTAACAATTATTGAAGAGCCGTATGCCTTAATTGGGCACGTACGGTTCTGTGAGGGGCCGGTAGATAAATACCAGATAAAAGAGGTGAAAGTCGAGCCCGGTCTACTCGACATATTTTATGAAATTAGAACAACTTTTAAAGAATGAGCAAAAGAAAGCATTATCTTTAGGAAAAGAAGAGAGTGCTGTCGTATTATATATGATGCATATTACAGGGTACTCATCTAGTGAGTTATATATTCATATGCATGATAAAGTTACAAATGAAATATTAGAAAAATTTAAAACAGAATTTTCTAAATACTTATATGATAATGTTCCTATTCAATATATTATCGGTTATCAAACTTTTTATGGGTATGACTTTGATGTAGATGATCGTGTTTTAATCCCTCGTTATGAAACAGAAGAATTAGTTGAAAATGTCTTATATTTATATGATAAGTATTTTTCTGGTAAAAAGGTTGATGTATGTGATATCGGAACAGGATCTGGTGCTATTGCGATTACATTAGCATTAGAAGAAGCTAATATGAAGGTAATGGCAAGTGATATTAGTTTTGATGCGTTAGAGGTAGCTAATAAAAATAATAGTAAATATAGTGCTGGAGTAACGTTTTTACAAGGTGATATGGTTAAGCCTTTATATGGTAATAAATTTGATATTATTGTATCTAATCCACCATATATACCAGATAGTGAAATTGTTGATTCATTAGTTAAAGATAACGAGCCAAATATCGCTTTGTTTGGAGGAAATGATGGTTTAAAATTTTACCGTATTATTGTTGAAGATTTAAGTAAAATTGCTAAAGATAAATTTATTTTAGCTTTTGAACATGGTTATAATAAAAATGACGAAATTGAAGCATTGATTAAAACATATTATCCTAATGCTTTAGTTATTCATAAAAAAGATTTACAAGGTAAAAATAGAATGACGTTTGCGATTGAAGGTGACTTTGATGAAGTTAAATAATAATGATGTCATTATCTTTCCTACTGATACTGTCTACGGTATTGGGGCAAGGATAAAAGATACTTTAGCTTTAGAAAAAATATATGAAATAAAAAAACGTCCTAAGGATAAAAGATTAGCGGTCCTATGTTCTTCATTAGAAGATATCGAAAGTATTGCTTACCTTAATGATGACGCTATTAAATTAATTAATCATTATATGCCGGGGGCTTTAACTGTTATTTTAAAAAGCAAAGAAGAAGTAAGAAATGAATTTATCTTTGAAACAGTTGGCGTTAGAATTCCTAATCACGATCTCGCTTTAAGAATTCTAAAAGAAAATGGACCAATGGCTACATCAAGTGTAAATACTTCAGGTAGTGCTCCTTTAAATGATTATATTGATATCGTAAAAAGTTTTGGTGATAAAGTTTTATATGTATATCCTAATGTGCATTCACCTTCTAAAGTATCATCAACGATAGTAGATTTATCAAATGGTGAATGTGTATTAATCCGTGAAGGCGATATTAAATATAATGAAATTGTTAAATTTTTGAATAAATAATTAAAATATAAACATACTACAAACAGGTGATAACATGAAAATATTCTTTTTAATGTTGTTGGTTTTATTTGGAGTATGTTTTTTTTCATCAAATAATGAGACTGAAATTCGCGTTAGAGTTTTAAGTAATAGTGATAGTGTAAATGATCTTAAATATAAAGAAGAAGTTGTTAAGTATTTAAAAGATGTAATTTTTAAAGATTACGAACTTACTGATTCATCTTTTGAAAAAAACTATAAACTAATCGAAGAAGATCTTAATTTAAGATTTGATAACATATTAGTTACATATGAAAATCATACTTTTAGAAATAAAACATATAATGGTAGTGCGTTAAAGGACGGGAATTATAAAACCTTATTAATTTCGATAGGTAAGGGATTAGGTAGTAATTGGTGGGGAAGTATTTTTAATAATACTTTAGTAAAAGAAAGTACAGATGAAGTTAAATATGAATGGTATTTTGGTGGATAAAATGTATGAAATTAAACTAGCTAATCTAGATAATATAGATTCTATAAGATCTTTTTTATTTGAAGTTCCAGCTATTGATAATATTGATGAAGAAGTATTAAAAAATGCGAGTGTGCTTTATTTAGATGATAAAATTTACGGAATAATTAGTTATGAACTTTTTTTTAATTATGCTTTAATTAGATATTTTGTTTTTAAAAAAACTGTTGATGAAATGATTATTAAAGAACTTTTTGATTCAATTGAGGATAATATTAATAAAAAAGAAATTGATTATATCTTTTCTTTAGTTAATCAAAATGATATTTACGAACTGTTTTCATCACTAGATTTTAAAGAGATTAATAAAGAAGATATTTTTATTGAAGAAGAAAATTATAAGAACTCTAAATTCAAAGATACAAAGCTAATGATTAAAAAAATTATATGTAAATGAAAACTTTTATCGTTACTGATGAAGTTTTTTCTTTTTTTACTTATTGTTTGTACGCTTTCATTGTACAAATTTATACTATATTATGTTATAATATAAAATTAAGGTGGGTGGTAAATTATGAGAATTGCACTTGGTTGTGATCATGGAGGATTAGAGTTAAAAAATCATCTAGTTTCTTATTTGAAATCAAAAAATCATGATGTTATTGACTATGGAACTTATACAAAAGATAGTTGTGATTATCCTGATTATGCATATCCTGCAGCATTAAGTTTAAAAAATGGTGAAGTTGATTATGCGATTGTTATTTGTACAACAGGTATTGGAGTTTCAATTGTTGCAAATAAAGTTAAAGGTGTTAGATGTAGTTTAGTAACAAATGTTACTGATGCAGTTTTAACTAGAAAACATAATAATTCAAACTGTTTAGCTTTAGGTGCAAAAAATGTTTCATTAAGTTTGGCTGAAGATATTGTTGATGCTTGGCTTAGTGCGGAATTTGCCGGAGGAAGACATCTAAATAGAGTTAATAAAATTAGTGTAGTAGAGGTTAATGAGAATGAGTAAAGTAGTAGTTATGGATCATCCTTTAATTTCACATAAGTTATCAATTATGCGTCATAAGGATACTAAATCAAAAGAATTTCGTGAATTATTAAATGAAATTGCTAGCTTAATGACTTTTGATATTTGTAGAGATTTAAAAACAAAAGAAGTTGAAATTGAAACACCTATTTGTGTTGCTAAATTTAGGCAATTAGATAAAGATGTTGTAATTGTTCCTATCCTTCGTGCTGGATTAGGTATGGTAGAAGGAATCTTACAATTAATCCCAACTGCCAAAGTTGGACATATCGGCCTATATCGTGATGAACAAACACATGAGCCTTGTGAATATTATGCAAAATTCCCTTCTAATTTAGAAGAAGCTTCAATCTTTGTCTTAGACCCAATGTTAGCTACTGGTGGTAGCGCTAGTGCGGCAATTACAATGATTAAAAAAAGAGGGGCTCAAGATATTAGATATATCGGTTTAGTAGGAGCTCCTGAAGGTGTAGCTAGATTACAAGAAGAACATCCTGATGTAGATATCTATTTAGCTGCTTTAGATGAAAAATTAAATGAAAATTGTTATATAGTACCTGGTTTAGGCGACTGTGGGGACCGTTTATTTGGAACAAAATAAAGTTTTTAAATTATACGCGTTAGTTTCTCAGTATTTATTTTTGATATTAGTATTAACGGTTGGAGGATATTTATTAGGAAGATATGTAGTTGTTAAAACTAGTCTTTGTGGTGGAATATTTGCTACAATTGGAGCGATTGCGGGAATAATTTTATTTATTATGCAACTACTAAATATAGGTAAGATGAATGAAAAACCAAGAGATTAAATTATTTAGTAAAAAAGTTATTGTTGTTAATTTAATTATTCTTATTTTAGCCTCTATAATATTACTAATACTAAAAAAGTACAGTTGGTTAATTGGATATATATTAGGATCAGTTACATCATATATAACATATTTTATGCATGTTTATCATGCCATTAAATTTAGTGAAAATAGCGGAGTGAAACAATCTGTAAAAGCGTCTATGTTAAGGACATTGGTTAGTGTGATTCCTTTACTTATTGCTTTCTTTGTTGACTTTATTGATATTTTTGCTACTTTTATTGGTTTGTTAATAATCAAATTTTCAATTTTTATAATTGGATTTTGTTTTAAAAATAAAAAAGAAGGGATGGGAGAATAGATAATGGCTATTATTTATACAGGTTTACCTGATCAAGTTATTTCTTCAATAATTATTACTATTGTTTTATCGATAATCTTTATTATTGTTGGAAGTAAAATTAAAAAAGTTAAACCAGAAGATAAAACACCTGTATGGTTAATTCCATTTATCATTTTAGTAGATTTGATTAATAAAATGACTAAAGAAAATGTTGGTAAATTTTGGAAGGCTTACGCCCCGTATTTTCTAACACTAGCTATCTTTTTATGCGTATCTAATATTTCTGGTATCTTTGGGTTATCGAGTCCTACAAGTTATTTATTAGTTAATGCAGCGTTAGCTATTATTACATTCTTTATTATTCAAGTTACTGGTATTGTATCAAATGGAATAAAAAATTATAGTAAAAGTTTCTTTGAACCAGTATTTTTACTATTCCCAATTAATTTAATTGGGGAGATTACACTTCCAGTTTCCTTAGCACTACGTTTAATGGGTAATATTATGAGTGGTGCGGTATTATCAAAAATTATATTTGGACTATTAGGATGGTTTGCGATTCCATTCCTGCCAATATATAATGCAATTTTTGATATATTCTTTGGAGTTGTCCAAACAGCGGTCTTCCTGTTATTGACAATAATATTTACTGGAAATAAAGTAAAAGATGAAGACAAAATTATCGAAAAATAAAAAAAACTTAAATTAAAAAGGAGAAAATATTTATGAACACATTATTTAATTTATTATTACCAATTTTAGAAGGATTCGCTGCTGGTGAAGGTCAATACTATGCAATGGGTATGGCAGCAATTGGTGCAGGTTTAGCTGTATTAACAGGTTTAGGCCCAGCGATTGGGGAAGGGTTAATCGGTGCTAAAGCTATGGAAGCTATCGGACGTCAACCTGAAGCAGCTGGAACAATTCGTTTAACTATGTTAATTGGGCAAGCAGTTACTGAAACAACTGGTTTATACGGATTAATTATTGCATTCATGTTAGTAGGTAAAGTTACATTATAAAATTTAACGAGTTAGGTGATTTAGATGGATCAAATTTTAAAAGACATTGCCGAATTTGTTAACGGTTGTCTTGGACCACTAGGTAATAGTGGTGATATAGGTACCTGGCTTCGTGATTTTTGTATTCAGCTACTTGCTACTCTACTTTTATTTATTGTTGTTAAGATTTTCTTATGGAAACCTTTAACTGAATTTTTAGAGGCTAGAAGAGATATGATGGATAAAGATTTAGTTGAAGCACAACAAGCAAAAGAAAGAGCAGAACAAATAGAAGCTGAACTTAAAGTTAAATATGATGCTGCTAAAGTAGAAATTCAAAAACTATTAAAAGAAGCAGAAGCACAAGGTAATTTAAGAAAAGAAGAAATTATCAATGAGGCAAAATTAGAAGCAACGCGCAGATTAACGATGGCAAAAGAGGAAATCGAGCGCGAAATTGCTATGCAAGAAGACGATATTAGAAATCAAATTATTTCTATTGCTTTTTTAGCTGCGGAAAAAATTGTTGGTAATCAAATTGATCAAGAACAATATTTAGAAGCAGTTACTAAAATTATCGAAAGTGGTATGAACAATGAATAAAGGATATGCACGTGCCTTTTTTGAAATAGCCACAGAAGATAATGTTTTAAATGAATGCAAAGAATCATTTGATGCATTTGTTACTATTTTAAAAGAAGAAAAAGATTTTTCTTTAGTTTTAAATTCACCAAAAATTAAACTACAAGAAAAGAAAGATTTGATTAAAAATTCGTTTAAAAATTGTTCAGAAGATTTTATTTTGTTTTTATTTGTCATCTTAGATAATGATAGAATTGCTAATATAGAACAAATATATGAAGAATTCTTACATTTATTTAATGAAGCAAATAAAATTAAAGTTGCTTTAGTTATTAGTGAAAAACCTTTAACTAAAGAAGAGGAAGAAAAATTATTTGATAGCTTAAGTAAATATTATGCTGGATATAAGGTTGTGATTACTAATAAAGTTAATCCTTCATTATTAGGAGGATATCATATCTTAGTAAATGGTGTAAGTATTGATTTAAGTGTTAAAAGAAAAATTAATGATTTAGAATATCATGTTCTTACTACAAAACCAAGTAAGGAGGTTTTTTAGAAATGGCTAAAATTAATATTAATGAAATATCAAGCTTATTAAAAGAACAAATAAAAGCATATAAAGAAGAGATTAAAACAGAAAATGTAGGTACTGTTGTTGAAGTAGGAGACGGTATTGCAAAGGTATATGGTTTAGATAATGCAATGCAAAGTGAATTAATCCTATTCCCTAATGGTGTATACGGAACTGTTTTAGACTTAGCTAAAGATAGCGTAGGTGTTATTTTATTTGGTGATACTTCTTTAGTTAAAGAAGGAGATACTGCACGTTGTACAGGACAAATCTTATCTATTCCTGTTGGTGAAGCCTTCTTGGGAAGAGTTATTGACCCACTTGGAAATCCACTTGATGGAAAAGGTGCTATTTCTTCTAATAAACGTCGTGCTATCGATGTTAAAGCAAGTGGTGTTATGCAAAGACAAAGTGTAAGAGAACCACTTGAAACAGGTATTAAAGTATTAGATGCCTTAGTTCCAATCGGAAAAGGTCAACGTGAGTTAATTATTGGTGATAGACAAACTGGTAAAACAGCTATTGCCATTGACACAATTATCAATCAAAAAGGTAAAGATGTTATTTGTATTTATGTTGCAATCGGTCAAAAAGAAAGTACTGTTGCAAATATTATTGAACAATTAAAAGAACATGACGCTTTAAGTTATTCAATTGTTGTAACTGCAAGTGCATCAAAACCAAGTCCACTTTTATATATTGCTCCATATTCAGGTGTAACACTTGCTGAAGAGTTTATGTATAGTGGTAAAGATGTATTAATTATTTATGATGACTTATCTAAACACGCAGTAGCATATCGTGAGTTATCATTATTATTACATAGACCACCAGGATGTGAAGCGTACCCAGGGGATGTATTCTATCTTCATTCTCGCTTACTTGAACGTGCTGCAAAATTATCAGCTGATTTAGGAGGAGGTAGTATTACTGCTCTTCCAATTATTGAAACACAAGCTGGAGATATTTCAGCATACATTCCAACAAATGTAATTAGTATTACTGATGGACAAATTTTCTTAGAAACTGCATTATTCCACTCAGGTATCCGCCCTGCAATTAATGCCGGATTATCAGTGAGCCGTGTTGGTGGTAGTGCTCAAACTAAGGCTGTTAAAAAAGTATCTGGAACACTTCGTTTAGACTTAGCTTCATACCGTGAGTTAGAATCATTTACACAATTTGGTTCTGATTTAGATACATCTACTAAAGCACGTCTTAATCGTGGTAGAAGAACAGTAGAAATCTTAAAACAAGGATTACATGAACTTGTATCTTTTGATAAAGAAGCAGTGATTCTTTATGCCTTAACTAAAGGATATTTAGATTCTATTGATTTCGAAGATTTAGCTGATTTTGAACGTACTTTATATAAAGAAATGGAAATTAGTGATGCTGGTTTAGCTATCTCTAAACATATTAAAGAAACAAAAGAATTACCAAGTGATAGTCAATTAGAAGAATTTATTAAAGAAGTTAAGAGAAAGTATTTATAATGGCAGAATCTTTAATTGATGTAAGAAGCAGAATTGCTTCAACTAAGAAAACTAGTCAAATTACAAAAGCTATGTATATGGTTTCTTCTTCAAAGGTAAAAAGAAGCCAACAAGCATATAATGATTATCAAGATTTTTTAGATAGATTTAGAGGGTTAGTTGCTAAAACGTTACAAAATGTTGGAGATGATTATTCTCATCCGATGTTTGTTAAACGTGAAGTAAAAACAACAGCTTATCTATTAATTTCATCTGATACAGGTTTGGCTGGTGCTTATAATGCTAATGTATTTAAGCATTTCGAACAACTAGTTGCATCTGATGGTGGAGACTATGTTGTAGGAACAATCGGAAGAAAAGCTTTTGCCTATACAAAGTCAAAAAAGCATCCGCTTATCAACACATCACCTGTTTTAATTAGAGATGATGTTATGTATGTTGATATTGTTCCAATTGCTAAACAATTTGTTAATGCTTATTTAAAAGGCGAAATTGATAAATTAGTAATTGTCTATAATCACTTTGTAAATAGTATAAATATTCAAATCAAATCAGAAGTCCTATTACCTGTTACGGCTATGGAATTAGAAGAAGTTGATAGAGAATATTTATTTGAAGGCGGTATTGAAAATATCGTCGATGAAATTATGCCAATGTATATTCAAGCTGTAATTTATGGAATTATCTTAGATGCTAAAATCAGTGAACATTCTTCAAGAATGAATTCAATGAAAAATGCTACTGATAATGCTGATGAAGTAATTGATAAATTACAAATCTTATACAACCGTGCTCGTCAAAGTGCGATAACTACAGAGTTAATTGATATTATCTCTGGAGCAAATGCGGTTGAGTAAAGGAGAATTAAAATGAATAAAGGAAAGATAATTGCGGTTAGAGGACCTGTAGTCGATGTTAAATTCGATGAAGTCCTTCCTAACATTAATAACGCATTAGAAGTTAAGGTTAGTGGTGAAAATAACCATTCTATCGATATTGATTTAGTTTTAGAAGTTGCACTTCATATTGGTGAAGGTGTCGTTAGATGTATTGCCATGGACTCAACAGATGGTTTAGTTCGTGGAATGGATGTAATTGATACTGGTGCTCCTATAAGTGTTCCTGTTGGTGAAGCTACTTTAGGTAGAATGTTTAACGTATTAGGAAAACCTATTGATGGATTAGATGAAGTAGATGCAAATAAAATGCCAATTCATCGTGATGCACCTAAACTTGATGATTTAACTAGTAAAATTGAAGTATTTGAAACTGGTATTAAAGTTATCGACTTACTTGCTCCATATATTAAGGGTGGTAAGATCGGTTTATTCGGTGGTGCCGGTGTAGGGAAAACAGTATTAATTCAAGAGTTAATTCATAACGTTGCTCAAGAACACGGTGGTATAAGTGTATTTAGTGGTGTTGGTGAAAGAACTCGTGAAGGTAATGACTTATACTTTGAAATGAAAGAATCAGGTGTAATCAATAAAACAGCCATGGTGTTCGGTCAAATGAATGAACCTCCAGGAGCACGTATGCGTGTTGCCCTAACAGGTTTAACAATGGCAGAACATTTCCGTGATAAAGAACACCAAGATGTACTTTTATTTATTGATAACATCTTCCGTTTTACACAAGCAGGTAGTGAAGTTTCAGCACTTTTAGGAAGAATGCCAAGTGCGGTAGGTTATCAACCAACCTTAGCTACTGAAATGGGTCGTTTACAAGAACGTATCACATCTACTAAAGATGGATCAATTACAAGTATTCAAGCTATCTACGTTCCAGCAGATGACTATACTGACCCAGCTCCAGCAACAACATTTACACACTTAGATGCAACTACAAACCTTTCACGTAAATTAACAGAAGAAGGTATTTATCCTGCGGTTGACCCTCTTGCTTCTACATCACGTGCTTTATCACCTGAGGTTGTAGGTGTAAGACATTATAATGTTGCTAGACGTGTTCAATCATTACTACAAAGATATAATGAATTATTAGATATCATCGCTATCTTAGGTATGGATGAATTAAGTGAGTCTGATAAATTAGTTGTATTACGTGCTCGTAGAGTAAAATTATTCTTATCACAAAATATGTTCATTGGTGGACAATTCACAGGTATTCCTGGTTCATATGTTCCAATCGCTGAAACAATTAAAGGCTTTGAAGAAATTTTAGATGGTAAACATGATAATTTACCAGAAGAAGCTTTCCGTTTAGTGGGAACTATTGAAGATGTTATTAAAAAGGCAGAGAAATTAAGCTAATGGCAGATGTAATTACGCTTATTGTATCTACCCACCAAGGAAAATTATTTGATGAAATATGTGATTATGTTCAAGTTAAAAGTAAGAGTGGGGAGTTTGGCATTTTACCAAATCATGTCCCTATGATTACTTCTTTTGAATATGGTTTTATTAAGTTCGTGTATGCTAAACAAGAACTATATTTATGCTTACATAGTGCAGTAATTGAGTTTATTAATAATACACTTACTATCCTAGCACAAGAAGCTCATGTAGGTGAGGATATGCAAAGTGCTGAAGCATATTTAGAAGATATTAGAAAAAGTCGATTAGAAAAAAATCGTCAAATTGAAACTGATTTAGCAACAAGTGAACACGAATTACTTGAAAATATTAAAAAAGTGAAAGCTGGAAATTTATAAGGCACTATATGTGCTTTATTTTTCTTTAAGGAGATTTTTTTATGGATTATGTTTATGTATTTACTTTTCTATTAAGTATTCCTTTTATATGGAATATCTTATTTTCATTCAGATTTGAAAATTTATTTAAAAGTGGTAAAATTTGGCAAATAAGAGCTGCGTATTTTATCGTTACTTTGATCGTTTCGCATCTTTTATCTGATGCAATCGCATCTTTTGTGAATAATGTTAATGCTTTATTCTAAATAATTGTATATTTTCAATTTCACTGCAAATAATAAAATTGAGGTGAAAATTGATGAACAATAATTTCAAAAACTTTTTAAAAGAGAAAAAAGATTTACTTATATTTATAGGTGTTTTAATTGTTACATTTATTAGTGTACTTAGTATCGCATCTTTAGCGAAGAAACCTATAGATGAAGAAGCTGGAGGTGGCGGAGGTAGTATAGTGACTCCACCAGTTGATGAGAAAACTCCTGTAGAACCACAACCAGCCCCAACATTTCATTTACCCATTAAAGAAAGTTATGTTGTAACAAGAGAATTCTTTGATCTTGAAGCTGATATGAGTGTTTTAGTTAACGCTGTTAAAAATAGCGGAGATGGTTATGTCGAATCACAAGGGATAAGTTTTTCAAAAGAAGATAACTCTATTTTTGATGTTTATAACGTATTTCCTGGAGAAGTATTAACTGTTAGTGGAAACAGCGAATCATTAGAAGGTTATACAATTACTATAAAACACGAAAATGACGTAACTAGCGTATATTCTTCGCTTTCTAGTGTTAATGTAAATGTTGGAGATAAAATTGAATCTAATGTTAAAATTGGTGTTAGCGGAACAAGTCTTAATGATCTTGAAGCTGGCATTCATGTACATTTAGAAATTCTATCTAATGGTAAACATATTAATCCAAAAGACGCTATTGGTAAAGAGATTAGCGAATTAGCTTCAGTTGTAAAATAGCCAAAAGGCTTTTTTACATTTATGTATATTCAAAATGATTTATACATAAAATAAAATGGTGAAAAAAGATGAATGAAGCTATAAGAAGACGCGTTTTATATCAAGCGAGGATTATGTTAGATAATAAACTTACGGTTAGAGAAGTAGCTAAAATAATCGGACTATCTAAATCAACTATCCATAAAGATTTGACAGAAAAATTGAAATTAATTGATGAATATTTATTTGACGAAATAGCTAATTTATTAGAATATAATAAAAATATCCGCCATATTAGAGGCGGACAAAAGACTAAAGAAAAGTATGAAAGTCTAAAATCTAGTTATCTATTACATCAATAAATTCATTACGTAAGAAAGATATCAAAGCCTTACCTTGTGTAAGGTTTTTAATTTTTTCTAAATAAGCGTTCATGTCTTGTTCATAAAAAGCGATTTGTAAAGTTACATCAGTTGCAAAATCAGAGTTATGAATCATTAAAGTATTCCAAAAATCAATATTTCTGCTGTAGTCAGAATAGGCGATTTTAATTTCATATAAAAATAGTAGTTTACTTGTATAAAATAATGCGTCTTTAAGTGCGGTTGAAACACTAGATGAATAAGCTCTAATAAGACCACCAGCTCCTAGTTTAATACCACCAAAATAACGAGTAGTGATAGCCAAGACGTTGGTTAAATCATTCTTTTTTAAAACATCTAACATTGGATATCCTGCGGTTTTACTAGGTTCTCCATCATCACTACACTTTTGAATATTACCATTATCAATTATATAGGCATAACAGTTATGAGTTGCGTCATAATATTTTTTTCTAGCGCTAGATAGTATATTGTTTATTTCTTCTAAATTATCTACAGGATATATTGTAGTTATAAATTTTGATTTATCTATTACTATTGTGTTTTCAATTATTTCTTTGATTTTACGCATTATAATCACCAAAATTATTATATCATAGTTCTATTGAAAATAGATAACTGATTTGTTATAATATAACAAATTAAAGTAGGTGAAATCATGACATATTTAGAAGCAGGAATAAAAGTTTTAGAACAAATAATAGATAGTGGCTTTGAAGCTTTTTTTGTTGGTGGATTTGTCCGTGATTATATTTTAGGTGTTGATTCAAACGATATTGACATCGCAACTAATGCCCTACCTAATCAAATTGCCAACATTTTTAAAGTCGTAAATACAGGAATTAAATATAATTGTGTCACAATTAATTATGAAGGTTATACATTTGAAACTACTACATATCGTATTGAAGGTGCTTATACTAATAATCGTCATCCATCATATGTTGTAGGTGAGTCTTTAAGTGATGATTTAAAAAGAAGAGACTTTACAATTAATGCGATGGCAATGGATAAAAATATGAAGGTAATTGATCTTTTTGATGGACTAAATGATTTAAAAAAGGGAATTATCAGAACTGTTTATGAGCCACAAAGAAGATTTACTGAAGACGCATTAAGAATGTTAAGAGCGGCTTATTTTGCCTCTAAATTAGGTTTTGAAATAGATAATGAAACATTATTAGGAATGAAGAGTTGTAGCTACCTAGTTCAAAATTTATCATGTGATAGAATTTGCTGGGAATTAGAGAAATTAATTAATTCTAACTATCCTAGGATTGGTATTAACTATTTAATTGAGACAAATATAGCTCCTTATCTATCTAACTTTAAAAAAGGAATTTATCTATTTAATGAAAAGAATTTAGATAAAATATCTTGGATAGAATTTTTAGCTATTTGTTATTTTGATGATATAGCAGAACTAGCTAATATTCATTTAAAATCAAATATTTCTAGTTTAGTAACTATGGCGATAAATGTGGCTAAAGAAAATAAGAAAAATGAGTTTTCGCGTCATACATTATTTGAATACGGGCTAAATACAGTCTTAGTTGCCAATAAATTAAATGTATTATTATTTGGTAGTAAAGATAGAGAGTCTTATATTAATCAAGAGTATAATAAACTTCCTATTCATAGTATGAGTGAATTAGCTATCACAGGAATTGATATAATTGATAATGTTACTATTAAAGAAAATAGGATGATTAGTCAGATTTTAAAAGAAGTAAAACTTTTAGTTTTAAACGATAAATTAGACAACAATAAAGAAAGTATTTTAAAATATATTAAAAAGCATTTTTAAACTTTAAAAAGTGCGATTATAGTGTATAATAATAAGCGGGTGTTTTTTTATGAAAAGTGATTTTTATTCTTATTTAGATGGATTTAATCGTATTACGATTATTTATCCAAAAGAAAGATTAGTTAATAAAAATAATAAAAGTTTCTACACGTTAGTAGAACATGATAAGATTGAACTTACAATCAAAGAAGTTTTAGATTTAGGAAAAGAAGTTAAGTATGTATGTAGTTTACCTGAATCACTTCATTTAAATATTGAATATACAGTTTTAGATGAAAGAGGAAATCGTTCAGAACTTCGTGCTGGTAGTATTGTAAGAACTGATTTATTCGAGATGTTATATTACTATAATCGTGATGATTTAGGAGCCAGATACACTCCTGAGGCTACAACTTTTAAAGTATGGAGTCCTACTGCGAAAGAAGTTGAAGTAGAAGTTATTTCACCTTGTGGAGAAGTTAAGTATTACGATTTAGATGCAAAACCTCGAGGAGTTTGGGCACTTACATTACCAGGTGACTTAGATTGTTATAAGTATCGTTTTCATGTTCGTATTAATACTACTTTTGATACTGTAATTGACCCTTATGCAATCGCAAGTGATGCAAATGGTAATTACAATTATATTATTGATCGTAAAAAATTATATAAATTTAAATATGAAAAACCTGAGTTTTCTGGTAGAGCTGTTGATGCGGTAATTTATGAATTACATATTCGTGACTTTACAATTGACCCAGCTATCAATAACCCATTAAAAGGTAAATTTTTAGGTTTACTTGAAAATTGTAAAACACCTGATGGGCATCCTACAGGATTACAATATTTAAAAGAATTAGGTGTAACTCATATTCAATTACAACCAATTTATGACTTTGGTAGTGTTGATGAATTAAACCCTGATAAATTATATAACTGGGGTTATGACCCTGTTCAATATAACGTTCCTGAAGGATGGTATAGTACAGATCCTAACGACCCATATAAACGTATAAATGAATTAAGACAGTTAATTGACGAAATCCATCATGCTGGTATGCGTGTTACAATGGATGTAGTTTATAACCATGTATATGATTATAAAACATTTCCATTCGATAAATTAGTTCCAGGTTATTATTTCCGTTACGATGAACGTGGAATGCTAACTAATGTAAGCGGATGTGGAAATGATGTCGCATCAGAAAAAAGAATGGCTCATAAGTTTATTTTAGACTCTGTTAGATATTGGGTTCGTAACTTTAATTTAGACGGATTTAGATTTGACTTAATGGGACTGTTAGATGTTGATACAATGAATGAAGCATTAATGATTATGAAAAATGCTGACCCTAATGGTATTGTTTATGGTGAAGGATGGAATATGCCTTCAAACATTCCTGAAGATGAACGCGCTAATATGAATAACTATTTATTAATGCCTAATATTGGATTCTTTAATGATAAATTTAGAGATTTATTAAAGGGTAGTCAATGGAATAAAACATTAGGATTTGCTAGTGGTGGTAAAACAAATTATTTAGATATCTTATATTTAGTTACTGGTAGTAGTATTGATAATTATTTATTTGATTCTCCTAACCAATCAATTAACTATGTAGAATGTCATGATAATTATACATTTAGAGATTTTGTAACTTCAATTGCTCCAAATATGAGTGAAGAAGTTATGAAAGATTACGCTAAATTAGCCCTATCAATGGTTTTAGTTAGTCAAGGGGTTCCATTTATCCACTCAGGACAAGAGTTCTTTAGAACTAAATATGGTGTTGAAAACTCATATAAATCACCAGATGAAATCAATATGATTAACTGGAGTTTAGCTGATGAAAACTGGGATATGGTAGAGATGGTTAGAGATTTAATTTCAATTAGAAAAGAATATAATATTTTCCGTCAATATCGTAAATCAGTTATTAAAAGCAGTATTAAATTAAGTAGTAAATTAAGTGAATCAAATTCAATTGTTACAGTTGGTAAAGGTGTTGAAGAAAGATTCTATGTAATCTTTAAAAATGACTATAGTTATGAATATATTGATTTTGAATCAACAATGACTTTAGTATTTGATGGTAGAAGAAGAACTTCAACTGTTTGTGAATCATTTGGATTTGATAAACCTGGTGTATATATCTTATTGAAAGGAAGGGAATAACGATGGAATTTTTACCTAATGAAACATATTGTTGTTATGGTAGAGTTGATACTAAAAATTCATCAGATGGAATTAGTAATTATTTAGTTACTTTAGCTGATGACAGTCAAATCAACTTAAAAGTAATAGATGGTAATGAATTAGTTTTAGGAAATGTTTATTCTTTTACTTTCGAATGTCGATTTAACGGAACAAGAAACTCTTATATATTAATTAAGGAAAAAGATATCTTCGAGTGTCAACTAAATGAAGATGTTTATGAAGTATTTAAAAAGTTTTTCCCTTATGTAAGTGTTGGAATTCCTACTTTGGAAAAGAAATTAGATGAATACTTAAAAATGATTAAAAATGATGTCATTAAAGCAATTTGTGTTGATGTATTCTCAAGATATAAACATGATTTCTTAATCTATCCAGCCGCAGTTAAAATGCATCATAACTATATTGGAGGACTAGCTTATCATACTTTAACAATGTGTGATTTAGCAAAAGCATTTTCTGGTATTTATGATTGTATTGATTTAGATTTATTAATCGCTGGAGCACTACTTCATGATGCTTCTAAAATTATTGAATTTAAAGGACCTACAGATAGTGAATATTCAATTAAGGGACAACTTTTAGGTCATCTAGTATTAGGAGCAATTGAAATCGAAAAAACAGCAGAGCGACTAGGATTAATTGAAGCTGAAGAAGTGATGTTATTACAACATATGTTAATATCACATCATGGTCAACCTATGTATGGAGCTTGTAAAAAGCCTGAAACACCAGAAGCATTACTGTTATGGATTATTGATACAATTGACTCTAAGATGAGAGTAGTTGAAGAAAAGTTTGCAGAATTAGAACCTGGAACTTTCTCTGATGGTATTGCTGTTTTAGAAAGAATGAAATTTTATAAGAAGAAATAATACTCTATTTATTTAGAGTATTTTTTTTTATGTAAAAGAAAAAAACTCCTTTTTTCAAAGGAGTTTTAATTTGTTAAATTATTCTGTTGGAGTATAGTTAACAATATATTGATCAACCAATTCCCACCAACCAGCTAAGAAGTTAATTGATTCAGAGCTGTAATCTTCGTAAGAGTCTAATTGACGTTTTTGAATTTCAATGAATTCAGCATATTTAGCATCGTTATTAGCATCAGCGAAATCCATTGTTAATTCAGTTTTTGCTAATAAGATATTTCTGAATGATTCATTGTTAAATCTTGTAGTAAATGTTGTATAGAATTTAGAGATATAAGTTTTTACTGCACTTGGTAAATCTGTAATACCATCTTCAGTATTAACTTGTGCATCATAAATTCTAATTTGGTTGATACTTGCCCATTTGTTTTCACTATAAGCATTTTCAATTGTTACTTTTTCACCATTTACTTCAACTTTGATGTTTACATATTGTTCACTACTATCGTTATCTTTAGTATATAAAGCAGAAGTAACGTTTCCTGAGTTATATACACCTAAGATATGGTAACCATAATTTGTTTTGATTAATTCATCAATGTTAGAAACGCTTGATGCTAAATAGTCATCATCTAATTTCTTTTCTTCACTTAATTGAGCGTATAATTTTTGAACACCAATACCGAATTCTTTAACATATTGAGAATAAGTAGAACTACTTACACTTGATAAGTCTTCGATAGTTAAACCTAAGTTGAATTCATCTTTGTAGAATGACCAAGTTTTTGTTGTATCACTTAATAATGTTCCATTTGCATAGAATTCTCTTAATACATAATCTAATGCATCTACTAATGAAGAGTAGTCTTCCTTAACAATGTAGTTAACTTCTTTAACAATTGCATCCATTGCAGTAACGATTGCATTTGTGAAAGCAGTTTGTTTTTCAGCACTTAATTTGTTTATGAATAATTCTGGATCATCAGGAGTTCCGTCAGCATCGAAATCAGCAGTTAATAAGATGTGTTTAACACTTAAATCAAAGTATTTGTCATGATATTGTTTACTGAATGCTTCAGCTAATGCGAAGTAATTTTCAGGTTTTTCTTTTAAATAGTATTCCCAAATCTTTTGTGATTTATATTGGTTTTTAATTTCAGTTTCATTTGTGCTACCGAAATATGAGAATAAGAATACATCTTTACCAACTGAAGCAGGTAATCCGCTTGAAGCATAAGAATCGTTTTCAAATGATTCAATAGCAGTTTTATATTCTTTATCAATTGTTTCTAAATCTTTATCAGTTAATTTTTCAGCATATTTGCTATTTAATAAAACTTCATTTGTGAAATAATCTAATGATGTAGTTAAACCTAATAATTTTTCTAATTTGCTGTAGAAGTCAGCTACTGTGATATAAGTTTCACCAACTTTAGCTACATAACTGTTATATTCATCTTTCCATTCGCTAGCTTCTAAGCGTTTGTGATCAGAATTTTCAGCAGCATATAATGCATCAAATACATAGTCATAGATTACGATTTCTGTATCATATACTTTTTCAACTAATAATGTAGAGATAACATTTGAAGTAAGTTTACCTTCAATAAGTTCTTTAATAGTTTCTTCTTTAGCAGCTGCTTTATCAGCTTCTTCTAATTTTTCATATTCAACTTCAGGTTTTTCTTGGTTTAAATAAACTAAGTAAACATTTTTACCGAATTGTTGATATAATTTGTAGTCTCCAGCTTTCATGTTTTTAACTAAAGTAGATAAACCAGAATCATAAGCACCTAATTCAGTAGTAGTTAAGAAGAAGTTGTCTTCGCTAACTGTCTTATATCCATATTTATTATTATAGATAGTTTTGAAGTTTTCATAAGTTAATTCGTTTTCGTTATAACCATTTAATGCTTTTTTAGCATCAGCTAATGTATTGAATGCAACAATTACAACATTGTATTCAGCTTCACTGTCTTGTGTTGCGTTATAAGAAGCTTCAATTGATTCTTCACTAATGTAGTAAGTGTTTTTAATTTGTTCTCCATCTTCATCTAATACGAATTCACCGTTTTCTTTTTGGAATTCGTTAGCGTAGAAGTATTTGCTGTTTTCATCAGTTAAAACTTTTTCAGCATAAGCTTTTTGAGCTAATTGATTTAAATAGTGACCTAAGCATTCTTCAGTATAAATATTAGTTGCTGTAATATTGATATTTTGTAAATACATTGAGTCAACATATTTTTTAACATAAGTTGCTTTAGTAGTTGAATTCATTTTTGCTAAAGCTTCTTCATCAGAAGTACCATAGCAAGCTTTATTAACTAATTCAATTAATTCTTCACGGTTGTTATCAACAGATAAACCGAAGTCAGAAGGTTTTACTAAAGTGTTAATAATTTCATCAAATAAATAATCAAAACCATTTACACGAAGTTCATCATATAAAGCTTTTTCGCTTAATTTGATATCTCCGATAGAAGCGTAAACTGTTTCGCTTGATAATGTGCCATAAGGAACATTTTTGTTTGTTGTATCTTTTTCTTCACCACATGCAGTTAAAGAGATTCCAACAAATAAAACTAGTAATACTAATAATACTTTATTTATTAAGTTTTTCATTAGTTAGATCCTCCTTTATACATATTGTTCCACCAACCAGTATATACTTCTTCGTAGTTGTCTTCATTGTTTTGAAGGATTGAGATGTATTTACTGTAGAATGTTGATCTTGAATAATCTTTTGCAAATGCTTCATTGAATGAATCAGATAATTCACCATTATAACTAAATGTAATAGTTCCTAAAGCGTTATTTGTAAGAGTCATTTGACTTGCAGAACCAGTATATTTGTTGATAAGTGGTAATAAGTATGCGTCTAATGCAGCAATTGTAGATGCAGGTAATGAGTATACATCACCTAATAATAAGTGTTCAGCAACATAAACTTTAACTTGTTCTAATGTGATTTCATCAGTTGTATAAGTTAAGTTAATTGTTTCTTTCTTATCATTAATAATAACGTTGATGCTTTCATATAATTTGCTTTCATCTTCGTTTTCTGTTTCATATTTAGCAGAAGTTGGAAGAGCACCAGCAGTTACTAATAATTTAGTTAATTTGTTGTCAGAAGTTTCTACTGTTTCGTTATCTAAGTAAGCAGAAGTGAAACCTAATTTACTATCAACAACTACATCATATAAGTTAGCAACTCTATCTTTAATTGCTTCTTCCTTAGTAGCAGTTGTATCAGTGAATGTACCGAATGAAGATACTTCGATATGAAGACCTAAGCTACGGTAAGCTGCCCAATCGTATTCAGGAGAAGTAGGGTTTGTACTTTCAATTCTTGAAGAACTATTGAAAGCAGAAACAACATTATTTAAAGCAGTGCTATATGCAGCATTTGAATTTGTAACATAATCATAAGCAACTTCTAATAATTCGTTTGCTTTTGCTAATACAGTTGAATCAGTGATTTCATCAGCTAAACCGTCTTCATCTCTATCAACATATACTGTTAAACCAGATACAGTTAAAGAGTAGAAGTCATTATAAGTTTTAGTTGAGTAATCTAATAAGCTTGTATAGAATTCGTTGTTATCTTTTGCAAAGTCGTTATAGAACTTGTTAGTTGCATCTGATACCATTAAGAAATCTTTTACAACTTCATCAACATTTGCAGTTCCATAATATAACATCATGAAATTGTATTTACCAATTGATGAAGGATATCCGCTTTGTGCATAATAATCATTTGCGAAATAGTATAACATTAATTTTACTGTTTCAACATAGTTATCATAGTCATCAGCTAAATCTTTATAATAATCAGTTGTTTTGATGTATTCTTGGAATAATAAGTTAGCAGCAATTTGAGTACCATGTAATGGTTCTAAGTAGCTAAATACATCGCTAACACTAATTGATTTTGTATTATCTTTATATGTTACTTCAGCTATTACATTATTATTTTGTTTCTTATTTTTTTCATATGAGTCAATTAAAGCGCTAGAAGAAGTGTACATAAATTGAGATTCTACGATCGAATCATAGATTTTTAATTTAGCTTCTTTAACACGTTCAGTAAATTGTTTTTCGATATAAGTATCGCTTAATTCATTTTCAAACATTTCATTTAAAACTTCATTTAAGAATGCAGTATCAGTGAAGTTGATTTCTTTTTTATCATCTTCATTTTCAACTTCTTCATATAAAACTTTATCTTCTACTTGATCAATTTTGTATAGTAAGTAGTAGTAGTTACCAAATGATTTACCAGTTGTAATGTATTGAGTGAAGCTCTTACCTTCTTCTTTAGCTTCAGTAGCTAAGCTTGTGTATAAGTAGCTTGTTAAAGAAGTAGAATATTTATCTAATTTTTCTTTACTCATTACAATTGTTTCATTGTTGTCTTTTTCGTATTGAGCTAATACTTCTAATAAAGTTTCATATTCAGTATTGTCTTTTGCTGAAGTTTCACGGTCTTTTTCAAGAATACTTCTAATACGACCATAATATTTTAAGTGATCATATGAAGCGTAATCAGGATGTACATTTACTGTTTCGAATTCGATTGGGTTACGGTAAGTGTAAACGTAATTGTAGATTTCAGCAAATACTTTTAATACAGTTGCATTTCCGTTACCGAATTCATCGATTGATACGATACCTGTTTCACCTGTTAAGTCAATTTTGTAATCATCATAGTATTCTTCATAACCGTTTTTAGTATTCCATTCGTTTACTTTTGATTCATCTAATTTAATTTGATACCATTTACCACCAGATGATTTTAAACCAAATTTCTTTAATACGTTATTAACTTCAGTACTATTGATGAAACGAATTAAGATTGCAGTAACATCACCAGTGTTTTTGTGTTCTTGTTCGTACCAGTGTACTACTTCATCTTTTGTGAAATAACTATCATCAGTGATTTCACCAAAATCGATAACACCGTCTTTTACTGAGAATTCTTCAGCTAATTTGTTGTAAGCAGCAACATATTTAGCAACTTCTAAATAGTAGTTAGCTTCAACAGCAGTATAGTTTTTAGCTTTAATGTCTTCAGCAGTAATGACATAACCTTTTTGATACATTTCATCTACATAAGTAGCGATTTTTGTATTGATTTCTTTTTGAGTTAAGTCTTCGATTTCATCTTCTTCGTGAACATCATAAATGTCATGTAGAATTTCATGTTCAAGTTTTTCTCTGTATTTAGAATCACTTGAAGCTAAATCTGTTTTTACTGTTTCGATTTCTTCTTCGTATAAGAAGTTATAAACAGCATTTTCAACATAACTTACGGCATTATATCTAAGTTTGTTGTAAACATCTCCAACTGTAACAGAGTGGTTTCCGTTAGAAGCATATACTGCGCTTAAATCTAAGTCGCCAGTAGGCTTTCTGTTTGAATCACAACCAGTTAGAGTTATTGTGATTAAGCACGCTAAGATAAGAGCTATTAGCTTTTTAGGATGCTTAGATAAGATAGGTTTCTTACTCATAAATATATCTCCTTTGTATATAATAAAATAATAATCATAGCATTTAATATAATATCATTTTTATAATTGTAATGCAACAAAAAAATGCAATTTCCACTGAGAAAAAAATAAAAAATTATATATAGTATATATATATTTGCCAAAATTTCTCTTATAATTGACCATTTTAGTGATACTTGGGCTATACAAAGGTACATAATTTTTGAAAAAGAATAATATAAAGTAGATTAGATTGGAGGGAAAACTATGTCACAAAATTGCTGTACTAACAATGGTTGTAATTCTGGATATGCATTAATTTTAGTATTATTTATTCTTTTAGTAATTATCGGTGCTTCTTGGTTAAGTTAACATAAGGTTGAGTTAGTTTTGTTGCTAACTCTAATTTTTTTTGCTAGAATATACGCGGTGAATTTTTATGAGAGTATCGGTATTAGCTAGTGGTTCTAATGGAAATGCAACTTGCATTAAGACTACTAATGAAAGTTTTTTAATAGATGATGGGTTATCTTTCAAGATGCTTTATGCAAGAATGGAAGAAACAAATAATGACATACATAATCTATCGTCTATTTTTATTACACACGAACATATTGACCATGTGAGTGGTTTAAAAGTATTGTTAAAAAGAAAACAATTAAATTGCTACTTAACTCGTGGAACTTATGAAGGATTAAATAGTGAAACAAAAGCAATAGTAGCTGAAAATAATATTATATTCATTCAAAGTGGTGATGAAATATTAATTGATGATTGTAAAATCACTGTAATAGCTACTCATCACGATGCGAAAGAGCCGGTTGGCTATGTAATAGAACAATTAGATAAAAAAGTTGTTTATATTACAGATACTGGTTATGTTGATCAAAAATATTTTCCTTTATTAAAAGATGCTAATTTATATGTTATGGAATCAAATTACGATGTGGAATTATTATGGTCAAGTTCTAGGCCATTTGATTTAAAAAAACGAATTGATGGTGATTATGGTCATATGTCAAATATAGCTAGTGCTGTGTTATTAGCTAAGCTTTATGGACCTAATACAAAACAAGTTGTTTTTGCACATATTAGTGATGATTGTAACTATTATCATATACCAAAATTAATCATCAATGAACACAAAAAAGTCTATGAAGAAGTAGGGGTAAATTGTGATGAAATTGAGTTTATTTTTGCAAGTAGAAATGGTGTTACTGGAGTGTATGAAATATGATAGAAATTAATGTTATTAGTGTTGGAAATGTAAAGGAAAAATACCTTCAAGAATTAATTGCTGATTATAAAAAACGTATATCAAAATATGCTAAAATTGAATTAATTGAACTTAAGGATGAATCAAATAAAATCAATGAAAATGTTGTTAAAGAAACAGAAGGAGAAAGAATTCTTTTAAGTATTAAAGAAGGCTTTTATGTTATACTTTTAGACCTTAGAGGACAAATGCTTGATAGTATCTCTTTAAGTAAGAAATTAGATGAGATTTCAACATATCATTCTAGCAAAATTGCATTTATTATTGGTGGGTCTTTTGGGGTAAGTGAAGATGTTAAAAAAAGAGCAAATTATATGTTATCTTTTTCTAAAATGACCTTTCCTCATCAACTAGCCAAGGGTATGTTACTTGAACAAATTTATCGTTCATTTAAAATTTTAAATAACGAAACATATCACAAATAAACGGCTTAATCTAGCCGTTTTTATTTTTGCTATCAATTTATTTTTATAAAAAGAAGTTGAGTTTTTATTAATATTTTGGTAAAATATTAAAGATAGTATTAAATAGGAGATGAACTATATGGAATTTAATCATAAAATTATAGAAGAAAAATGGTTAAAATATTGGGAAGAAAATAAAACATTTAAAACAGATACTTCTGATTTTTCTAAACCAAAATTTTACGCTTTAGACATGTTCCCATATCCTTCAGGACACGGGTTACATGTTGGTCATCCAGAAGGCTATACTGCTTCTGATATTATTTGTCGTATGAAAAGAATGCAAGGGTATAATGTCTTACATCCAATGGGGTTTGACTCTTTTGGACTACCTGCAGAACAATACGCAATCAATACAGGAAATCACCCTGGAGGATTTACTGAAAAAAATATTGAGACTTTCACATCACAACTTAAAATGTTAGGCTTCTCATATGATTGGGACCGTCAAATTTCAACTTGTGATCCATCATTTTATAAGTGGACTCAATGGATCTTTTTAGAGTTATTTAAAGACGGTTTAGCAAGACAAGTTGATATGCCTGTAAACTGGTGTGAAGAGTTAGGTACAGTACTTGCAAATGATGAAATTATTAATGGTCTTTCTGAACGTGGAGGATTCCCTGTTGTTAAGAAAAATATGAAACAATGGGTAATGGATATTCCAGCTTATGCAGAAAAATTATTAGAAAGCTTAGATGAATTAGATTGGCCTGAATCAACAAAAGAAATGCAAAGAAACTGGATTGGAAAAAGCTTAGGTGCTTATGTTGATTTTAAAGTAGCGGGTAGTGATTTATCATTTACAGTATTTACAACTAGATGTGATACTTTATTTGGTGCTACATTCTGCGTATTATCACCAGAACATGCAATCGTTAAAGATATCGTTACTACTGAACAAAAAGAAGCTATCGACAACTATATTGCTGAATGTGCTAGAAAAAGCGATATGGAAAGAACAGATGGTTCAAAAGAAAAGACTGGTATTTTCACTGGAGCTTATGCAATTAACCCAGTAAATGGAAAACAAATTCCAATTTATGTTGCTGACTATGTATTAGTTTCTTATGGAACAGGTGCTATTATGGCAGTTCCTGCTCATGATGAAAGAGATTATGCATTTGCTAAAAAACATGGTATTGAAATCATTCAAGTGTTAGAAGGTGGAGATATCACTGTTGAAGCTCATACAGGAGATGGCTTACATATTAATTCAGGATTCTTAGATGGAATGAATAAAGCTGATGCTATCGAAGTAATGGCTAAATGGTTAGAAGATAATAAAATTGGTAAGAAAACTACTAACTACCGTTTAAGAGAATGGATTTTTGCTAGACAAAGATATTGGGGTGAACCAGTTCCAATTGCTTATTTAGAAGATGGAACTCCAATCGCTTTAACTGATTTACCTGTAACATTACCAGAGTTAACTGATTATAAAGGTAAAAATGGTAATGCTCCTTTAGATAACGCAACTGAGTGGAAAAATATTATCGTAAATGGTCAAAAAGCTACAAGAGAAGTAAATACAATGCCAGGGTCAGCTGGATCTAGTTGGTATTTCTTACGTTATATTGACCCACATAATGATAAGGAATTTGCAAACTATGAATTATTAAAACATTGGATGCCAGTAGACTTATATATTGGTGGTTCTGAACATGCTGTCGGACATTTATTATATTCAAGATTCTGGAATCAATATTTATTCGATAAAGGATATGTTCCTACAAAAGAACCATTTAAAAAATTATGTCACCAAGGAATGATTTTAGGTGAAAATGGTGAAAAGATGAGTAAGAGCCGTGGGAATGTAATTAATCCAAATGAAATCGTTGAAGAATTTGGTGCGGATACATTGCGTATGTATGAAATGTTTATGGGACCTTTACAAGATGCTAAACCATGGAATTCTAAAAATATCGAAGGAACTAGAAAGTTCTTAGATAGAGTATATAGATTATATGCTGATGAAAAACGTATTAGTGATGTTGAAAATCCAAACTTAGTACAAGTTTATCATCAAACAGTTAAGAAAATTACAGAAGATTATGAAAAATTAAACTTCAATACAGCTATTTCACAAATGATGATTTTTGTTAATGCGGTTTATAAAGAAGAAGTATTTCCATTATATATGGCTAAAAACTTTATTAAGATGTTAAACCCTATTTGTCCATTTGTAACTGAAGAAATCTGGGAAACTATTTTAAATGAGAAAGAAAGTATTACATATGCAGAGTGGCCAAAATATGATGAAGCAAAATTATTAGCTGATACTTATACATTAGTAGTACAAGTTAATGGTAAATTAAGAGATAGAATTGAAGTGGCTACAAGCTCAACTAATGCTGAGATTGAAAAAGTTGCTTTAGAAAGCGAAAAAATCAAAGCTCACTTAGAAGGATTAACTGTATTAAAAGTAGTTGTAGTACCTAAGAAATTAGTAAACATTGTTGCACGATAAAGAGGTGTTTTAAATGATTATTAAATTAAAAAATAGTATTACAAATAAAGAATATTTAGACCTTTGTGCTAAGATTGAAGAATTAGGTTTAACACCTAGAAATGTTGATAGCGAAAATCATAAAGTTTTAAATATTATTGGTGATACATCAAAAGTAGATGAAACTACAATTTCTTCTTGGCCTGGAGTTTCTAACGTTACAAGAATTCAAGTACCATATAAACTTGCAAGCCTAGAAGCTCATCCAGAACCAACTATTATTGATGTATGTGGAGTAAAAATTGGTGGAGATAATTTCACTGTTATGGCTGGACCTTGTTCAGTAGAATCTGAAGAGCAAATTATTAGTGTTGCACATGATGTTAAAGCAAGTGGCGCTAAGATTTTAAGGGGTGGAGCTTATAAACCAAGAACTAGTCCATATGCTTTCCAAGGGTTAGCTTTAGAAGGATTAGATTTATTAAAAGAAGCTAGAAAAGTTACTGGCCTACCAATTATAACAGAAATCCCATCAATTGATTTAATACCAAGATTTGTTGAGGAAGTTGATATTATTCAAGTTGGTGCACGTAATATGCAAAACTTCGAATTATTAAAAGCTTTAGGAAAAATTGATAAACCAATTTTATTAAAACGTGGATTATGTAACACAATAAGTGAATGGTTAATGGCCGCTGAATATATTTTAGCTGGTGGTAACAGTAAAGTTATTTTATGTGAACGCGGTATTAGAACATATGAAACTTATACTCGTAACACATTAGATTTAAGTGCCGTATTAGCTGTTAAAGAATTATCACATTTACCTGTAATCGTAGACCCATCTCATTCAACTGGTCGTTGGAGTATGGTTGAAGCAATGAGTAAAGCTGCATTAGCTTGTGGCGCTGATGGAATTATTGTTGAAGTTCACAATAATCCTGAATGTGCTTTATGTGATGGAGCTCAATCACTTAAACCAGCTAAATTTGACAAGATGATGGGGCAACTTCGCTTAATTGCTCCAATTGTTGGTAAAAAGATTTAAGATGAAAGTTTGTATTGTTGGGTTAGGGTTAATTGGTGGTTCATACGCTAAAGGATTAACAAAAAAAGGTTACGAAGTTTACGGTGTAGATAAAAATTTAAAGACAATTGAATATGCTAAAGAAAATGGAATGATTGTTGATGGATATTTAGATGCTTCACTTTGTCTTAACTTTGTAGACCTTGTTGTAATCTGTCTATACCCAAATGATGTAATTCCATTTATCAAGGAAAACCTAAATCACTTTAAAAATGATCAAGTTATTACAGATGTATGTGGTGTTAAAACAAGTATTTGTTATGAAGCTACATCTATTATAAAAAATGCTTACTTCATCGGATCACACCCAATGGCTGGTAGAGAAAAAGTTGGTGTAATGTATGCTGATGATAATATTTTTAAAGGAACAAACTTCTTAATGTGCCCTATTGAAGGTACAAATCGGGTGGCTACTGGTGTTGTAAAACAAATGGCAGTAGATTTAGGATTTGGTCATATTCATGAAATTTCACCAGAGTTTCATGATAGTATGATTGCCTATACTTCTCAACTTACACATGCAATTGCGGTAAGTTTAGTTAATAGTAATGCAAATAGTGAAGTTGTGAAATTCATAGGTGATAGTTATCGTGATTTAACAAGAATTGCGATGATAAATGAAGGTTTATGGAGTCAATTGTTCATTGAAAACAAAGATGCTTTAATAGGACAAATTGATTCGTTTATAAATGAAATAGAAATCGTAAAAAACGCTATTTCTAGCGGGAATATCGATTTATTAAGTGAAAAATTTATCTCTTCGAAAAAGAAAAGAGAAGTGATGTAGATGTATACTATTGATATGATGTTATCAAAGGGATATCAAATAATAATTAAAAATAATTTATTAGATGATATCGATAGCGAAATTAAAAAAGTTTATCAAAATAAAAATGTATATATTATAACAGATGAAAGAGTTGGAGCTATTTACTTACAAAAAGTAGAAGAGGCTCTTTCTTCTTTTAGTGTGCAAACAATTACAATTAAAGGATATGAAGAAAGTAAATCGATTGAAACTTATGCATACCTTTGCCAAAGATTAATTGAATTAGGTGCCACAAGAGGTGAATTACTTATTGCCTTAGGCGGTGGAGTCATTGGTGACTTAGTTGGTTTTGTTGCCTCAACACTTTATCGTGGTATGCCTTTTGTTCAAATCCCAACTTCACTACTTGCTCAAGTTGATAGTAGTATTGGTGGTAAAACGGGAATTGATTTTTTAGGACATAAAAATATTATTGGTGCCTTTAATCAACCAATTTTAGTATTAATTGATCCGACTGTTTTATCTACTTTGCCACTAAGAGAATTAAAAAATGGATTTGGTGAAGTTATTAAACATGCCTTAATTTCTTCTAAAGATTTATTTGATTTAATTAATTTAACTAAATTAGATGTAAGTGAAGAAATTATTTATCGTAATTTACTGATTAAAAAAGAACATGTTTTAAAAGATGAATTCGATAAGAATGAAAGAATGAAATTAAACTTTGGACATACTTTTGGTCATATTATTGAATTAAAATATAACCGTCTTCATGGTGAAGCTGTCCTTGATGGTATATTATGTGCGATTGATTACGCAATTGACTTAAATATTTTAGATAAAAAAGTTAAAGATGAAGTTGTTAGTCTTTATAAAAATTTAGAACTTGATTATAAAGAATATGACTATCATGAATTTTTACCTGATTTCAAATATGATAAGAAAAATATTGCGAAAACAATAAATTTAATATTAATAGATGAAATAGGTCACTGTCTTATTTATCCTGTAGGGGAGAGTGAACTATAATGAAAGTTTATATTCGTCCTAAAAAATTAAGTGGAACTATTGATGTAGTTCCATCTAAAAGTTATTCACATCGTGCTATCATTGCCGCTAGTTTGGCAGATGGTGTAAGTGAAATTAAAAATGTAATATTTTCTAATGATATACTTAGAACTATTGATTGTTGCAGGGCATTTGGTGCTGAAATAACAATTTGTGAAAATTCTTTAACTATTAAAGGCTCTAGTGAAATTAAAAGGGTATCAAATATTATAAATGCTGGAGAGAGTGGTTCTACAATTCGTTTTATGATTCCGATTATGTTAGTTAATCCTAGCGAAATGACGTTTTGTGGAGAAAACAATCTAAATCATCGTCCACTAGATTCTTACTATAAAATATTTGATGAACAAAATATTAAATATCATCACCCATCTGATAGCTATATGCCACTTAAAACAAATGGTGGATTAAAGAGTGGCGTATATGAAGTTAGAGGCGATATTTCTAGTCAATTTATTACCGGATTGTTATTTGCCTTGCCTCTATTAAATGGTGATTCAAAGATTAAGATTACTACTAATTTAGAATCAAAATCTTATATTGATTTAACATTAGATATTTTAAAAATGTTTAATATCGAAATTATAAATAATAATTATGAAGAGTTTATTATAAAAGGAAATCAAAAATATCTTCCTACTAACTACACAGTTGAAGGAGACTTTTCACAAGCAGCATTCTTCTTAGTTATGGGTGCGTTAGGAAATGATATAAAGTTAAGATGTATGAATTTATGCTCACTTCAAGGTGATAGAAAAATCCTTGATGATATCAAAGCTTTAGGTGGTTCTATTGTAGTTGGTGATGATTATATCAAAGCTACTTCCTTAAATTTAAGTGGTAGCACAATTGATTTTTCTCAATCTCCAGACTTAGGTCCAGTACTTTCAGTTTTAGCTTCAGTTTGTGATGGACATACTGATTTTATAAACGCAGCTAGATTAAGAATAAAAGAATGTGATCGTATAACTTGTGTAAAAGAAGAACTTTTAAAATTAGGTGCGATTGTTACAGAATCATTAGATGAGATGCATTTTGATGGTGTAAAAGCTCTTAATGGATCATTGGATTTATATGCGCATAACGACCATAGAATCGCGATGAGTTTAGCTGTAGCTAGTACAATTTGTGATAGTCCTCTTTTAATTGAAGGTGCTGAATGTGTTAAAAAAAGTTACCCACACTTCTGGAGTGACTTTAGAAAATTAGGTGGTGATTTCGATGAGCTTAATTGATGAAGCAAGAGTTAAAATTAACGAAATAGATAAAAAAATGGTTGAGCTTTTTGAAGAAAGAATGAAAGCTGTTCTAGATGTATTAGAATATAAAAAACAGCACAATCTACCTGTTTTTGATGAAAAAAGAGAAATTGAATTAATTGAAAAGAACATTAATTTATTACAAGATAAATCCCTAAAAGAATACTATTTAATTTTCTTTAAGGGAATGTTAGAAGCAAGTAAAAAATATCAAGGTGATAACTATGAATAGATATGGTTTGTTAGGTCGTAAATTAGGTCATAGCTTATCTAAAATTATTCATGAATATATCTTTGAAAAATCTAATATAGACGCAACTTATGATCTTATTGAATTAGAAGAAGATGAAATATTAGATAAAATCAATCTTTTAAGAAGTGGTTATTATTCTGGTTTTAATGTAACTATTCCTTATAAAGAAACTGTTATCCCTTATTTAGATAAATTAACAGAGGCTGCTAAAGAGATAAACGCAGTAAATACTATTTATATGTCTGATGGGATGCTTATTGGTGATAATACTGACTACCTAGGTTTTATTGATGAACTAAATTTCTTTAATATTGATGTTACCGATAAAGAAGTTTATGTCTTAGGTAGTGGTGGAGCAAGTAAGGCAATTGTATATGCCCTTAATAAATTAAATGCGAAAACAATTATAGTATCTCGAAATATTTCAAATGGTATTACATATGAAGAATTTAAAAATATTAAGCATTATGATTTAATTATTAATACTACTCCTATTGGAATGTATCCTAATATTGATGGAGAAGTATTAGAAAAAGAAGTAGTAGAGAAAGCTGATATATGCATTGACTTAATTACTACTCCTAAAGTAACTAAATTTTTAGAGTATTCTAAAATAGGATTTAATGGAATATATATGTTGATTTTCCAAGCTATACATGCTGAGGAAATTTGGAATGAATTTATTGCTTTTGATGTTAAAGAATTATATAACATGTTATAGATTTTCCCAAGGAGGAAATAGAAGATGAATGAATTTGGTAAATTATTTAAAGTAAATATTTATGGTGAATCTCATAACCAAAGTGTTGGTGTATTAGTTGATGGTATTCCAGCTGGTATTAGTTTAAGTGAAGATGATTTTTCATTTGATTTAGCACGTCGTAAACCTAATAAACCTTCTCAAACTGCACGAGTTGAAGAAGATAAGCCATTAATTGAATCAGGCCTATTTAATGGTTATACTACAGGAACACCAATGTTAATTAGATTTTTAAATAGTAATACAAGTTCTAAAGATTATAAAAATCTAGTTACTCAACCTAGACCAGGTCACGCAGACTTTGTTATGAAGGAAAAATATCATGGATATAACGATTACCGTGGTGGAGGTCATACTTCAGGACGCTTAACAGTAGGAATTGTAGCCGCTGGTGTTATAGCTAAAAAGATTACTAATTTTAATTATGAAACAGAATTAATTAAATTAGGAACTTTAACTGATATGAGTAAAAAAGAAGAATACTTAAATGAAATAGTTGAAGCAAAAGATAGCGTTGGTGGTATTGTTAGAATTACTGTTAAAGATTTACCTATTGGATTAGGTGAACCTTACTTTTATTCATTAGAATCTGCTGTTTCACAAATCCTATATTCAATTGGCGCTGTTAAAGGTGTTTCATTTGGAGTTGGATTTGATGGATGTAGTTTATTAGGAAGTTCATATAATGATCATATTATTAATAAAGAAGGAAAAACTTCTTCAAATAATAATGGTGGAGTAAATGGTGGAGTTTCAAATGGAAATGATTTAGTAATTAATGTATTTGTAAAACCAACACCTTCAATTTATAAAATGCAAGAGACTTTTGACTTTGAAGCGGGTGAGGTTAAACCTTTAGAAATTAAAGGTCGTCATGATAGCGCAATTGTTGAAAGAGCTATGGTTGTATTAGAAAACGCTGTTGCGATAGCCTTATGTGACCTATATTTACTAAATAAAGCATATAATTAAACAGGATAATTAATAATCCAACAAAAATTTTAAAAAAAAGAAAAATAATAGTTGTCAAAAAAAACTTTTATGTTATAATAGTTAGTGCAGCGTAAAGGTCTGGTGGTGTAGTTGGTTAACATGTCAGTCTGTCACACTGGAGATCGCGGGTTCGAGTCCCGTCCAGACCGCCACTATGCATGCGTCTATAGATCAATTGGATAGATCGTTTGACTACGGATCAAAAGGTTGTGGGTTCGACTCCTGCTAGACGCGCCATCTTAAAAATTATAGAGCTAGACAATAGCTCTTTTTTATTTTTATTCGCCAATATTTCGACAAAATTTTAAAAAATACAGTGATATTATTTTTCTGTAATAAACTTTTGTTACGTATAGGAGGATAAAAATGCAACTTTGGACTTTAGAACATTTTGTTACAATTGTTCCCGCAGTAATTATTATGATTTTAATTACAATAGTATTAAGTAAAGTATTAGGTAATAAACCACACCATATAAGGATGATTCCTTTTCAAATTTTAGCTGTAGTTTTACTTCTAAGTGAAATAATAAAACAAGTATTATCAATTATAAATGGATATGACCTATATCATATTCCGCTACATGTTTGTTCTTTATTCATCTTTTTTATTCCTTTGACAGCTTTTTATAATAAAAAGGGAAGTGATGTAATAAATCTTTTTACATGTACAATCTGTGTATCAATTGCTTTATTTATGTTGATATATCCTAATATAATATATAGTAAAGAAAACATCGCAAACTTTTTTAATAACTATTTTGATTTTCATACAGTATTTTTTCATAATTTAATTTTATTTGAATTTATTTTAATTATTGGATTAAATTTATATTCAACAAAAGGGAAAAAATATTTAAAACATATTGTTATTGCTTCTATTATTTATTCATCGACAGCCGCATTAATGGCCCAAATTTTAAAAACTAATTTCAGTAATTTTTATTCTTGTAATATAGAAGTAGTAAATAATTTAGTCTTATCAGTTAAGGAAAGTATTGGAAATATCTTAGGACAAGCTTTATGTGTATTAATATTACTCATTTTACATGTAGTCTTCTTTACAACTTCTTATTATGTATATACTAAAGTAGAAAAATTTCAAAATATAGGTAAATAAAAAGACAAGTTAGAGGATATGTGAATGAAGCATGCTCTTTTTTAATAACTTTTTTTTCATATAATACGAAGAATATTATGATATAATAATTTTGTGATAGTGCATTAGGATTATATTTCTTAGAGAGTAGATATTATTACTATTATAATAAGGAAAATGATACCTTGAAATCAGATACTTTAATTGAAGATGGTGATTTGAATATCTGTTTGGGTAGTATCTTTAAGCCTGTCGATTATTTAATTTTTTATAAGTGAAAAACTTTTTTAGAGATTCGTTGTTTGGTGAAGAAACTATTTATTTATGAGGTATATAGAATGAAGGATTTTTTTAAGTTTGATGATAGAAGAACATTTTCTTTGATATGGTTCTTTTTAAGTTTATTTTTAATTTGCTTACTAATTAGAATAAAAGATGTAATTGTGGTTTTAGTTCCAGGTATAGTCACTTTAATTATTTCAGTTCTTGCCATGTTATTTACTTACAATGAAGGTATTCATTTTAATTATAAAAAAGAGAAAATAGTAATTGTTCAAGGACTAATGATTAACAAGATAAATATGAAGGATGTAAAATACTTTACTATTAATGAGATTTTGAAACCTAAAAAAGGTAATATTACACAATTATTTGTTGATTCAGTTAAAAATATTAATAGTCCTTCAAAGTATATTTATAATAATGGTAAAGTTTTTAATATAGTATTTTATATGAAAAGAAACAAAACAGTAGAAGTGTATTATGGTTGGCTTTATAAAACAAATTCAGCTGAAAGAATTAATAATCAGCTTGATGATTTTAAAAAGATAAAAGAAAGGTTTATGAAGTATAAAAACTATTAGTTTAACTTTAGAGTGTAAAAGAAAATGTTATGGTAAAATAAAGTTGTTTTAATAGGAGGCGATAAAGGTGAAAGATAAAATATCTAAAATTGTATTATTTTGTATTGAAATGTTTTTCTCATTAGTGTTGTTGATTTTGTCGATAATGTTCACTATAGCCTCTATTCATAATATCAATATGAGTGAAGATATAAAAGATTTTATTAGTAGTTGTAGTTTTGAGTTTGAATCAAATGGAACATATTATTATAGTTTAGAGGTAGATGAACTTGATGATGATACAATTACATTGAATCAAATAAATGATAGTTTGTATGGGCCACCTGTATTAGGTATGCCTGGTGATATATTTTTAATGCCACAATCAAGAATGGAATATTTTCCTTTCTTTTCTCAGTTTGTAACTTATTTATTTGGTGGGCACGCTGGTGTGGTTTCTGATAATAAAAATATTATTGAAGCAATGGGTGGAAGTAGTGATCAAAGTTTTGTTTATGAAACTTATACAGACCTTTATATTGAAGAAAGAACTGTTGTAGGTTTAAGAGTAAATGCGAGTAAAGAAGAAAGAAGCCAAGCTGCTTTAAACGCAAAAACTTTAATTGGTAAAAGATATAATTATTGGTTTATTTTAAATACTAAAGATAATTATTATTGTAGCGATCTTTGTAGTAGAATTTATGGAGAAGAGTTTGGTATGGAATATCAAATTGATACAAATGGTTTTCATGTTTCTATTCAAGATTTATTCCGTTCTCGTGATACAAGTATAACTTTTGTTAAGTATGTTAAAGATGGTAAAACATATATTTATTATTTAAAGAAAACTGCATAACTAAAAGAAAAAAAGGTTCTCTAAATAATCGTGTATGTAAATAGAAATTACGCAACAAATTTAGTATGTATGTGAACTACAAACAAAGTGTATGTAACACAACAAATGATCCGTGTATGTTATTTAAAAAACTATATATAACAGTAAGGGCAGCC
>JBGVOE010000060.1:0-4530 GCA_045126355.1 Anaeroplasmataceae bacterium | reverse complement strand
TTAAATGCTGGATATGATACATTAATAACTGAAAGTTTAGATTTGCCAACTGGAATTGATATTTCTAAAGATGTTAATTTAACAATCGCTTCTGGTGTAACAATTACATTAAAAAACGATACTATGGGTCTTGGTGCTTTCCGTGCAACAAACGGTGCAACATTAACAATTGATAGTAAAGGTATTATTGATGGTGTTGGGAATAATAATTATAATATGGCAATATGGGCAAATGGTGGTAATGTTATAATAAATAGTGGTACTTATACAAACGTAGGTGCTATTGATGATGGTACTGGACATTTTGATTTGATTTATGCAAGTAATGGTGGCTCTGTAATTATTAATGGTGGTACATTTATTGCTGAAACACCTAAGTGGACACTAAATTTAAAAGATAATGACTTAGTAGCAAAGATTACTGTATATGGTGGTACATTTAAAGAATATGATCCAGCAAATTCAAAAACAGAATCAGCAAGTGCAAATACTAATTTTGTAGCTGATGGACATTTATCTTTATTAAATGTAAATGGATATTATACAGTATATAAACAAACATCAATTGCTGACGCTTTAGTAATTGGTGGAGGAAAAGCTCATAATGCATATACAAGTGAAAAATATGTAATAGCTGGTACTATTACAAAAATTGATAACACACAATATGGTAATATTTATATTAAAGATAGTGAAGGAAACGAAATCTATATTTACGGTTTATATTCAGCTGATGGTAAAGTTCGTTATGATTTGATGAGTTATAAACCAGTTGTAGGTGATATCATTATTGTAAATGGTGTATTAGGTAAATATAATTCATCTGTTCAAATGAAGAGTGGTTGGTTAATTTCATGTACTGCTCATACACATGATTTTACAGAAGCAACTTGTTCTTCACCTAAAACATGTCAAATTTGTAAAATAACAGAAGGTGAGGCTTTACCTCATACTGATTTAGAAAATGACCATGCATGTGATATATGTGAAGCAAATGTAGGAAAACATGAAGATATTACAGGTGACTCTTTATGTGAATATTGTGGTGAGGAAGTTCTTGAAGAAACTATAGTGACTCTTGCTGAATTTACTTTTGGTGCTAATGGTAATGCTTCTCATGTTGATGGAAATGATTATGGTTTAACTAAATCATTTACTGCTGATGGTTATACATTAGCGTTAAATAGTATGAGTAAAGTGTTTGGTCCTGCATATGATGCTAAAGGTAATTCTTGTATTAAACTTGGTAGTAGTAAAGCTACTGGTTCATTCAAATTTACTGTTGCTGATAATGTAACAGAAGTTATTATTTACGTGGCACAATATAAGGCTGATGCTACTAAATTAGCAGTTAATGGTGTATCTTATACAATCTCTACAGTTTCTAATAATGGTGCATATACAGAAATCAAAATAGATACAACAACAACTAAAACTATTTCGTTTTCAACTGCCTCTGGTGGAGTTCGTTGTATGATTAATTCAATAGTTTATAACGGATATAATCAAAATTAATAATTAGTAAATGTGCATTTAAAGATCGATCATATTATTATGATTGGTCTTTTTTATAAATTTTTATTATTATAAAAATCACTTATATTAAAAAAATGTTGGTCTTTTTATAAAGAATAGTTTAAGATATAATAAAGGTGATTGATATGCGTAAAGTTATTTTAATAGGTGGAGTACTTGCCGCAGGCAAGTCTAGATACGCTAATATCTTAAAAGAAAAATTTAATTTAACAGTTATAACTAAGGATAGATTAAAAGAAATTCTTGGTGATAATATTCATGTTAAAAATAGAGAAGAAAACAAGAAGTTATCTGTTATATGTTTTGAATTATTTAAATATTTATTAGAGTGTAATATGAGTAATATTGTTTTTGAATCTAATTTTAAAGATTATGAATTAATTGAACTGGAAAAAATATGTAATGAATTAAATTATGATGTTATGTCTTTAGTTTTTGATGCGGATAATGAAGTTTTACATCAAAGATTTATTAAAAGATTAGACGAAAATCGTCATTATGTTCATAAGTCTCAAGATTTTAGTAATATTAATGATTTTATTCCAATTATTGATCACTTAAGAAATGCACCATATTTTGGAAAAATAATAAATGTTTGGTGCAATGATTTTAGTTATCAAAATGATGAATCTTTATTTGGAAAGATAAAAGAATTTTTAAATAGTGGTGAGGTAGTGTAATATGTGGGAAAATATATTAAGTGTTATATTATTAATTGCTGGTATGGTGTTATTAATTAAAGGAGCCGACTGGTTTGTAGAAGGAGCATCTTCAATTGCAAAAGCAATGAAAATCCCTTCACTTGTTATCGGATTAACTTTGGTAAGTATTGGAACTAGTATGCCAGAGTTTAGTGTGAGCCTACAATCATCTTTAGCTGGGAAAAATGATTTAAGTTTTGGGAATGTTATTGGTTCTAATATTTTTAATACCCTTGTAGTAGTTGGTGTTAGTGCGATATTTATACCACTAGTAGTATCTAAAGAAATTAAGAAATATGATTTACCAATATTAATTGGAATTTATTTATTATTAATTTTATTTGGATTTGTTATTTCAAGTGGAACAATTGAAGTATGGGAAGCAGTTATCTTATTTTTATTAACTATCATATATACAGCATTTTTAATTTATCGTAGTAGAGATGAAATAAAAAATAGTAAAAATGAAGAAGCCCCAAAAAGAAAATGGTGGTTAAATTTAATCTTAATTGCAATTGGTTTAGCTGGTATTATTTTTGGCGGAGATTTAGTAGTAGATAATGCATCTTTTATTGCAACTAAATTAGGAATGAGTGAGTTATTAGTTGGTTTAACAATTGTAGCAGTAGGAACATCGTTACCGGAACTTGTAACTTCTGTAGTAGCCGCTAAGAAGGGTGAGGCTGATATAGCAGTTGGTAATGCGATAGGGTCTTCTTTATTTAATGTAGTTTTAATTTTAGGATTCTGTTCAATTATTTCACCAGCACAAGTAGAATTATCATCATTAGTAGATTGCTTAATTATGTTAGCTAGTGCTGTTTTAGTTTTCTTATTCTCATTTAAGAGTATGAAAGTTAATGGATGGCAAGGTATTTTATTGTTAGGAGTTTATGCAGCATATCTAGCTTATATTATTTTTAGAAATGTTGCTCCTTTCTAAAAAAATATTTATAAATTTATCTAGGATCACTTTTAAAGTGGTCCTTTATTTATAGGTAGTTAAAAAGTATAATATAGTTATAAAGTATTAGGAGTGGTTAGATGAAAAATAGATGGAGTATTGAAGAAGCATGGAAGTTTTGGGATGAAAATCCTTGGATGGTTGGATGTAATTATGTACCATCTTTAACACCAGGTCTTTCAATTTGGCAAGAAGATACAATAGAAGAAATACTTCCTTCAGTTAGAAAAGAATTGCAACTTATGAAAGAAATAGGTTTTAATACAGTAAGAATGTGGTTTGAATTTGATATTTGGTATCATGAAAGAGAAAAATATCTAGATAGAATCGATAGAGTTTTATCTATTTTGGATGAATATGGTATTAAGTTGATTCCTGTAATTTTTAATGATTGTGTATCGTTTGGAAAGCCAGATGATATAAGTATAAAAAAACCTGTAGGTATCGAAAAATGGGATAAAGGATATCATGGTGGTCATAAAAATAGCGCTCATGTTGTTTCAAAAGGAAAAGATATGGGTTGGATTAGATGGGATGAAGAAGATCAAAGACCATTATGTGAATTATATTTAAAAGAATTAATTAAAAGATTTAAAGATGATAAAAGAATAATAATGTGGGATTTATGGAATGAACCTGGAAATAGTAAAAGAAATGATTTAAGCATTCCGTATTTAATTAGATGTTTTGAAATAGCTAGAGAATTAGATGCCTCACAACCATTAACTGCGGGAGTATGGACATATCCAGAAAATTATGGAGTTGATGAAGGTGTTGATGTATCAAAAATTCAAAGAGTAGCCTTAGATTTATCAGATATCATAACATTTCATAATTATTCTAATATTGTTGATGTAAAAAATTGTATTAAAGCTTTAGAAAAAGAAGGACGTCCTTTAGCTAATACTGAATGGTTACACCGAATCTTAGATAATACTGTTTTTGACCAACTCCCTCTATACTATGAAAAGAAAATAGGAAGTACCCACTGGGGATTAGTAGCCGGACATGGTCAATTCTATCTTCCTTGGGAATGGTTAAAAGACGCTAGACCAGAATTAGATTATATGTTGTGGCAACATGATATTTTTAAAGAAGACTTTACACCTTATGATGAAAAAGAAATCAAACTTTTTAAAAAATATTGCAAAAATGCTTAGGATGATAAAGAATATAGTTTAAAATTTTGGTTCTCTAAATAATCGTGTATGTAAATAGAAATTACGCAACAAATTTAGTATGTATGTGAACTACAAACAAAGTGTATGTAACACAACAAATGATCCGTGTATGTTATTTAAAAAACTATATATAACAGTAAGGGCAGCC
>JBGVOE010000059.1:0-4105 GCA_045126355.1 Anaeroplasmataceae bacterium | reverse complement strand
GCAAGAAGAAGTGTTGTTATTAAACCACTTAAGATATCGTTAAAATTTTCATTAAATACTCTAATAAGTTTTTCTAGACTAATCATTATGCATTACTAGCTGAACGAGTTGCAGCTTCTCCCATCCATAATGCTTTTTGTTCGTTAGATAGTTTATTTAATGCTTCATTTAAAGCTTCACATAATTCAGTGTTTCCTTTTTTAATACCGATTGATACAGTTAATCCGTTTAAATCATCAGCACTTAAGAATGAATAATCTACATATAATACACTTAAACCACCTAAATTAGTCATAGCTTCAATAACAGGTAATTCTGCAGGCATTGCAAATGCAGCACCACTTTTTACATCATATGCAGCTAAAGGATATGTAGCAGCAGGACTGTTATGATGAATATTATATCCTTCTTGATTTGCAAAGTAGTCTGCAATATAACCATCACCAACTACATTTGCTTGGCAAATTAAGCTTTTATCTTTAAGTAATTCTAATAACTCTTGATAAGATAAAGGATTTTCTTTACTATTTCCTTCAGGTAAGTTTTCTGTTTTAACTAAGAAAGCAAGGTCACTTGATAAATAAGTAGTAGTAAAGTCAATTGATTCTCTACGAGCAGGAGTATCTGTCATACCTGCTAAAATCATATTAATTTCACCATTTTGCAATGCAGGAATTAAACCATCCCATTCAATTTTCTTAATTACAACTTCTCTACCTAAACTTTCTGCTAGATATTTAGCGATTTGAATATCAAATCCATCTACATATTTATTACTACCAGAAATAGGTAATGTATATTCTGATTCTGTATTTGTAGTCCAGTTAAATGGTTGGTAACCACATTCCATACCAATAACTAACTTGTCATTTGACACCTCTGGTGTTTGGCATGCAGTTAAAGCAATCCCGAAAATAAATAAACATAATAAACATAATACTTTTTTCATAATCTTCATTTCCTCCTAATATTTAAAATAAAAAAGCATCCAAAGGACGCTCGCATAATCTAATTTATATAATGTAGAATATGATTAGCGCCTCTACGTGTGTAGGAGTGTTATAAGTGTTTCCTATAACCCCACAAATAATAAATGTCTTTATTATCTGTTCGGCGATGATTACCTTTCATATGCTTCATAGGATACCTCCTCCACATATTACTCATTTGCACCGCAGCCTCTAAATTTATATACATATATTATATATGATAGAAATATAATTTCAATAGATTTTATTTAATAAAAAAAGTTAAGCGTTTTCATCACTTGGTAAAATGTTGAAATATTAAAAATAAATATTCCAGTTTAAAACTATATATGGTAAAATTAGAATGCGATAATTTCGGGAGGGATATTCATGAGAAAAATTTTTGCATTAATAATTTTACTTTTATGTACGTTAACTGTTTTTTCGTTATCAAGTAAAATTGAAGTAGTAGCAGCAGACTATTATGCTTCTACACAAAATTTAGAAGGGAAAGCTCTTTTAAATGAATTAGCTACAATCTCACAAAAAAATCATACTTATTATACTAGTTATGGAGAATTGAGATATAATTACGCTCCAGACCAAGATCCTAACAATTCTGCAAACTTGTTAGATTTTTATAGTAAGATAAGTGTTAAGGGTGCTTGGGATGGTGGTAATACATGGAATAGAGAACATGTTTGGCCAAAATCACTATCTGGTGGATTATATACTAGTGTTGAAAATAGTGATAGAAATGCAGGGTCAGATATCCATCATATTAGACCTACAATTACTAAAATAAATACTGATAGAAGTAATCAATTATTTACTGATTTTGATATGATAAAAGCTAATGGTTCTGAATATAAACATAATAATAAAATTGTAGCTTATACAAATGGTGAATATTGGGAACCAATGGATGATATAAAAGGTGATACTGCTAGAATTGTTTTATATTTATATATGCATTATTCTAATGAAGTAGATGCTAATAAATCATACTCTTATGCTGGTAACTTACGTCTTACAAATATCGTTTATTCTGATTCTGGATTAGATGGTGCATTAGAAATATTAGCAACATGGAATAAAATGGATCCTGTAGATACCTTTGAAGCTAATCGAAATGAAGAATGTGCAAGTGTTACACATGTTCGTAATCCATTTATCGATCATCCAGAATTTGTAGATAAAATTTGGCCTACAAACGCATCAGATTCTACTTATAAAGTTACTTATAATTATGGGAATGCTTCATTTGATTATAAAGATAATACAGAATATAAATTAGGTTCACAAGTAACAAAACCAACAAAAGATCCTGTGTTAGCTGATTATGAATTTGTAGGATGGTACACTGATAGCGCATATACAACTAAATGGGATTTTGATAATGATGTTATTAGAGGTAATGTAGTATTATATGCAAAATTTAATAAAGTAATTGATGACTTTGCTGATGTTTTTGAAAGTAGTAAAATAATGTCACAATTAACATTTGGTGTTAATAGCGATGGGGTAACTAGTGAAAAAGTTTCTGGTTCTGTAAAAATATCTAATCCAATTAATGGTAATGGAGAATTAAGTAAGGATAATTATAATTTAGCAGAGTATTATGAATTTGATAAAAATCTATTTGATATAACATACAATCACAATTCTGCTGGACATTCATATATTGGTGGTTCAAAAGGTCAAATTAGACTTTATCCAGCTAATGGAAATGGAAGTTCAATTGATATTAAAGCCAAAGATGGTGTGATTATTAAAAAGGTAGAAGCGCATAAGTCAGAAGGTCAAAATCCAACAGTTACAATTACTTCTGATGGAAGTAGCGCAAAAATTCAAAATACTGTTGCTGCATCTTCAGGTTCTGCAAATCAATGTAGATTATCAGGCTTTACAATTACTTATGAATTAAATACTTCAAGTGAATCATTTACTATTGTTGATGGAAGTTTAAAATTAAAATATTGCTTAGAATTAACTGAAGCACAATATAATCTATTTTTATTGGATAGTGCTAGCTTAAAACTATATATTAATAACGAAGAAGTGGAATATTATATATATAAAGTTAATGGTACTTATAGATTGAATTATGAAATAGAAGTCAGTGATTTAAATAAAGTTTATACACCAAAATTTGTATTTAATGATTTAGAGAAAACAATAACTGGTTATAGTGTTAAAACACTTGCTAAATATTATTTAAATAATTTAGGAAGTAGTGAATTAGTTAAACAATATAAAAACTGTTTAACTGAATTAGCTAATTAAGAAGGAGGAGAAAATAGTGAAAAAATTATTATATATATTATTAGTTGTATTTTCTTTATCGTTTTTAATTGGTTGTGAACCACAAGAAGATGATAAAACTAGTGGTGGCGATGTTTTAACAAATATAGGCGGTATTGATTTTTCAAATGTTAAGTTCGAAAGTATTACAGTTACTTATGATGGTTTAACTCATAGTATATATGTAGAAAATTTACCAGAAGGAGTTAGCGTTGCATATTATGGAAATAATGTTAGTGAAGTAGGAACTCATACTGTTACAGCTAAGTTTTATAAAGATAATGATAGAATTCATGAAATGACTGCTACAATAACTATTGAGAAAAAGGCAACAGGTGATAATACTGATAGTGTTGTATTTGAAGGAATTACTGTTTTATATGATGGAAACTCTCATAGTATTTATGTAGCAAATTTATCAGATGATTATACTGTTACATATGAAGGTAATGGTGTTAAGGAAGTAGGAACTCATACTGTTGTAGCTAAAATATTTGATAAAGACAATAATTTAGTTCATGAATTAACTGCTACAATTAAAATTGTGGAATCAGCTGATGTTGAATTACCACTTGTATAATTAAAAATAATTAAGCTTTAGATTTTAATATCTAAGGCTTTTTATTTTTATAAAAAACACACAGAAAACGCTTACTTGATAAAATAGCGTTTATTTTGATTTATAGTTTTGATATAACCCGAGTTTGCCTTAAAAAAGTAATAAAATCCAGTCAACAAAGTCTGAAAACACAGACAGTGACTGGATTTTTCTATTTTTTGTTTATTTTTAATACCTTTTTTTTATGCACTACATTTATGCACTACTATGATAA
>JBGVOE010000058.1:0-33122 GCA_045126355.1 Anaeroplasmataceae bacterium | reverse complement strand
CAGTAGAAATTGCAAATAAAACAGCAATTTTAGTAAAAAATGAAAATAATTATTTTCCATTAAAAAAGGAAGAAAAAGTATTAGTATTAGGATACTTTGCAAATCATAATCGCTTTGTAGGTGGAGGAAGTGGCTGGGTTAATGCTTATAAACCAGTTAGTATGATTGAAGTTTTAAAAAACAACAACATCAATTATGAATTCCTACAATGTTATGATGAAGATAAATTATTAATTACTGAAGAAACTTTAAAAGAATATAAAGGTAAGTTTGATAAAGTAATATTGTTCTTAGGACAATATCAAAAAGATGAAACAGAAGGTTCTGATAGAATTACTTTAGACTTAGCTAAAGAACAAAATGAAACATTAGAACTTGTATCTAAAGTATTTGATAACTTTGGTACAGTTGTAATCACTGGTAGTGTAGTAAATGTTAAAGAAATTTATAATACTTCAAAGGCTGCATTAATTACGTATTTAGCAGGTGAAGGACAATCTGAATCTATCTTTAATAACTTGTATGGATCACATAATCCAAGTGGAAGATTACCAGAAACATGGATTGAAACATATTATCAAAATCCAATTAATAAAGAATATTTAAGAAGAGATTTATATTATACATATCACTATGATGATATTTATGTTGGATATAGATATTATGATTTACATAATGAGGGATTTATTTTACCATTCGGTTATGGATTAAGTTATTCAAAATTTGAATACAGTAATTATAATTATGAACTTTTAAATGATAAATTAGTGGTTACATTAGATGTGAAAAACACTAGTGATATTGATGGTTATGATGTAATTGAAGTATATGTTGGGAAAGAAAATTCAAACATTTATCGTCCTATTAAAGAATTAAAAGGATTTTCAAAAGTGTTTGTAAAAGCAAGAAAGACAGTAAAATGCGTTGTAGAAGTTAACATTAAGGATTTAGCTTCATATCGAAACGAAACAGATTCTTTTGAAATAGAAGAAGGTCAATATGAAGTTTATGTTGCTTTAAATACAAAAGATATTTTAGATAAACATAGTATTAATTTAGAAGGTGTTACATTTGATGTATGCAAGGAAGTAGCTAAATTAATAAAAAAAGAAATCCCTAGTGACTATTCATTTGATTCACCTGCTGGACTTCTTTTAGAAAATGAATTATTTAAAAAATATGTTACTCTAAATAAATTAAATATTGATGTTAGTGATTTTGAACATCGATATTTCTATATTGATTCAAAAGCTATGCGTGTAACTATTTGTGACGGTGATTTTGATATTACATTTGAACAAATGGAAGAAATGATAAAATATTTAAATGATAATCCTCATCACTTAACAGATAGAATAAATTTTGATGGATTAGTAAAAAAATACCGTCCTTGGTAGAAAATATTTCATAATAAAAGCAGGATGTTTCGTATCCTGCTTTTTAAAAATTAATTTTTATATTTTTTAACAATTATTTTTTCAACTTCTTGTGGAACATAACTAGATATATCACAGTTAAATGTAACTAATTCTTTGATTGCTGAACTTGATACAAATTGATTCTTACTAGAAGGTAACATTAATATTGTTTCAATATCAGGGTTTATATCACGGTTAAATTGGAAAAGAGAAAATTCATTTTCATAATCTTGATAATTTCTTAGTCCCCTAATTAAAATATTGATATTATTTTCCTTGCAATAGTTAACGATTAAACCGTTATAACTAGTAACAAATACGTTTGGTAAATCTTTTGTGACCATTTTTATCATATCAATACGTTCAACTACTGAAAAAGTTGAAGCTTTTTTAATATTATATGAAACAACAATGTGTAATTCATCAAATATTTTACTTGCTCTAGTTATTATATCTAAATGTCCATTAGAAATAGGATCAAATGACCCTGGATAAACTGCTTTTTTCAATTAAATCACCTTCATCTAATATTTTAATACTTTTTATTATTTTTTCAAGTTTACATTTATATTTGAAAAAATATAAAATTGTTGTAAAATAAATTAAAGGGAAGTGTTAGTATGAATTATTATGGTAGTAGACTTACATGTCAGGAATATAGATTGAGAGCTGATCGAATTTGTGATCGTCATCGTTTGGAGTTAAATAAGGTTTACCTAATATATGTCTTGATTATGATTGTGATTGGTGTTATAAATTCACTTACAGGAACAACTGAGGTCTTACCTGATGGAACAGAAATTACCTCAACTTGGTTTAATGGATTATTTGATTTTATATTTGGTGGAGCAATAATGATGGGTCTTATTGAGATATCAAAAAAAGCTTATTATAATTTAGAGATTAAAAATAAAGATTTACTTCATGGGTTTAAAGATTTTGTTAAATCTTTCTTAGTTTACTTTTTAGTTTCACTTTATACTGCATTATGGGCAATTTTATTGATTGTCCCTGGTATAATTAAGATGCTTTCATATTCACTTGCGCTATATGTCGCTAATGATAATCCTTATATGAGTGCAAATGAATGTATAACTAAAAGTAGAGAATTAATGGATGGACATAAATGGGAATATTTTAAACTGATCTTTAGTTATTTTGGTTGGATTATTTTAAGTGTTTTTACATTTGGAATTTTACTGATTTGGGTTCTTCCAAGAATTAATCAAGCTACTTATTTATTTTATTTAGAAGTTAGTGGTGTAGGAACAGATTTAGCATAGATTTAATTTTAAATTAATAAGAAATGTTAAAATATAATATTTTACTTGTAATTTTTTTTAATTAATGTTAAAATACAAGTAATCTAATAATTCTAATTAGAGTGAACTTGCAAAAAGTTCGCTCTTTTAATTAACTGGAGGTGTATAAAGTGAATACAAAAATGATTGAAGAAATATTAGTTCCATATTTGACGGAAAATGGTTTTAAATTATATGATGTTAGTTTTGTAAAAGAAGCTGGTATGCATATTTTAAGAGTATTAGTTAGCAAAAAAGACGGAATAAATATTGATGAATTAGCCCTTATTAACAATTATTTATCAGATGAATTAGATAGACTTGAAGTATCTTATGATGAATATATGTTAGAAGTTTCATCTCCTGGAGCTGAAATGGAATTAAGAAATCAAGAAGAAGTAGCCGAAGCAGTAGGAAAATATATCCATATAAATACTGGTGATAAAGTATATGAAGGTACTATGATTTCTTTTGATGATAACGTTGTAGTTATTAGAGTAAATTTAAAAGGAAGATTTAAAAACTTTGAAATTCCTTATGATAGTATTAAAAAAATTAGATTAGCTGTCAAATTTTAGGAGGTAAATGATATGACAAGCAAAGAGTTTTACAAACAATTAGAAATTGTTGCTGAAGAAAGAGGATTAACCTTAGAACAACTTTTAGATTCTTTTAAAAAAGGTTTAATCAATGCTTACAAACGTAACTATGGTAACACAAGTGTAAGAGTTGAATTCAAACCAGAAAAAAATGAAATTTTAATGTTCAGCCAAAAAATTGTAGTTGAATCATTAGAAAATTTAGATCCAGAATGTGAAATTGTTCCAATTTTATATACTGAAGCTAAAAAAATTAATTCAAGAGCAAAAATTGGTGATATTTTAGAAGAGGCTGTTAATATTAAAGATTTCGGACGTATGGCTGCAGCTCAAGCTAAACAAATCTTTAATCAAAATATTAAAACTTATGAAAAAGAAAATTCATTCCAATATTTCAAGAGTATGGAAAATGAATTAATTAGAGCTCAAATTATTGATTCTAATGAATCATTCTTAACTTTATCTATTGGTCAAAATATTACAACATTATTACCAAAGAAAGAATTATTACCAAATGATGAATTCGGTGTTGGTGATAGTATTAACGTTTATGTAACTAGTGTTGAACAAGGTACTAAAGGACCAAAAGTATTTGTAAGTAGAAATGATAAACATTTAGTAATTCGCTTACTTGAACAATACATTCCAGAAATTAAAGATGGTATTGTTGAAATTAAGGGTATCGCTAGAGACGCTGGTGATAGATGTAAAGTAAGTGTTTATTCACATGACCCTGATGTAGATCCAATTGGAGCTTGTGTTGGTGAAAATAGTTCTCGTATTCGTGAAGTTGTTCGTTCATTAAATGGAGAAAAAATCGATTTATATCGTTGGAGCGATGATATTGCTGAATTAGTAGCTAACGCTCTTCAACCAACAAATGTAGTAGCTGTTATCAATATTGATACTAAAACAAAAACATCATTAGCTATTGTTCCTGATAATCAATTATCATTAGCTATCGGTAAAAATGGACAAAACGTTCGTCTTGCCGTTCAATCATGTGACTGGAAAATTGATATTAAACCAGTTAGTGTAGCTAAGAATCAAGGTTACGAATGGTAGTCAAAAAAGTTCCGATGCGTACTTGTGTTGTAACACGTGAACAATTTCCTAAAAATGAATTGATTCGTGTTATTAGAACACCAGAAGGCGAAGTTACTGTTGACACTAAAGGAAAAGCTAATGGTAGAGGAGCTTATTTAAAAAAAGATAAAGAAGTTATCTTAAAAGCTCAAAAAAGTAAAGTATTAGATAAAATGTTAGAAGTAAGTGTTCCTGAAGAAATCTATACAATGTTATTGGAGTTGATTTAGGTGCATGCTATTTTAAACTTATTAGGTTTAGCTTTTAGAGCTAAAAAAGTTGTATCAGGAGAGGACTTTTGTGTAGAAGGTATTCGTAAAGGTGAAATAAAATATTTATTTTTAGCTAGCGATGCTGGAATTAACACAACAAAGAAAATTACTGATAAAGCAAAATATTATAATGTTACACTTGATAACAGATTTACATCAAGTGAATTAAGTGGTGCAATCGGGAAAAATAACCGTATGGTTATTGGAGTATTAGATATCGGTTTTGCCAAAAAAATGAAAGAAATTAGGTGATTATATGGCAAGAGATAAAAAAGAAGTTAGAAAGTCAAATGTCCCACTAAAAAATGTAAACGAAAATAAAAAAGGTGTATTAATCTATCGTGAAGGTATGACAGTTAGCGATGTAGCTACTGGATTAGGTAAACCATTAGGTGAAATTATTAAGAAGTTAATGTTTGCTGGAATTATGGCTACTCAAAATCAAACTATTGACCGTGATACTGTTGAATTAATTGCTTTAGAATATGATACTGTTTTACAAAATGAAGTGGTTACAGACGTTACACGTTTTGATGAAATTGAAATTCAAGATGATGAAAAAGATTTAAGAAAACGTCCTGCAGTAGTTACAATCATGGGTCACGTTGACCATGGTAAAACAACATTACTTGACTATATTCGTCAAAGTAAAGTTGTTGCTAGTGAAGCTGGTGGGATTACACAACATATCGGTGCTTACCAAGTACAAGTAAATGGAGAAGCAATTACATTTATTGATACTCCAGGGCATGCTGCATTTACAGAAATGCGTGCACGTGGAGCACAAGTTACTGATATTATTATTTTAGTAGTAGCAGCAGATGATGGCCTAATGCCTCAAACAGAAGAAGCAATTCATCATGCTCAAGCTGCTGGATGTCCAATTATCGTTGCAATCAACAAAATGGATAAACCAACTGCAAACCCTGATCGTGTAATGCAAGAGTTAAGTGAATATAACTTACTTCCTGAAGTTTGGGGTGGAGATACTACATATTGTCAAATCTCTGCTTTACGTGGAACAGGTGTAGATGAATTATTAGAAATGGTTCAATTAGTTGCTGAAATGCAAGAATATAAAGCTAACCCTAACCGTTTAGCAGTAGGTACTGTTATTGAAGCCCAACTTGATAAAGGTAGAGGACCAGTTGCTACATTATTAGTTCAAAATGGCACATTAAAAGTTGGTGATAACGTTGTTATTGGTGATACTTATGGTAAGGTTAGAACAATGGAAGATGAAACTCATCGCCGTTTAAATGAAGCATTACCAAGTAAAGCAGTAGTTGTTACTGGTTTAGAAGAAGTTCCTATGGCTGGTGATAAGTTCATGGTTATTTCTGATGAAAGACAAGCACGTCAAATTGCTGAAGCTAGAAAAGATCGTACTAAAGTTCAAAATAATGCAGGTAAAGTTGCAACATTAGAAGAAATGTTTAGTAAATTAGGTGAACATAAAGAATTAAATCTTGTAGTTAAAGCTGACGTTCAAGGATCACTTGAAGCAGTTAAAAATAGTATTTCAAAAATTAAAGTTGAAGATATCGTTATTAATATTGTTCGTGCAGGTGTAGGTGCAATTACTGAAACAGATATTATTCTAGCTCAAGCATCAAAAGCTATTGTTGTAGGATTTAATGTTCGTCCTACTGGTCAAGTACGTCAAAGTGCTGAAACTAGTGGAGTAGAAATTAGATTATATAATATTATTTATAAATTATTAGAAGATATCGATGCAGCTTTAAAAGGTATGTTAGATCCAGAATTCGAAGAAGTAGTTACAGGATTTGCTGAAGTAAGACAAACATTTAAAGTTAGTAAGGTTGGAACAATTGCTGGTTGTTATGTAACTGAAGGTGTTATTGAACGTAACAGTTTAGTTCGTATTCTTCGTAGTGGTGTTGTTGTATTTGAAGGAAAAATGGCTACATTACGCCGTTTCAAAGATGATGTTAAAGAAGTTAAGGCTGGTTATGAATGCGGTATTACAATTTCATCATTCAATGACATTAAAGAAGGAGATATTATTGAAGCAAGTGTTGAAAGAGAGGTTAAACGTTAATGAGTTTAAATGTAGAACGTTTAGCTAAAACGCTTAGTAAAGAATTATCAATCTTACTTTCTAGAGAAGCACGTGATGCTAATTTGACTGCTGTAACAATTACAGAAGTTAGAGTTACAAATGACCTATCTTATGCTACTGTTTACTATACAGTTCCAGACTATTTAAAAGAAAAAATTGTTGGTAGTTTAGATAAAGCTAAAGGATTTTTACGCAGTGAATTAGCACGTAGAGTTAAAGCTAGAAAAATGCCTGAACTTGTTTTTAAATATGATGAAGCATTAGAATACGGAAATCATATTAACGAAATCATCAATAAATTAAACAAAAATGATTAAATATAAAGACACTTTATTGTGTCTTTTTATTTTTATGTGGTATAATTTAGAAAAAGGGAGCGTGAAATTATGAGTTTTATTGAAATTAAGAATTTAGAAAAATCATATTTTGGGCATAAAGCTTTAAAAGGAATTAACCTAGAGATTAATGAGGGAGAAATCGTTGGTTTATTTGGCCCAAATGGTAGTGGAAAAACTACTTTAATTAAAATCTTATCTAATCTATTAATGCGTTATAATGGTGAAGTTTTAATTGATGGTCACAAACCAGGTATTGAAACTAAAAAAATAGTTTCCTATTTACCAGATGTAAACTATTTAGAAGAAAAGTGGACTGTTTTAGAATGCATTAAAGTATTTGAAAAGTTTTATGATGATTTTGATAGCGAAAGAGCTAAAAACTTATTGGAAAAATTTCATATCGAATTAAAAAGTAAGGTTAAGGCTTTATCAAAAGGTAATAAAGAAAAATTACAAGTTATCCTAGTTTTATCTCGTCGTGCTAAATTGTATTTATTTGATGAACCAATTGCGGGAGTTGACCCAGCTAGTAGAGATGTGATTTTTAATTTAATTATGCAAAATTATGATAAAAGAGCTACAGTTATTTTAACAACACACCTTATTAGCGATATTGAAGATATTACTGATCGAGTTATTTTTATTAACGAAGGAAATGTTTTCTTAGATAACACTAAAGAAAATTTAAAGGAAATATATCCTGATAAAACAATTGATCAAATCTTTAGAGAAGTATTTAAAGTTAATTTCCTAGGAGGTGATTTTAATGTTTAGAAAATATTTTTCACACGAATTTAAAAATACATGTCAAATGCCTTTAACAATTTGCGGAATGATTGTAGGTTTATCTATTTTATTTTGTATAGGTGCATTATTAGAGTTAGAATTTTTATTAACATTAGGACTTTTGTCACTGATTGTTTGTGTGTATGCTTGTTCGATAATGTCATATATTTCTATTCATAAAACACTAACTGGAAGGCTGTTTACACAAAGTGGCTATTTAACATTAACATTACCTATTAATACACATACTATTTTAATTTCTAAAATTTTAGTTAACTTTATATATGTTGCTTTATATATAGTTTCATTTTTAGTAGGTATTTTGTTTGTATTGTTTGGATTTGGGGTTTTAGATGAAGTTACAGAAGCTTTTAGAGAATTAGGTAATGTGTTTATAGAATTATTTAAACATTTTGATTTAGTCTCAATCTATAGTATTCAAATTTTAATTGGTTTTGTCTTTTTACTATGTTTTATTTTATTCTGTCATGCGTTCTCACATAGTGGTTATATCAAAAAACAAAGTAAAGGTTCTAAATTTTTAGTGTTTGTAATTGCTGTTATCGCAGTATCATATATTATGAATATTCGTATTTTACCATTCGCGTTAACTTATGGTGAAGAATTAGGATACCAATTCATTCAGTATAATGATTATGATTTCTTATTGGAAAATATTGTAGTTATTGATTTTTCATCATTCTTCTGGATGTTAGTAGGAACAGTTGGATTCTATTTCGGAAGTTATTATTTAATTAAAAATAAAATTGATATTACTTAAAAAGGAGATTATCTACCATGAATGTTGCAATTATTGGTGGTGGAGCAAGCGGTTGCTTTGCTGCACTTAGAATAAAAGTTAATAACCCACAAATAGATGTTACTATTTATGAGAAAAATAATAAGCTATTAAAAAAAGTTGCAACTACAGGTAATGGTAGATGTAATCTTTCAAATGTAGATATAAGTTGCGATAAGTATCAACATCAATCTATTATTAAAGAAATGCTTGATGCTGGATATAAAGATAGTATGCTTGAATTCTTTCATTATTTAGGTTTATTTACAACTGTCGAAGAAGGAAGAATATACCCAAAAAGTAATCAAGCTGCTACTGTTGTTGAACTTATTTCAAAAGAATTATTTTACAAAAAAGTAAATGTGGTTTTAAGTAAAGAGATTACTAATATTAAAACAAAAAATGATAAGTATTTAGTTGATGGAATACTATATGATAAAGTTTTAATTTGTGTTGGAACTAATGCAAGTATAAATAATTATAGTGATGAATTGTTAAAATCTTTAAATTTAAAAATGGATAAATTTACTCCTGCTTTAGTTGGCTTTAAGGTAAAAGAAGATATTTCTTCATTATTTGGAGTAAGAGCAAATGCTACTGTTAAATTAGGACAGCATTCTTCTAAAGGCGAAGTGATGTTTAAAGAAGATGGTGTTAGTGGTATTTGTGTAATGGACTTGAGTGTCTTTTATGATAAAGATAAGATACTGTCTTTTGATTTTTTAGATGATTATTCATTTGAAATGTTAAAGATGGTTGTTAATAGAAAAATTAAAAATGACCCATATGTTCACCTTCATAATTTATTATTTGGTTCAGTTAATAATAAGTTATTAGGAATGTTTAATAAAGGTTATCCAAATAGTAAAGTAACAACTTTAGATGAGGATGTTCTAGATAGTTATTTAAAACAATTTAAAGATTTTAAATTAACTATTACTAACACCTATCCGATTACAAATGCCCATGTAGCTAAGGGTGGAATTGCTTTAGATGAACTTGAATTATTTGAAGTAAAAAATAAACCTAATATGTTTATCTTAGGTGAAGCTACAGATCAAGTTGGTATTTGTGGTGGATTTAACTTATGGTATGCCTTTACATCAGCACTTATTGCGGCGGATAAAATATGCAAGTAACTATTTTAGATATTAAATTAAAAGAAAATTTAACTGAACAAGAAATTTTAAAATATGTTTATACAAAGTATAAGATTAAAAATAAAAATATAATTGATGGTAAATTAGTAAAAAAATCATTAGATTTAAGAGTTAAAAATGACCCATTCTATATTTACCAAGTAGTTTTAGAACTAAATATAGAAGAAAGAAAAAATCAAAAGTTATATAATAAGCATGTTAAATTTGATACTACTTATTCTGATTCAATTAATGTTGAAAAGTTAAATATTAAGGATAGACCGCTTGTTGTTGGAAGTGGTCCAGCAGGAATGTTTTGTGCTTATATCTTAGCTTTAGCTAATTTAAAACCAATTATCTTTGAACAAGGTAAGATGGTTGATGAGAGAGCCTTAGATATCAAATTATTCTTTAATGAAGATATCTTAAATGAAAGTAGTAACATTTGTTTTGGTGAAGGTGGAGCTGGAACATTTTCTGATGGAAAGCTTACTACAAATCTAAATGATCCAAGAATTAAGTTTATCTTAAAGACTTTTGTGGAGTTTGGTGCAAAAGAAAGTGTTTATTATGATAATTTACCACATGTAGGAACTGATAAATTACGTATATGTATGAAAAATATGCGTCAAGCAATTATAAATTTAGGTGGAGAATTTTATTTTAACTATAAAGTTGTTGATGTAAAAAATAATTATTTAAAAGCTACCTCTAATGGGATTGAGTATGAATTTAGTTCACCTTATATCATTTTAGGTATTGGTCATTCAGCTAAAGATACTTATGAAATGTTATATAAAAATGGTTTTCTATTAGAACCTAAGGCATTTAGTATGGGTGCAAGAATAGAACATTTACAAAAGGATATTAATAATATTCAGTATGGATTTAATTCTAATATTCATGATGCAGCCTCATATAAAGCAGCAGTACACTTACCTACAAGAGATGTTTATACATTCTGTATGTGTCCTGGTGGATATGTAGTAGCAAGTTCTTCAAGTAAAAATACTATTGTTACAAATGGTATGAGCTATGAAGCAAGAGATGGAGTTAACGCCAATAGTGCTTTATTAGTTAATGTTAGAGTGGAAGATTTTTACCTTAATAGTCCATTAGATGGCCTATATTTCCAAGAAAAAATTGAAAAAGCTTGTTATGAGTTAACTAATTCATATAAAGCTCCATGTAATTTAGTTAAAGAGTTTTTAGCTGATGAAGTAGCAGATGGTTTTAGAAGTATTAAACCAACTTATCCTAATAAAACTGTTTTTGCTTCATTTAAAGGAATACTACCAGATTTTATCATTGATGGTTTAAAAGGTGGTATAATTGAAATTGATAAAAAAATAAAGGGATTCTTAGATCCAGATGCAATATTAACAATTGTTGAATCTCGTTCTAGTAGTCCAGTTAGAATTATTCGAGAAAATTTTGAGTCAAATATCAAAGGTGTTTATCCGATTGGTGAAGGTGCGGGTTACGCTGGTGGTATTACTTCAAGTGCCCTTGATGGTATAAAATGTGCACTACATATTATTGCACAAATAATCGGAGGTGTATTATGTTAAGAGCGGATTTACATATGCATTCAGTATATTCTGATGGTACATTAACTATTAAAAAATTATTAGATTATGCAAAAAGTAAAAGGTTAGATATTATTGCGATTACTGACCATGATTCAACAGAAGGTGTTAGTGAGGCGATAGAATACGGTAAGGAAATTAACATTAAGGTTATTCCTGGCATTGAACTTTCAACAGAACATAACGGTGAAAGTGTGCATGTATTAGGATATTTTCCTAATCAAATTCCACAAGCTATTAAAGATTTTTCCAAAGAACAACATAAATTCCGACGCGAACGCATTTTTAACATGGCTAAAAACATGGAAACTTTATACGGTTTTAAAATTAATTATGAAAGATTAATGAAACCAATTGGGACAATTACTAGAGCTCACTTAATTCGTGAGATAGCTTTAAGTAATCCAGAATACGAAAAAGAAACAATCTTTAAAAATTATTTAAGAGAAGGATGCCCTGGATATATTTCATCTACTAAATTACAAACAGCTGATGGAGTTAAATTCTTAAAAGAAAATGGCGCTATAGTTGTTATTGCACATCCTGTATTACTTAAGAAAAATGATGTGTTAGAACTTATTAACGAAAATGTCGATGGACTAGAAGCGATTTATCCTAAAAATAAAGCTATGGATGAAAAATTATTTAGAGAAATTTGTGCTAAACGTGGCATGATTATTACAGCTGGGTCAGATTATCACGGAATTATTGACTATTCTCATGAAGATTTAGCTTATAATGTTTTAGAAGGAAAAGATTTAACTAATTTCCTTAATCGATTAGGAGTGAAATAAAAATGAAAATTACAAGCGCTGAATTTATTACTAGCGGTACTAAGATTGCTCATTTTCCAACTGATGGACTTCCTGAAGTTTTATTTTGTGGAAGAAGTAATGTTGGGAAAAGTTCATTTATCAATGCCTTAGTTAATCGTAAGTCATTAGCTAGAACTTCAAGTAATCCTGGTAAAACTCAAACTGTTAATTTCTTTTTAGTAAATAAAAACTTTTACTTAGTAGACGTTCCTGGTTATGGATACGCTAAAGTTAGTAAAAGTATGAAAGAATCGTTTGGTAAGATGATTGAAGAATATTTAATGAAAAGAGAAACTTTAAAAAGAGCCTTCTTATTAGTTGATTATCGTCATGAACCAACTGCCGATGACTGTTTAATGTATGAATTTTTAAAAGCATATAATATTAAGGTTTGTGTTATTGCTACAAAAATGGACAAGTTAAAAAATAGCGAATTAGTAAAAAATAAAAAAGCTATTTATGCTAAATTAAATTTAAGAGAAGAAGATATCTTTATTGCGACTTCAAGTGAGTCTAAAAAAGGAATTTTAGAAACTTTAGAAGTGATTGAAGCAAGTATTAGTGAGGAGGAATAAAGATGGATACTAAGAAAAAAATTATTGCTGCTACACCTATTTTATGTTTAATTACTTTCTTATTATTAGGATTTTGCCTTGGATTATGGCATCCAGGATGGTGTATATTTTTCCTTATACCACTTATGCCAGTAATACTTGGTGTTAAAAGAATTGAAAATGTTTATTCATTTCTTTGCTGTGTTATCTACATTTTTATAGGAATTGCTTTTGGACTTTGGCATCCAGGATGGATAATATTTTTAACTATTCCTGTTGTTGCGATTTTTACTTCAAAACCTAAAGATGAAGTAGAAATTATTGATGAAGATGATGATTAGAACCTGATGAAAACCATCAGTTTTTTTTCATATTTTAATATATTTTTTCATATTATATTATGGTGATATTTATGAAATACGTAGTAAATGAAAAGAAGTTTTATAAGATAGAAGATATTTCCAATATAAATGATTTTTCATATCAATTAATCCATTTAGAATCAACAGTTGAATTTGAAAAATATATGTTAGAAGTCTCTTTAAAATATCTAGATAAATCTTTAAATGAAATAGAAAAAGAATTTGATTTCACAATCGATCTTAATACTACATTAACAGAGCAATTAAGTGCTAAAATTAATAAAATTGATGTAGAAATTATAAAAGATAAAGGGATTGAATTAGATATATCTTTAGATATTGAAACTATTATAATTGATGAGATAAAAGATGAAATAAAAGAAAATTATCAGTTAGAAATGGAAGTAAAATTAGAAAAACAAAGAGAAGAACTTATAGAAGAAGTGATAGAAGAGTTAGATGATGAAATAAATCCAGTTATAATTAATTCTAGCGAATCTAGGGATGAATCTTTATTTGGCAATCTAAAAAGTGAGTATGCAAAATATAAAATAATTACATTAGATGATAGTTCTTTAGATAAAATAAGTGCGAAATATAACTTATCAATAAATTATTTATACGATGCAAAAAAGAATAATAATAAAGTGATAGTTTATGATAAAGATTGAGTTTATTATTAAGATTGAAGAAGCGTTTAATTTTAAAATAGAAAAACAAGAAGCGTTAACTAATTTAGTTACGCTTCTATCATTTAAAGAGGGTAAATTAATATTAAAAAAAGTAAATAAAAAAACTAAAAATATCTATGATTTTTTAGCTAGTCAAAAGGTTGGTAATGTCTTATATCCAATAAAGAAATTTAGTTTTGAAAATGATGTTTATTTTATATATAATTATGTTAATTTTTATGAATATCCAAGTGAGAAAAAGATTTTTGATTTAATTGATTGTGTACATGAATTACATAAGAAAACTGGCTTTACTGTGCGATTAAATGATTTAAATTTTAAATATTTTTATAGGATTTATAAGAATTTAGACCGTATTTTTCAAACGCTTGAAATGCTTGTGAGAGAATGCGAGGAAAGAGTAGTTAAAACAGATTTTGATTGGATAATTTTAAGTAAATATAACATACTATTAAATGTTAAAAAAATAATGTATCCAATGCAAAGAAAAATACATAAATATTTAGATAATCATGGAAACTGTATATATGCCCTAAATCATGGTAATTTAAATTTAAATCATTTTATTCAAAAGAAATTAATTAGTTTTGATAATGGTTATACTGGCATATTTGTTTCTGATTACGCTAAACTTTATGTATCTTTAGATGATATAGAAGGTATGTGGTTTAAAGAGATAGAAGATAAGCTAAATTCATATGGGAATGATTTTTATAAATTGTATTTTAAATTTTTGGTTTTATACATTTACATTATCAATCTCAAATTTAGTTCATTTGATAATCATACCGTACTAAATACATACATTCAAATTACAAATAAGATTAATCGTTTTTTGACCTTGACTTCCAACTACCAATAAGTATAAATGCTGATAGAAAGAATAGTAGTGCGATAAAGATTTTAAAGTTAATTGAGGAAAATGTTATTATACATAAGAAAAGTTGATAGCATAAAATTGTAAAATAAATATCTTTGTAATGAGTTTTAATATACTCCATAATTTTTTTATCCATGTAATCACCCTTAAATTTTATTAAAAATAATATATTTTTATACTATTTTGGTGTTTTTTTCATTTAAATATTAAATATATTTAAAGTTTTTATTGTCTTTATAAATTTATTGTGTTACAATAAAATGTCATATTATGAAATCAGAGGTGTTTTAAATGAAAGAATTAACATTAGAAGAATTAGTAAGCTACTGTAAGACTTATGGTTTTGTTTTCCAAGGGTCTGAAATTTATGGTGGTTTAGCTAACTCATGGGACTTTGGTCCATTAGGTGTTTTATTAAAAAATAATATTAAAGCATTATGGACACAAAGAATGGTTCAAGAAGATATTAATAACGTAGGATTAGACAGTGCTATTTTAATGAATCCAGAAGTATGGGTTGCTACTGGACATGTTGGTGGGTTCTCTGATCCTTTAACAGATTGTAAAAAATGTAACACTCGTCATCGTGCCGATAAACTTATTGAAGATTTTACTGGTGGTAATGAAACTGGTGATGGTTGGAGCGATGAACAGTTATTAAACTACTTAAACGAACATCAAGTTAAATGTCCTGTATGTGGAAGTGTTGCCTATACTCCAATTCGTAAATTTAACTTAATGTTTAAAACTAGCCAAGGTGTTGTTGAAGATAGCGCAAATACAATTTATATGCGTCCTGAAACTGCACAAGGTATTTTTGTACAATATAAAAACATTCAACGTTCAATGCGTAAGAAATTACCATTTGGTGTTGGTCAAGTTGGTAAAGTATTCCGTAATGAAATTACACCTGGAAACTTCATCTTCCGTGTACGTGAATTCGAACAAATGGAAATGGAATTCTTCTGTAAACCAGGAACTGAAATGGAGTGGTACGAATACTGGATTAATAAGTGTATGCAATTCTTATACGATTTAGGTATTAATAAAGATAGCTTACGTTTAAGAGCACATGATCCAGAAGAATTAGCATTCTATTCAAATGGTACTACTGATATCGAATATAAATTCCCTTGGGGATTTGGTGAATTATGGGGTATCGCAAGTAGAACAAACTACGATTTAGGTCGTCATCAAGAACATAGTAAAGTTGCACTTGATTATTTAGACCCAGATACAAATGAAAAATATATTCCATATGTAGTTGAACCAAGTGTTGGTGTAGAAAGATTATTCTTAGTAACTTTATTTAACGCATATGATAAAGAGTTATTAGAAAGTGGAGAAGAAAGAGAAGTATTACGTCTTCACCCTGCATTAGCTCCTTATAAAGTAGCTGTTTTACCATTAATTAAAAAACGTCATAGTGAAAAAGCTATTGAAGTATATCAACAATTAGCTAAATCATTTGTTGTTACATATGATGAAACACAACAAATTGGTAAGAGATACCGTCGTCAAGATGCAATCGGTACTCCATTCTGTATAACAATTGATGATCAAACTATTGAAGCAGGAACTGTTACAGTTAGAAATCGTGATACAATGCTTCAAGATGTTGTTAAATTAGAAGATTTAGAAAGCTATATTGCATCAAGAATTAAATTTTAATTTATTAAATAATTGTCGTAGGGGTGGTGATGTTTGATGATAAGTGAAGAAAAGATTAACGAGATAATTGACAAAACCGACATGGTTGGTTTAGTTAGTGAATTTGTTACTTTACAAAAACGTGGTAAAAACTATTTTGGTTTATGTCCATTTCACGCCGATCAAACACCATCATTTAGCGTATCTCCATCTAAAAAAATAGCTAAGTGTATGAGCTGTGGTGAAGGTGGGAATCCGATCAATTTTTTAAGGAAAATAAAAAACGTTTCTTTTGAAGAAGCGTGCTTTTTACTTGCTGATAGAGTTGGCGTACAGTTAGAAAGAACAAAAACTGTCAAGCATGTAGATGAAAACTCTAAATATTACGAAATAAACCAAGTTGCACAAAAATTCTACGAACATTTCCTACATAATTCTCAATCAGGAAAAGAAGCTTTAGAATATTTGAATAAAAGAGGACTTGATTTGGAAACGATAAAGATGTTTGGTATTGGACTTGCTCCTAAAAATTACACGACATTGACAAAAGTTTTATCTGATAAAGGTTACTCTTTAACTGATGCACATGACATTGGTTTAATAACTAGAAAAGAAAATGATTACTATGATATGTTTTTCAATCGAATAATGTTTCCGATTATCGATGAGGCTGGACATGTCTTAGGTTTTTCTGGTAGAGTTTTTGATGGTGATACATCAGGTGGTAAATATGTTAATACCCAAGAGACAGTAATTTATAAAAAAGGTGAAATGCTTTATAACCTTAATAACGCAATTCCTCATATAAGAAAAATGGGAAGAGTTATCTTATGTGAAGGTCAAATGGACGTTATTTCACTATCTAATGCTGGAATTAAGGAAGTTGTATGTTCTTTAGGTACTGCTCTTACAGAACAACAAGCCTCACTTATTAAAAAGTATTCAAACAATGTTTTGATTTGTTATGATGGAGATAGTGCTGGTATTAAAGCCACTGGAAAAGCATTTAATCTTTTGAAAGGATTAACTGTTAATTCAATTACATTGCCAAATGGAATGGACCCTGATGAATATCTAAAATCTAGAGGTAAAGATAGTTTTCTTGAATTTATTGAGTCTAATCAAAAAGATGTTTATGGTTATTTATATTCAAATGCATTTCTTAATAGAAATCTAAATGTCGCATATGATTATGAAGAAGTTAAGAAGACTGTGTTTAATTTATTATTTAAAAGTGGCTCAGCTTTACTTGTTGAAAAGTATTTACATCAATTAGCGATAGATTTAAAAGTATCATATGATGCGATCTATAATGATTACAATATCTATTTTAAACAAGGTAGTGGGCAAAAAAATGTCGAAGTTTTAGAAGAAACACCTAAAATTTCAAAAGAAATGAAAGCACATGAAAAATGGTTCATTTATTTCATTGCTTATAATAAAAATTTCTTAGATTATTTTAAAAATGAAATTGGTGATATTTCTAATTATATTGAAAATGAAGTTATACTTAGAACTTATCAAGCTATCGTATATTTTTATAATAGTTTAAATAATGAACATAACGAGATTTACAAATACTGTTATGATATGACAAAAAATAATTTTATCTATGAAGTTATGAAAGGTGTCAATGAATTAATTTCTTATGATGCTGATAAACGTGATAAGATGTTAAATGATTGTATTGAAAGATTTAATACTGTTAAATACAACATGAAGCTTCAAGAATATGTTGTAGAAACACTAGAAGGTACACCAGAAACATTAATGACTTTAGATGAGAAATTAAGATTTGCCAGAATTAACAATAAAAAAGGAAAGTAGAGGTATTTTTATATTATGAATTTCAATCAAAAATTAGACTTACTTATTAGTTTAGGAAAAGAAACAAAAACATTAAAAGTAGAAGACGTTACACGTTATTTCGAAAAAGATTCTGAAGAATATCGTACTGTAATTTTAGAATTAGAACATAAAGGTATTGAAGTTCTTTCTCCAGTGGATTTAGAAGTTGATTTTCCTGAAGATGAAGAAAATATAGATATTCCTCATGATGATATAATTGAAGAAGAAATTGATATTGAAAATTTCGATATCTTACCATCAACTATTAAATATGATGATCCAGTTAGAATGTATTTAAAAGAAATTGGTAAAATTCAATTACTTACATTCGATGAAGAAACTAGATTAGCTAACGTTATTACTGATGGAAATATTGCTCAAGAACAACTTGCTTCAATTGAAGAAGAAGGATATGAAATTCCTGAATCAGATTTAGAAAAACTTCGTGAATTAGTACGTAAAGGTGAAGTTGCTAAAAACAAATTAGTAGAAGCTAACTTACGTTTAGTAGTTAGTATCGCTAAAAAATATGTTGGTCGTGGATTACAATTCTTAGACTTAATTCAAGAAGGTAACATGGGATTAATGAAAGCTGTTGAAAAATTCGATTCTAATCGTGGATTTAAATTCTCAACTTATGCTACATGGTGGATCCGTCAAGCAATTACAAGAGCTGTAGCTGACCAAGCTAGAACTATTCGTATTCCTGTTCATATGGTTGAAACAATTAATAAATTAGTTCGTGTTCAACGTCAATTAGTTCAAGAATTATCACGTGAACCATCTCCAGAAGAAGTTGCTGATAGAATGGGTATTCCAGTAGAAAAAGTTCAACAAATCCAAAAGATTGCTCAAGAACCTATTTCATTAGAAGCTCCTGTTGGTGAAGAAGAAGATTCATCTTTAGGTGATTTCATTTCAGACCCAACTGCACTTGACCCATATGAATATACAGCTCAAGAAATGTTAAAGAAAGAATTAAATGAAGTATTACAAGGTTTAACTGATCGTGAAGAAAAAGTATTAAGAATGCGTTTTGGTCTTCTTGATGGTCGTCAAAGAACTTTAGAAGAAGTTGGTAGAGAATTTGGCGTTACTCGTGAACGTATTAGACAAATTGAAGCTAAAGCATTACGTAAATTAAAACATCCTTCACGTAGCCGTAAATTACGTGACTTCATGAATAAACACTAATGGCTATTTCAAAAAGACTAAAAGCTATTGCTAAATACATAGAAGGATATGACAGTCTAGCTGATATTGCTTGTGATCATGGCTATTTAGGTATTTATGCAGTAGAAGAGTATAATTTAAAAGAAGTATTACTTACAGATATTAATCCAATGCCTTTAGCTAGCGCAGTTAAAAATCTTGAAAGTAAAAATCTAAGTACCATTATTTCTACTAAATTAGGTAATGGTTTGGAACCTTTAACAAAAGATTATGAAGTCATAACGATTTGTGGTATTGGCGGAATGTTATTAAAAGAAATTTTAGAAAAGGGATTAGAGCGTGCTAAAAGTGCTAAAAGACTAATATTATGTCCTAATTCTGATTTATATGAAGTTAGAAAGTTTTTAGTAGATAATAATTTTAATATTGTTATGGAAGAAGTTATCCATGATTATAAATATTATCAAATTATTGTTGCAAATTACGCTGGACAAGCTCCCCTTTATTCTGAAATACAGTTAAAATATGGACCTAAACTATTAGAAAATATTTCTATAGAATTTATTATGATGTATAAAAATAAACTCCATTTATATGAAAAAGAACTAAATCATGTCTTAGATTTGACTGCAAAAGAAAAATTATTAGAAAAAATTAATGAAATAAAACAAATTTTAGGAAATAATTTGTAAATTTAACTTTACAAACAATAAAACCTAATGTATAATATGTATTGCTGTGGCAAACTTGACTTCGTAGCTCAGCTGGATAGAGCAACGGCCTTCTAAGCCGTCGGTCGGGGGTTCGAATCCCTTCGGAGTCGCCACTATTATTAATAATTGCTAACAGCAGTCAAAATAAAAACCGATAATCGTTAAAATTATCGGTTTTATTTTTTTCTAAAGAAATTTTGTTTTATTTAATTATTTTTGTGTTAATATATAAATATATTATTATTTTAAAAAGTGGTATAAAAGTATGAAAAATAAAAAGAAATTAGAAAATCAACTTATATTATTATGTTGGTTAGTTTATACATGTTCATACATAGGTAGACTTAGTTACAATTCAAATATTAACCAAATCGGCAATGAATTTAACTTAACATATGGTCAAACAGGTTTAGTTACAACATTTTTCTTTTTTGCTTATGGCATAGGACAAGTTGTCAATGGCTTTTTATGTAAGAAGTATAATACTAAGATAGTTATATTTTCGAGTTTGATTTCATCAAGTATTTTAAACTTTTTACTTGTAATCAGTAAAAATGTTGAATTATTTAAATTTATCTGGTTATTAAATGGAGTATCAATGTCCTTTTTATGGACATCCTTGATTAAATTACTTTCTGAAACTATTTCGAAAGAAAAAATAGGTAAAGCTATTGTCACAATGGGAACTACGGTGGCTATAGGAACATTTATTGTTTATAGTTTAAGTGCTTTATTTGTAGCGACATTAAATTATAAGTTTACATTTTATGTTGCCTCAATAATTCTTTTAATAGTTTCAGCTATTTGGATTTTTAATTATAATCGTTTAGTAATTCCTTTAAAAGAAGAAGTAAGAATTAAGGAGGAAGCTAATTCTACTACCAATAAAGATAAGATAAGTAGTTTAGGAATGTTAGTTGTTGTATTAGCAATTTTTGCTGTAGCTAATAACTTAGTTAAAGATGGACTTACTGTTTGGACTCCTGATATTTTAGATTCATTATATGATACACCAAGTTGGTTATCAATCTTACTTACTTTATGTTTGCCAATTTTAGCAATTTTTGGAACTGCTTTAGCAGTTAATTTACATAAAAAAATTAAAGATTTTATTGGATTAAGTACATTACTTTATGCATCAGCAATTATTTTATTAGTTATAGTTATTATCTTTATAAAGTTGGATGCAGTACCAGTTACAATTATATGTTTTGGATTAACTTCATGCTTAATGGCAGGTGTTAATAATATTATTACTAGTATGGTTCCCTTAGAGATGAAATATAAAATTAACTCAGGAAAATTAGCTGGTATTTTAAATGGTTTCTGTTATTTAGGAAGTACACTAAGTGCTTATGGATTAGGTAAGATTGCTGATTTCTTTGGTTGGAGTAGTGTCTTTACAACGCTTTTAATTGTTTTAATCGTTATTACTATTATTGGAATTATATTTATTTCATTTAAGAGAAAGAAATGTTATAATTAGATTGATTTAATAATTTATGCAGTTATTTTGCATTTTTTATAAAAAATAAAATAAATATTCGAGGTATATTATGAAGAAAATTATAAGATCAACACATGATTCAAAAACGAGAGATCCTTTTATTATTAAACATAACGGGATGTATTATCAAATTTTTACACATGACTGCTTAGTATTATCAATGGTTTGTTCAGAAACAATTGAAGGTTTAGAAAGTGCCACTCCTAAAGTTGTTTGGACTCCTGATAAAGAAGAATATTCTAAGGAATTATGGGCACCTGAATTACATATTTTGAATGGAAAATGTTATATTTATGTTGCTTGTGATGATGGTGATAATTATCATCACCGTATGTATGTATTAGAAAATAATTCAAATAATCCTATGGATACATATCATGTTCATGGAATGCTTACTGATAGCACTAATAAATGGGCTATTGATGGTAATTTAATTGAATATAACGGAGAGTTACTATATTTCTGGAGTGGATGGGAAGGAGAACGCAATGTAAGACAAAATATTTATGTTGCTAAGATGAGTGATCCTTTTACTATTTCAAGCGAAAGAGTAATGATTTCAACTCCTACATATGATTGGGAAAAAATTGCTTGTACTCCTGAAGATGAAGAAGGAGCTCCATTTATTAATGAAGGACCTTTTGCTTTCTGTCACAATAACGAATTATATTTAGCATACTCTGGTTCTGGTTCTTGGGATGTTGGATACTGTATTGCATTCTTAAAATTAACAGGAAACGATCCATTAGATGCAAATAATTGGTATAAATTTGACAAACCAGTATTATCTTGTAATGATATTGTTAAAGGTGCTGGTCACTGCTCTATCATTGATGATAATGGTAAAAAATTAGTATTCTTCCATGGTTGGGATGTTAGTTGTGAAACTATTATGTGGAACACAGTTGATACATGGGTTGGAGAATTAATTTTTGATGGTGATGAAATTATAATTAAATAATATAATAACTCCTTTCATTAAAAAAAGCGTAAAAACTTTCTTATAAATTGAAAGGAGTTTTTAATTTTTATTAGATATTTTATTGTAATTAATCATTTTTTGAAAAATTGTTATATAAAATATTATATCTTATGTGATATAATAAAAATGTTAGATAAACTAAATACTTTATGAATAAAAGGAGAAAAATTATGCAAAGATTATATGAAGTTATTGACAAATTAGTTATTTACGCACAAGAGAAATTAGATTTAGAAAGCTATGATGTAGACTATGTAAAAAACAGCATTTTTGCTTTATTTGATTTTAATACTTATGCTGGTACAAATGTTACTGAATGCAATGAATCTTTATCTGAACTTTTAAATCAATTTGATTCTTTAGTTTTAGAATTAAACCTTGCTGAAGAAGGAGATTTAGAATATTTAAATGACCAAGTAATGGGTTATTTATCATTACTTCCTTCTCAAATTAATAAAAAATTTAATAGCATTAAAGCTGAATCAAGTGAAAAAGCTACTGAATGGTTATATCAATATTGTGTAAATAATGATTATGTTAAAAAAGCAAAATTAGATCAAAATATTCGTTTTGACAACAATGGATTAGTTATTACTATTAATAAAGCTAAACCAGAGTTTAGAGATGCTAAAAAAGCTAAATTAGGTAATAGTGTAGCTGGCGGTTATCCAAAATGTACTATTTGCCATGAAAATGAAGGATTTAAAAATCGTAATAAGAAAACATTAAGAACTGTTGATATGACATTAGCTGGTCAAAAATGGTTCTGGCAATTCTCACCTTATGGATATTTCTATCAACATGGTATTACTGTAAGTTATGAACATACTCCAATGCATGTAGATAATGGTACTTTTTATCGTTTAATGGATTTCGTTGATGAATTCCCACATTATTTCATTGGTAGTAATGCAGCCTTACCTAGAATTGGTGGAAGTGTATTAGCTCATGACCATTATCAAGGTGGTGGAGAAATCCTACCTATGCATAAAGCTGGTGCAAAAATGACATTTTCTAGTAGCGCTTATCCTGATGCAATTGTTGAAATTGTTAACTGGCCAAATACTGTATTTAGAGTAGTTTCATTCAACAAAGAAACAATTGCTAATATTAGTGAAAAAATTAGAGAAAAATGGGTAAACTATACTGACTTAGAACAAGGAATTATCGCTATTGATGAAGAAGGAATTCATAGTGCTGTATCTCCAACAGTTGTTAAAACAGCTCGTGGTTATGAAATGAGTATTATTTTAAGAAATAATATTACTACAGAAGAGTATCCTGATGGTGTATTCCATGCTCATCCAGAATTCCATATTATTAAGAAAGAATCAATTGGTTTAATTGAAGCTCAAGGTTTATTTATTCTACCTGGTAGATTAGAAAACGAATTAAATCAAATTAAAATGTTAATTCATGAAGGTAAAGGATTAACTGAAGAATTAAAAGACTTCCATATGATTTATGATGAAATCGTTGCTTTATGTAATGGTGATTATAGTTTAGAAAACTTAGATAAGGCAGTCGAAGATGAATTAGGAAGTGTATGTAGTAGAATCTTAGATAATACTGCAGTATTCAAAGATATTAAATATTCAATTCAATTCTTACAAGATTTAGGTTTTGAACAAACAAAATAAGCCTTTAATTTGTATATATATTGAATATATAGTATTATATTTGTACTAAATTGTTAAAAGGGTGATTTATTTTGAAAAAAGTTTTAATTTTTATAGGGATGTTATTAATTGCATTTAGTCTTTTTGGTTGTGTGACTGTCGGTAAAAGTGCATATGATATAGCAGTAGAAAATGGTTTTACTGGAACTGAGGCCGAGTGGTTAGAAAGTCTAAAAGGTAAAGATGGAGATAGTCTTAATATTTTAGATATCTATAATGCAGCTATAAGTAATGGCTATAAAGGAGAATTATTAGATTTCGTTAAAGAATATTTCTCTGATGTGGATATTGAAGGCAAAAGTGCATATGATTTAGCAGTAGAAGAAGGTTATGAAGGAACTTTAGAAGAATGGTTAGCTAGCCTAAAAGGTCAAATGGGTATGACAGGTCCACAAGGAGAAGGAATTGATCTTTTTAAAACTTATCAAAAATTAGTCGAGTTAGGTGAGGTTAATTGTTCTTTCTTAGAATTTGTTCAAGATTATTTACATGTAAATTTAAATACATCTAATCAAGAAATTATCTCTAAAGCATTACTTTCTGCGGTTAAAATTGTAGCTACTAATGATACTTTATATGATAGTGATGGTAATCCTAATCCTAATGCAACAGGTAAAAGTGGTGCTGGTGTGGTATATAAGCTAGTTGGGGATAATGGAGCTTATATTATTACTAACTATCATGTTGTATATGATTCAGAAGAAACTAAAAAAGCTCACACTAATATATTTGTAAACTTTATCGGAGATCAATATCTAGTAAATGCATTTAGTGCTAAATTTATTGGTGGAAGTGCAACATTTGATATAGCTGTTTTATATATTGAAGATTCTAGATTAAAAGATATGGAAATTAGGGCTGTTGATTTATTTGATTCTAATAAATTAGTGGCTGGTACACCAGCAATTGCAATTGGTAATCCTCAAGGTGATGGAATTGCGGTTACTGAAGGTATTGTAAGTGTTGATTCAGAAGATATCTATATGGAACCTATTTCAACTGAAAATGTTACATTAAATGCTGATGGTGAAGTAGGAATGCGTGTTATTAGGATTGATACGCCTGTTAACTCTGGTAACTCTGGTGGAGGATTATTCAATAATCACGGTGAATTAATTGGTATTGTAAATGCTAAAATTATGAGTTCAACTGTTGTAAATATTGGATATGCTATTCCATCTAATATTGCCGTAAATGTAGCCGAAAATTTAATTAGAAATTATAATGGTAGTAAGCCAAGTGTTGTTTCTAAATGTTTAATAGGTATTACAATTACTATTAATAATAGTTATTCTATCTTTGATAAAGAAACACAAACTTTAAGATTATATGAAGATATAAAAGTAATGGAAGTAAGTCCAACAAGTGCTCTATTTCAAAAAGTATTGCCAGGTGATTTAATCAGATCAATTACATTTGGTGGAAAAACTTATGAAGCAACTCGTGATTTTGTAATCTTAGATGCATGCCTAAACGCTACAGTTGGAACAAAAGCTACTGTGACAGTAGAACGTAACGGAAAACTTCATTCATTTGAATTTATCTTTAATAATAGTACAATCGTAGGTTAAAATAATTAAACTGTTAGAATTTTTTCTAGCAGTTTTTATTTTTGTGTTATATTTTTTAAAAAGTTGCATATAATCTTTTGGTGAATTATATGCATATCATAAAATTATTAGAAAAAGCAGGTATAAAGTACGATTTTATTTTAAATAATCATAGGGTAAATGGAATAAAAGATGATAGTAGAGAAGTACTTTTGGATGATATTTTTTTCGCTATTAAAGGTGGACAAGAAGATGGACGAAAGTTTATTTCTGAAGCAATTAATAATGGCGCAAAAACAATTATATATGAAGGTGAAATAAGTAAGGAATTTCATCAAATAAATTATATAAAAGTAATCAATATCAAAAGGGTATTAGCTTTATTTTGTAAGATATATTATAAAAATTTAACAAAAAAAATTAAAATTATTGCGGCAACTGGAACTAATGGAAAAACAACAATAACTACCTTACTCTTAGATTTTTTATCTTATAGTGGGGAAGAAGTTATTTTGATTGGAACTAATGGTATATATTTTAAGGATGAACATTACCACAGTAATAACACTACTATAAATATCATTAAAGCATATGAGGTTATAAAAGCCGCTATTAAAAAAGGTGCAAAATATTTAATAATGGAAGTATCAAGTATTGGAATAAGAGAAGCAAGAGTTCTTTATTTTGATTTTGATATTGTTATTTTTACAAATCTTACTCATGATCACTTAGATTATCATAAAAATATGACTGATTATAAATTTAGTAAAGCACATTTACTGTGGAGTGTTGAAGAAAGTAGGAAAAAAGCTGTTATCATTAATAATGATGATGAGAACTTTAGCTTTTTATCTAGTTTAGTTAAGACAAATATAATAACTTATGGAATGAATAAAGAAGCATCATATCAAGCTATAAATGTTAAGAAAAATTTATATGAAACACAATTTGATATTATAGTTAGAAATAATAAATATAGTGTAAAAAGTTCATTAGTAGGTGGATTTAATATCTATAATCTTTTAGCTTTATTTGCGACTATTGACTTTTTAAAAATTGATATATCAACATTTTCTGATTTTTTAAGAATATATGTTTCGGTAAGTGGTAGAATGAATAAAATCATTTATAAAAATAGAACTATTATTATTGATTTTGCACATACTCCTAGTAGTGTTAATAATGTATTATCTTCTTTAAAAGAATTTACAAATCATAAAATATGTGTCGTGATTGGTTGTGGTGGAAATCGAGATGTAGCTAAAAGAAGTATAATCGCCAAAATCGCTACTAAATATGCGGATAAAGTTATTTTTACAACAGATAATCCTAGGGATGAAGAACCAATGGATATAATAAATCAAATGATAAATAATTTAGAGTTTGCCAATTATGAGATTATCCTAGATCGTAAGGAAGCAATTTATAAAGCGTTAAATGAAAGTAGAAATGATGAGGTTATCGCTATTTTAGGAAAAGGTAGTGAAAATCATCAAATAATAAATGGTATATATTATCCTTTTAAAGATAAAGAAGTAGTTTATAATTGGATTTATAAAAATGATGCGAAAAATACAAAGTAGTGTTATAATTATTGTGGGTGAAGTGTTATGAAAAAGTTATTAATTGTAGTAGATTATCAAATAGATTTTGTAAGTGGTTCTTTAGGATTTCCTAAAGCAAAAACATTAGAGATGGGAATAGTTGATAAGATCATTGAGTTTGAAAATAATGGTGATGATGTTGTTTTTACATTAGATACTCATTATGATAATTATAATGAAACTATTGAAGGTAAGAATTTACCTATTTCACATTGCATTAAAGGAACACCTGGTCATAAATTATATGGTGGTGTATATGATATGTCACTACCTCACAGAGTATTTGAAAAAGAAACATTTGGTTCAGTTAAACTTTTTGAATATTTAAAAGAAAACGAATATAGTGAAGTTGCATTATGTGGAGTAGTAACTAATATTTGTGTTATTAGTAACGCTATTGTTGCAAAATCAGCCTTACCTAATGCAGAGATTGTAATTTATAAAGATTTAGTTGCTTCTAATGATCCAGTTATGGAAGAAAAAGCATTCGAAATAATGAAAAACCTACATATGAATATTTTATAACTAATGATGAAACCTTAATGGTTTCATTTTTATTGTTAATTTTATAAAAAAAGAGTAAAATTATAAATGGACTTGGAGAGTGATTATTTTATGTTAAAAATAGATATAGTATCAGGATTTCTAGGAGCTGGTAAAACAACATTTATTAAAAGACTTTTAGAAACTGAAATTAAAAATGAAAAAATTGTATTAATTGAAAATGAATTTGGTGAAATTAGTGTTGATAGTATGTTCTTAAGTGAGGCAAAAATTGATATTGCTGAATTATCACAAGGATGTATTTGTTGTAGTTTAGTAGGAGATTTTGCTAAATCATTAAATGAAGTTATCGAAAAATATAATCCAGATAGAATCATTGTAGAACCTAGTGGTGTAGGAAAATTATCTGATGTTATTAAAGCGATTGAAGATAGTGGATTAGCTGATGCATTAAATACTTATGTTTGTATTGTAGATTCTTTAAAAGCAAAAGTTTACGCTAAAAACTTTAAAGAATTTTTTGCTGATCAAATTGCTAATGCTAAAACAGTTATTTTATCAAGAACAGATATCGCAAGTGAAGAAAAAATAAATACCGCACTTGAAGTTATTAGAAATATTAATGACAGCTGCAAGGTTGTTGTAACTCCTATAAGTGAATTATCTTATGAAGAGTTATTAAATGTTTATGAAAAAGAAAATGTTTCATTACTTAATGAATTATTAGAAGAAGAACATCATCATGAAGAATGTAGTTGTAGACACCACCATCACCATGATGAAGAATGTGAATGCGGACACCATCATCACCACCACGATGAAGAATGTAGCTGCGGACACCATCATCACCACGAAGAAGAATGTGAGTGCGGACATCATCATCATCACGATGAAGAATGTGAGTGCGGACATCATCACCATCACGAAGAAGAATGTAGCTGCGGACATCATCACCATCATGATGAAGAATGCAAATGTGGACATCATCACCATCACGCAGATGAAGTATTTAATTCAATAAGTATGGAAACTCCAAAAGTTTATTGTTTTGAAGGTTTAGTAAGTGTACTTAATGAATTAGCTTATACACAAAACTATGGCTATGTAGTTCGTGGGAAAGGTATCTTAAAGACTACTCTTGGATGGAAGAAGTTTAATATTACTCCTGAAGAATTATTAATTGAAGATACAGAAGCAATCGCCATTGGTGTTTTATGTGTAATTGGTACACATTTAGATGAAGAAGTTATTAAGAAATTATTTTAATGTGGGTGAAGTCTTATGAATAAAGAGATTCCAGTATTTTTATTTAATGGTTTCTTAGATAGTGGTAAAACTGCTTTAATTAAAGAAATCATTGAAAGTGATAAAGCCTATCAAGGTTATAATACACTTATAATAGCTACAGAAGATGGCGAAGTAGAATATGATAGTAAATGGATTAAAGATAATGAAGTTTATGTTGAAATAATGTTAGATGATGAATATAAAGATGACTTATATTTTTATAACTTATTTAAAAAATACAAACCTAAACAAATTGTTATTGAATTAAATGCATTTGTTGATTTTAGCGAATTTAAGTTTCCAAGAAATTTTGTAGTATATCAAGAAGTATGTTTATTTGATGCATCTAAATTTGAATTATACTATAATAATATGAAACCTATTATTAATAAAATGGTAGCTTATGCTACATTAGTAGTGTTTAATAGAACACTTGATAATAATAACTTAGCTAAATTTAGAAGAAACATTAGAGCGTTTAATCAAAACTGCGATGTTGCTTTTGAAAATAAAGAAGGTAAATTAACAACAATTTTAAATGAAGATTTACCTTATGATATTAATAGTGATTTAATAACAATAGAAGATAAAGATTTCCCTATTTTATATTTAGATATTACAGAATGTTTTGATAAATATATTGATAAAACATTAACATTTAATTTATATGTAAGAGAAGTTACACCTAATACAATTGTTGTTGGTAGACAAATCATGACTTGTTGTGTTGATGATATCCAATTTTTTGGTTTTGAATGTTTAACTGATGAATTTGTATTTAATAATTCACTTATTAAATTAACATGTAAACCAATTAAACATTATTCTGAAATTGCTAATCATGATGTTATAATGTTAAAGGCAATAAGTATTGAAAAGTTAGATTATGTAGAAGAAGAATATTTAGAATTTAGTTAGTATGAAAGGATGTGAGCAATATGAATAAAACTGAATTATTAGCTCCTGCGGGTTCGTTTGAAGTAGGAAAAGCGGCTCTATATGCTGGATGTGACGCTATCTATTTAGCGCTAGATACATTTGGTGCGCGCGCATATGCCAAAAACTTTACAAAAGATGAACTTGTTGAAATCTTAAATATTGCTCATGCTTTAGATAAAAAAGTATATGTTACAGTAAATACAAATATCAAAAATAGTGAATTAGACGCTGTTTATAACTTCTTAGATGAAATATATCTATTAGGAGTAGATGCGGTGATTTGTGCTGATATTGCGGTATTTATGTATATTATTAACAATCTTCCTAATATGGGATGCCATATTTCAACTCAAGTAGGAGTTAAAGATTTATATGATACATTATTCTTTGAAAATATAAAGGCAGACCGTGTCGTATTAGCTAGAGAAGATAGTATAGAACAAATTAAACATATTAAGCAAAATACTAATATTGAACTAGAAGTATTTATTCATGGCGCTTTATGTGTAAGTTATTCTGGAGGGTGTCTATTTTCATCCCTACTATCTTTAAGAAGTGGTAATAGAGGTAGATGTAGTCAAAACTGTAGAAGAGAATATATCTTACACGAAAATGGTAAGCCAATAAGTAAACCAGCATTCTATTTATCGATGAAAGATTTATGTGTAGGAAATAATGTTACACAATTAATTGACAGTAATATTGATTCTTTAAAAATTGAAGGAAGAATGAAAAATATTAGCTATGTAGATGTTATTACAAGGTATTATCGCTCTTTAATAGATAGAAAAGAAGCTAATTTTGATGAAGTTAATCAAATATTCCACCGTAAATTTACTAAAGGTTTTATCTTTAATGAAGACCGTAAAAATATAGCTACTATTACTGATTCATCTAGTGTAGGAAGAATGGTTGGAAAAGTTATTAAAAATATAAAAGATAAAATAGTAATTAATAGTAATGTAATTATTAGAAAAAATGAAAGATTACGTTTTTCCTATAATGAAGAAAGTACTTATTTAACTGTAACTAATATTTATGTTAAAGATAAGTTAGTAGATGAAGCAATAGGCCAAATGTCTTTAAGTATCGATAATACATTTATAAAAGAAAATTCAACTATTTATAAAATGAATGATACTAGTTTAAGTGAGGTTGAAATAGATTCTAATAAAGTTCCTCTTAATTTATTTGTAACTGCACATTTAGATAGTAAATTAATGGTTACTGTTAATTTTAAAGATGACTATTTTACAATTGAATCTAATAGTATCTTAACAAAAGCAATGAAAAATCCTTTAAGTGAAGAAACTATTTATAAACAACTTAATAAATTAACTGATACACCATTTTATATTGAGAGTATTTCATATGATATATTAGGTGAGGTTTTTATAAGTTTATCTGAGATAAACGAAGTTAGAAGAAAAATTGTTGACTATATTTATCAAAGTTTAAAAGAAGATAGAATTAAACCAAATAGAAATCAATTATTCTTAAAGAAAAGAAATGTTAATATTTCTAATTCATTTATCGCACACGTAAAAACTAATGAACAATATGAAGCATGTAAAAAGATGGGGATTGAGACTATCTTTTATAAAAATATAAGCCCATATGTAAATAGTAAATATACTGAAATTAAAGATGCTGAAGTATTAGTCTCTAATTACGGAGGACTTTACCATTATACAAATAAAATCATTACTACCGATTATTCATTTAATGTAATGAATAAAGATAGTATCTTACATTTGTTAAATTTAGGTGCTTCTAATGTAACATTATCATATGAAGTGGCATTTAATGAACTTAAAGAATTATCAAATGATTTTTATAATACATATGGTATGAAAGCTCCTATTGATTATATTATTTATGGTAAGCAAAAACTAATGACAATGAAATATTGTCCCCTAAAAGCATTTGGCTTATGTGGTAAATGCAGAAATAACAAATATCACTTAGTTGATAAATTAGGAAGTTTCCTAGTCTTAACTAAAGAAGATTGTTATGTAGAAATTTATAACGAATTACCACTTAATTTAATTGAAGAAATGAAGAAAGTAGCGCCTTACGTAAATCGATTTAGATTTGAATTTACTACTGAGACTTATGAAGAAGTAGTTAATATTATTGAAAATGCTTTAAGATCTTTAATAGATGATAGTAATAAATTTAGTTTGAAAAAACAAACAAAAGGATATTTTAAAAGAAGTATATTATAAAAAAATAACGCCCATTTTTCATAAATGAGCGTTTTAAATTTATACTACTTCAAATAAAATTTCTGATTTTAATAATGAATAGAATAGTTGATCAAAATATTTAAAGAATTCTTTTTCAGTCAAATCTTTTTCTGTTAATGCATATTCAAAGATTATCTTACTAAATCCGCCCATCAAAAATTTAATAATCATTTTAGCCGGGAACTTTAATTTTAACTTTTCATTTGATTCGTTAAAAGTTTTTAACCATTCTTTAATAATTACTTCCTCAACCATTGTAATAAAAACAGTATTTTCTTGTTTACTTAATGATTTGATAAATTGTTTATTTTCAAAACAAATTTTATAAATTGAATGAGACATAGTATTAGTATAGTCTTTTAGAAAATCGTTTGTTTTATTTTGTAAATAATAGATTTGATTTTCTCTTTCAATAAGGTCGGCAATGTCATGAAGAAGTTCATGTAATAATTCGTATTTATCTTGATAATGAGTATAGAATGTTACTCGATTTATCTCAGCTATTTTACATATATCTGTTACACTAATTTCTTCAATAGAATGTTCTAACATTAATTTAGTAATACCTTTTTTTAATAATTTTTTTGTACGTATTGTACGCATATCCTCTTTTCTCATATTATATTCCCCCAAATATTTAAGTATTTTTTAACACTTGTAAATAATTATACCAATAATTTTACACATGTCAATAATTTTACACTTGTAAATAAATTATATATTT
>JBGVOE010000057.1:0-16186 GCA_045126355.1 Anaeroplasmataceae bacterium | reverse complement strand
CTATCAGGTTCAGCTAGTATTGATAAAAGAATACATGAATTAGGTAAAGAAGATCTTTTAAATGAATGTAAGAAATTTAAACACTGTGATTTTGGTGATGCAATTGCTACTAATGCTTATAATTTAGATTGCAAATATATTATTCACACAGTAGGACCTTATTGGAAAGATGATGAGAATGATTTAAAGATTTTACAAAGCTGTTATATCAACTGTCTAAAACTTGCTAAGAAGATGAATGTCAAATCAATAGCTTTTCCTCTTATTGCGACTGGATCATTTGGCGTTCCTAAAGATAAGGCATTAAATATAGCTATTAATACTATTAATTCATTTTTGTTTGAAAATGAGATGAAAGTATACTTGGTTGTATATACAGACGATGCATACATATTATCTTCTAAATTAGTTGAAAATATTAAATCATATATAAGTAGTGAAGATGTAGAAGCAAATTTATATGCTAAAATCGGAAAAACATTAGCTGAAAGAAAAGCTTTTTATGAATATCATAATATACCACTAGCTCCTACTAATGGTACTATTCATTTTTCAAGTCAAATTAAAGAGAAGATTTCCGCTTTAGATGATATAAAGAAAAATAAAGATATAATTAGTAGGTTAAAAACATTAGATGATAATTTTACTAATAAATTATTTTATCACATAGATAGACTAGGTTTTACAGATGCTGAAGTTTATAAAGCTGCTGAAATATCTAGACAATTATTTCAAAAAATTAAAAACTATGAAACACCTTCTAAAAAGACTGCGTTAACATTATGTGTAGTACTTCCTTTAACATTAAATGAAGCTAAAGAATTATTAGCTACTGCTGGATATACATTTAATACTAGTGATATCTTTGAACAAGCAATTATGTTAATTATTAAAAGTATGGAAAAAAGAGAAAACTTATTATCAATAGTAAAGATTAATTTATTATTAGATGATTTAGGAATAAAGTGTTTTTAAAATGTAAACAAAAAATTTACCAAAGGCCAATAATAAACTATTAAAATAAGGTTGTAATAAATCAAATTGATAGTTTATTGTTGGCTTTTTAATTTATATTTTGGAGGTAAGAATTATGTTAAGTGGTAATAAAGTAGGGATTGCATTTGGATGTTATGCACCAATGCATCAAGGACATTTAGATGTAATATTTAAAGCTAAAAAAGAATGTGATGCTGGAGTTATTGTTATAGTATGTGGTAGTGATGATGATAGAGGAGTAAGTTATAATATGCCATTAGTAAAAAGATATCAGTGGATTAAAGAGTTCTTTAAAAATGATAGCCTTGTTAGTGTTGTGATGATTGATGAAACATATCTAGATATTGCACCTTATCCAAATGGATGGGATAAGTGGTTAGAATATTTTAATACAATTTATAGAAAATATAATGTTAAAAATAGAGTTTGGTATGTAGGAGAAGTTGATTATGTTAAGCAATTAGAAAAACGTGGAGAAGAAGCCGTTTATTTAAATAGAGAACATAATAAAATATCGGCTACCGAAATTAGAAGTAATCCATATAAATATTGGAATAAAATCGTCCCTACATTTAGACATATCTTTTCTCATAATATTTTAATTACAGGAACAGCTAGTGAAGGAAAATCAACATTAGTTACTGATTTAGCAAAGTATTTTGATACATCATCTAGTTTAGAATTTGGTAAAGAAGATATGATTGAAACAAGTGTTTTAGAAACAAAATTAACTAAAGATGATTATATGAAGTTTCTATTAGAACAATATAATCTAACTTATTCAATGATCAACTCTTGTAAAAATAAAGGAGTATTTTTCGGTGATACAGACAACATGGTTACTAGGATGTACGCTAAATATTATTCAGCTGATAAAGATTTTGATTTAACAGAATCTGATTATTTGAAAATAGAAGTGGAAGCTATAAAATATAATTCTTTATATAAATGGGATAAAATTTTTCTAATTTACCCTAATGGGAAGTTTGTTGATGACGGAATAAGATATATGAAGCATAGTGATTTAGAAATTAGGAAAGAAATGTTTGAAATACTATGTGACTTTATAAAAGAAGCGGGTTTATGGGATAAGGTTAAGATCTTAAATGGTAGTTATTATGATAACTTTATTGAAATTGTTAATTATGTTAAGGATGGTGTGTTAAGATGAAAAAGTTCTTTTTAAATGAATTTTGGTTAGGATATTCTCTTTTTGAAAAATTATATATGTTAGTTATGTTATTAGTTCAAGTAATAGTGTTTATTATTAATCCAGATTCAATCTTAAATATTGTAGCTGGTATATCGGGAGTTATTTCAGTAGTGTTATGTGCTAAAGGGAAGATTTCATTTTACTATATTGGATTTATTCAAACTACTACATATTTAGTTTTATCTTTTCAAGAACATTTTTATGGTGAGGTAATTGAAAACATTTTTTATCTAGTTACGATGGTTATTGGAATCTTTATTTGGAAGAAGAATTTAGCTTTAAATGAAGATGGTTCTACACAAATTAAACCAAAAAAATTAACTGTTAAGCAATATATCTTAGCTATTATAACTACTATTATCTCTACTATTTTGATTGGTTATCTCTTAACACTAATAAATAGTAGTCAAGCTTATATTGATGCTGCTACAAATGTGATAGCTGTTATTGCTCAACTATTGATGATTAAAGGATATAAAGAACAATGGATTTGGTGGTTAGTACTTAATGTATTATGTTTAATTATGTGGTTTAATGCTGTTAATTATTCAATGGTATTCATGTATATATCATGGATTATTAATTGTGTTTATGGATGGATAAACTACACTAAGGTAGCTAAAAAGCAATCAGAAAGTCAAAGATTAGATAAAGAAGATATTAAGAAAGATGGATGTTTAATTTAATATAGGATGTTTGCGAGGATGTTATGAAACTATTATAGTTTCTGACAGTCTTTTGTTCTTTATATTGTTTTGTAATTTTATAAGTGTTAAAATATATTTAAGGTGGTTTATGTGAAAAAACATTTATTTTGTATTATTTATACTTTTATTTTAATATTAGCTACAGTTTTATCTTTACTTGCTACTTTCATATTTTCTGTAGATTATGAGGCACAAGGAATTGTTGGTTTAGAACAAAAAATCCCTACTCATGACAAAGGAAAAGTAATGGTGAGTGATGATTCTTATAGTGATAATAATATTTCTATTACTATTTCAACTGTAAGAAGATATGATACAACTGTTTATGTTGCGGATATAAAAATCAAGCATTTAGCGTATTTGCAAACGGCATTAGCTAAAAATCAATTTGGTAGAAATATTAAAGAATATCCTTCGGTAATGGCAGCTAGAAATCACGCAATCTTAGCTATCAATGGTGATTACTATGGTTTTCGTGATAAGGGATTAGTTATACGTAATGGTTATTTATTTGATGAGACAAGATTACCAAGAGAAGATGCTGATTTATTGATTATTGATAAAAATGGAGAATTTGAAATAATTAAAGAAGAATTAGTTAATATTAAAGAAGTTCATAATAATGGTGCATGGCAAACTTTCTGTTTTGGACCAGGATTAATTATTGATAATGAGATTGTTGTTACACAAAGAAGTGAAGTTGATGCTCATAAAGTTAGTAATCCAAGAACTGCTATTGGGTATGTTGAACCACTTCATTATGTAATGCTTGTTAGTGATGGAAGAATGGAAAATGAAAAAGGGTTATCGTTATTAGAACTAGCCAATGTATTAAGAGAGTTTGGGTGTAGTGATGCCTATAATTTAGATGGCGGTGGTTCGTCTGTTATGATTTTTAATAATAAGATAATTAATAGACCAACATTTGATGGTGAGGTTATTAAAGAAAGGAGAAGTAGTGACATTGTTTTTATCGGATACTAAAAAAATTTACTTCAAAACAGCTATAATATATTTCGTTTTTAGTGTTATTACTTTCATTTTTTCGATAGTATATAGTTTGTTCTCACATGAAGTATATTCAGATTATTTAACATTTGCGTTTTTATATCCACTAATTGGTGGTACGTTACTTTATTTATTATTGTGTAAGCTTAATTCATTTAAAAAATGGCCCTATAATTTTTATAATGCTGGTATTGCTACTATAACAGTAGGAAGTATACTAAGAGGAGTAAATGAAATTGCTGGGGCAGATACACTATATTATATGTGGTTTTATTTAGTTGGAATAATTTTTATTGTATTGGCTTTGATTTTATTATTAATAGAATTTTTACTTAGGAGGAAAAATAAATGATTTTTTTAGCTGATTTTTTTAAAACTCGATCATCTTGGGTAGAAGAATATGGGGATACTCCTTCTTGGAGTTGGTTTTCATTAACACATATTCTTATTCTTGTAGCTACTATTATCTTCTGCACTGTTTTTGCTTATTTATATCGCAAGGGTGATGATAAAAAAAGAAAAATATATCAATGGATTATAGTAGGTTTGATGTTAATAGAAGAGGCGCAAATGTTTATTATCTCAATTGCGACAAATCAATTTGAAATTGGCTTTTTACCTCTTCATTTATGTGGAATTAATATTTTCTTCTGTATAGCTCACGCTATTTGGGGTAAAAATTGGATTAGTGAATTCTTATATGCTCTTGCACTTCCTGGTGCTTTATTAGCGCTTATTGTTCCTACTTGGACAAGTGTTCCACCAAATAATTTTATCTTTATTTTCTCAACAGGATATCATATCTTCTTAATCGCATATCCAATTATGTTATTAGCTGGTGGATTTAAACCTAAATTTAAAAATTTAAAATATGTAGCGTATGTTTTAATTCCATTATCAATTGTAATTTTTGGTATTAATCAATTTACTAATCATATGGCAGCCGTAACTAATAATTTTAAATTTTGGTCAACAAATTTTATGTTTTTATATAAACCGGAATCACTTTTTACAGTGTTAGCTAATCTTTTCCATTTAGAAGGAATGTGGTATTTAATAACTTTACCATTTTTACTAGTTTTAATTTGGGGATTATTTTATACACCATGGTATTTATTAGAGAAAAAGCAAAATAAATTAGGTGTATAATTATAAAAATAGTGTATTAACAAACTAAGTTAAAAGAAGTAGTAATCTTATTATTCCAAAGATAATAATATAGATTGTACTATATCTATATACATTACTTAATCTTACTTTAGTTAATGTTTATGATGCTAAAGAATTATATTTATTAAATAAATGTATATATTGAATAATAAAACAAGTGAAGTATAAAACTGTCAAAAGTAAGGTCAAACACTCCGCTTGTTTTTTCTTTATTAATGAAGACTCTTTGATTTGACTTAATATCACTATAGTGATACAATTAAAGTGTTAAGAGAAGAGGTGGTTCTAATATGAGTAAAATACTAACTATATATCATGGTTCAAATAAAATTATTAAAAATCCTATATTTGGTGAGGGAAGAAAAAACAATGATTTTGGTTTAGGGTTTTATTGTACAGAAAGTGAACTTTTAGCTAAAGAATGGGCTGTATCATCTTTAGAAAATGGTTTTTCAAATTGTTATACTATTAATATTGAATATATGAAAGTTTTAAATTTAAATACTTCCGAGTACTCAATTTTAAATTGGATAGCTATTTTAGTACAACATCGTTTATTTTCTTTAAAAACTCCTGTAGCACGTAGAGCCAGACAATATTTAATAGATAATTTTAGTATCAATGTAAATTCATATGATATTATAATAGGTTATCGAGCTGATGATTCATATTTTGACTTTGCTGAGGCATTTTTAAATAATCAAATAACTGTTTCACAACTAGCTTTAGCGATGACCTTAGGTAAACTTGGGGAACAAATTGTAATTAAGTCTCAATATGCTTTTTCTTCTTTAAAATTTCAAGGATTTGATGTTGCATTTAAAGATGAGTATTATGTTAAAAGAAAAGCTAGAAATGATGAAGCAAATGCGCTATATTATAAGCTATTAGAAGAAGAGACTGATGGATTATATATTCAAGATATCATAAGAGGAGGTATTACTAATGATGATGCACGCATACCAAGAAATATATTTAAGTAGAGCTCAATCTGTTTTAGGTGATGCATTTGATTTTGCTATTAATTTTTGTGATATTTTAAGTGAAGATTTTGTAAAGTTATTTTTAGCTAGTGAAGTTTGTGAGAAATTTGAAAACGGTGAAGTAAATTACTTAGTTGGTAAAAGTGGTCAGGAATTAGTTGTTGAAATTCTTACACAAACGTTAGGTAAAGATATTAGGATAGAAAGAAAAGAAAATTATTTTCGTTCTGCACAATATTGGATAGGATGGGCTTTGGCCTATTATCAGTGGTATTCAGGTAGAAAATATAGTGATATTTTTAAAGCAATATCAATTAAAGAATTTGAAAAGATGTATTATACATTGCATGAAGCTGATATTACAAAATTTGTCGAAATTGTAGATAAAAAAATTAAGTTATGTTTTCCTGAGACTAATCTTAAGCGAATAAGAACTATTTATGGATGTACTCAAAAAGAACTTGCTGAAAACTCAGGGGTAAGTCTAAGATCAATTCAGATGTACGAACAAAGAAATAAAGATATTAATAAAGCAAGTCTAGATACAGTATACTCTTTATCTAGAGTGCTTGGTTGTAAAATGGAAGATTTAATTGAGCGCTAGTATTAATAGGAGGTTTTTATGAGTGATAGTTATATTAAAGAATTTAAGAAAAAATATAAATTCTTAGAAAAATATGGTTTTGTATTAGCTGTCGATCCATGTAATTCTGATAGACTATGTTATAAAAATAGTTTCGGTGAAATTGTTTTATGGGTTAATGATGAACTTGGTCCATTATCTCCCTATAAACTTTACATTCAAATTAATGGATGGAAGACGGAAGTAGATGTTATTGAAGAATATAAGAATTCTATAAGTAAAGTTACTATATTTAAACCTTTTGAAAAATTAGTTAAAGAATTGTTTGAATTTAGAGTAAATAAAACTAAAGAATTCTTTGGACTTAAGGTTTTAGGAAATGATTTTAAACCATATCCTACACCAATTATTGAGCCTATAGAACTAGATAAGACTATTAATCCTATAGAAATGGGACGTGATTCAAGAACTTTAACATTTACTTTAATAGTTTCATTAATAATACCTTTAATTATATTACTTTTGTTTTTACCATTTGAATATTTGAAAAGTTATAAAACTGCATATATTCTTAAATCGATAATGTGTTTGTTAATATTTATTTTTGGAGTTTTGATATCAAAAACTTGCAGCAAATATTTAAATACGTTATCTAAAATGTATTTACTTTTATATCCATTATGTATGTTATTTCTTTTAAATTTCTTACCTAAAAGAGTGGATTATATCATATATTTTTTCTTTTTTATATTTAGTTTAATTTATGTATTGATTTATATAATTAGATTTAAAGTGTTTCAGAAAACAGGTATGGCTAATGGCTTTTTAACATGTATATATCCTTTTGGTGTTGGTATTTATAAAGTATTTGAATTAAATGATTCTATATTTTTAACTAGTATTAACGTTCTTGCGTTCTTGAAAGTTGGAGGAGTTGTTGCTATTATAGCTACTATTCTTTATTTTATTTTAAGAAAATATAAAGATGATAAAAAGGAATATATAGGTGGAGCATTTGCTACGTTTATTTTAGTCTTTTTAATGGTATTTGGGGTTCCGTTATTAACAATTCAAACAATTAACTATACATTTGATACATCAGATGAGGAACAATTTGAATATACAATTATCGATAAAGAAACTAGAATTAGTTCGGGTAGATATAGTACCAAGTTGTATTATTTAAAAGTTGTTATTAATGGTAATGTAGAAGAACTCAAAGTAGAAAGTTATGTATATCATTCTTATGAGATAGATGATACTATCGAATTAACATATCACGAAGGATATTTAGGATATAGTTACTATGAATTAATATATGATGAAGGATTAAGTGGGGTGTTGAAATGAAAGGAAAGAGTTTATCAATTCCATTTGGGATGATATTTAAAAGATATCATTGTCATAAATGTGGAGCTATTTTAAAAAAAGAAAAAACACATCGAGTTGTATCAAAAGACGATAGAGACTATTATAGATATCATGATTATGGTAGTTTTCCTAGATATGATTATGATGTATATGATTATCAATTTAAATGTCCTAATTGTCAAAGAAGAATATCTTATGATGAACAATTAGTTGTTGAGGTTATTCAAAAGAAAACTAAACAAAAAATAGTAAGTTCTAATGAAGTTAAAGATAATTATTATCAAGCAAAAACTACTATTAATAAAAGAGTTTTGTTAAGAAATATTTTAATTCCTATTATTTTTTCTCTTCTAATTGTATATATTTTATATTTAGCTGAGTTTTCTAATCAAAATAATGGTTTATTAATTGTTGGGATGATTTTTGTTGTTATAGTATTTATATTAATTATATCAGCAGTAAAACAATGCAACGGTTCTGGTAAATTAAGAAGAAATCAATCATATTCTTATGAACATGAATTTTTAATGAAAAAGTTACATGCGTATTGTGCTTGTAATAGAAATTTAATTGAGAATTCTAATAAATGTTATTGTTTTCATTGTGGTAAGGCTTTTGAAAAAGATGACATAAAAGAATATATTGATAATGGAGTAACTGCTCTTTGTCCTAATTGTGAGGTTGATTCTGTTATTCCTGATACAGTAGATGAAGAGATTAACAAAGAAGTAATAAATGATATGAACCAATATTGGTTTTAATTATAAAAGTTTATAATAAAAAATTACACGATTTTCTTTATTTGAAAGTAGTGTTTTTATTAAACAGGAGTAATTATTGAAACAATAATTAAAAAAATGAAAACGTTTTAGTGATTAATTTCAAAAAGTATGATATTATTAATGTATAAATAATCGATAATAGGAGGAATTAAAATGAAAAAAATATTTATTGGTTTATTTATTTTGTTATGTGGTTTCGTTTTAGCTTCTTGCGGAAATGATGGCGGCAAAACAGAAACACCAAAAGTTGAATACAACAAAAAAGTTGAAGCTACCTTAGAAGAAGGTAGTGATTATATTTCTCACGCTAGTACTTATAACGGTAAGACTTTTGAATATAATGAACAAATGTGGTACTATAACAATTTAGACAAAGTTCCATTACCTGACCCACAAATTTATGAAGAAGATGGCGTTTTTTATATTGTCGGAACTTGTGACGCTAATGTTCACGTAGTTATGTGTTATACTACAACAGATTTTAATACATTTGAAAAAGCTGGTATCATTTATAATCCAGCTACTTATAAAGGATGGGAAAGTAGTCAACCTACAATTTATGCTCCTGAAATGTATTGTTTTGATGGTGTATATTACTTATATTATAGTGCTTTAGATAAAGATGGATATAGAAGAAATAGTGTTGTTCAAGCTTCATCTCCATTAGGTCCTTATGAACCAATAGTAAACGATACAGTAGATGGTTTACATAATCCTGTTTTTGTAGATGGAAATGAAAAAAGGCATGTATTAGATTCAACTATCTTTGTAGATGATGATGGACAAATGTATATGTATTATAGTGTTGCTTCTGGTGATGGTCAACATCTTGTTGGTGTTAAGATGGAAAACCCTTATACAGCAGACTGGTCTACATATGTTGATTTAGTAAGACCTGGTTGTACAGATTCTAATTTCACAAACACTTCATTACGTTGGGAGTTATATCATAAAATTTGTGAAGCTCCTTATATGATTAAATCTAATGGTAAATATTATTTAACTTATTCAGCTAATGGTTGTTGGGATAAATATTATAATGTATGTTACGCAGTTAGTGATTCTCCATTAGGAAATTTCGTTAAACCATATCATCCTGGTAAGATTTGGACAAACTTATTATTAGGATTCCCTGGTGATAGTAATACTGGTTCTAAAGTTTATAAACAATGGAGTGGTTTTGCATCTGGTACAGGACATCATGCATTCTTTAATATTGGTGGTCAAACAATGATTGTATATCACGCTCATCAAAACCGTGATTGGAATAAAGGAACATTTACACAAAGATATGTAGCAATTGACTATTTATTCTTTGATGAAGAAGGAGTTCCATATTGTAATGGACCTACATGGTCACTTCAACCTTTACCTGAAGGTATTAGTGGCTATAAGAATATCGCACTTGATGCTACTGTAAGAGCAGAAAATGTTGAAAATATTGAATATGTAAATGACAATTATATTGAAGACACTTATAACTTAATTGAAGGTGAAGCTTTAGAAGTTAAATTAGGGGAAGGTTATTCATTTATCGAATTTGAATTTGATAAAGAATATGAAATTGGTGGTATTGCTATTTATAATAGTGTATATTATGCAAATATGGTCGAAGAAGCTCATTACATTGATTTAGGTAATGGAAATGCACTTATTTATCCTCAATTCTGTTTAGAAACATATACTAATGAAGAATTAGAATTCGTTCATCCAAGTAGTGCGATCACAGTAGAATTTGTTAAATCTATTAAAACAAATAGAATTATTATTGCTTTCAACTTACCTGAAGGCGGAAGTATTAACGATATTAAAATTTTAGGTAAATAGTTTGAGTTTAAATATAAGATAGATCTGGTTTCTTGGTAAACCAGATTTATTTTTTTCTAAATAAATTTGTGGTATAATCAAGTATGCTAAGTTAGGAGATGTTTTAAAAATGAATGTATTAAAGAAAATATATTGCAGAATATTTCAAAAAGTGATGCATTTAGCAATTCCTTTGTTACCATATAGAGAACCTAAATTATTAGATGATATTACAAATGTTATTGATATTCTTAAAGAAAAAAATATTGATAGTGTTATATTAGTTACTGGAAAAAGAATTAAGGCTTCAGGATTAACCCTACTTTTAGAACAACTATTACATGAAAATAATATCTTGTGTACTATCTATGATGATACTCTCCCTAATCCTACTTCAGATAATGTATATGAAGCAAAAAAATTATATTTAGCAAATAACTGTAAAGGAATAATTGCTTTTGGAGGAGGTTCTGTAATGGACTGTGCAAAAGCAATGGGAGCGTTAATTGTTAAACCTAAAATGAATTTAGAAAAGATGGCTGGATTAATTAAAGTAAGAAAGAAACTTCCTTGCTTAATTGCAATACCTACTACCGCAGGAAGTGGAAGTGAAGTAACTGTGGCTTCAGTTATTGTAGATTCAAATACTCATCATAAATATGTTATAAATGATTTTTCTTTGATACCTCATTACGCACTTATGATGCCTAGTGCTACAATTAGTTTACCACAACATATTACCGCTATAACCGGTATGGATGCATTAACACATGCGGTTGAAGCGTATATTGGTAAATCTAAAACAAGAAAAACAAAAAAAGCCTCAGAAGAAGCCGTAAAATTGATTTTTGATAATTTAGAAAAAGCCTATCTAAATGGTGCTGACTTAGTAGCTAGGAAAAATATGTTACATGCTTCATATTTAGCTGGAGTTGCCTTTACAAGAAGTTATGTTGGATATGTTCATGCACTATCTCATCCTTTAGGTGGTAAATATGGTTTAGCACATGGTTTAGCTAATGCAGTATTATTACCTCATGTTCTTCGTGCTTATGGTGATAGTGTAACTAAATCGTTATCACTTCTTGCTAAGATGGTAGGATTAGTTGATGAAGGTGCTAGTAAAGAAGAAGCAAGAGATGCTTTTATTTTACATATAGAACAAATGAATAAACGTATGGGTATACCTAATAAACTTGAATGTGTAAATAAAGATGATATCCCTTATCTAGCAAATCTTGCTGATAAAGAGGCTAATCCACTATATCCTGTTCCTACTTTATGGAATGCAAAAGAATTAGAAAAAATTTATTTATTAATCAGAAGTGAAAAATAAATAAAAATCTAAGTTTTATAATACAGTATCTTTTAGATATTGTATTTTTATTTTATTTTTTTATTGTTTTATAAAAAAATGAGACTATAATTATATTGAAAAAAATATAAGAAGGGTTGGTGAATGTGATGAATTTTTTTAAACAAATGGATTTAACTAAAGGTAAGCCTTGGAAAGTAATTGTTTTATTTGCGATTCCGATTTTAATATCATCTATTTTAAGTAGTGCGTTTTCTTTAATTAACTCATTAGTTTTAAAAACTACTGTTGGTGGTGATAGTGTTACAGCTATTAGTTCAACAGGTAGTATATCATTAATCTTGTTTCAATTTGCTTATGGTTGTAGTGGTGGATTTGCGACTTTAATATCAGCTAATTATGGTAATAAAGACTATAAAGCAGTCCGAAAGACTTTTTATAATGGTATTTATCTTTCAATTATTATCGGTTTTATAATCACTGTATTAGGCTTATTTGTATATAAAGATTTATTAGTATTTTTAGATGTAGACGCTATCTATTTAGAAAAAGCGGCCCAATATTATTTCATTATCTTATTATCGTTTGTCTTCATGGTTATTAGTAACTATTTTGCTAATGCGTTAAGGGCAATGGGTGATTCATCAGCTCCGCTTATAATTTCCTTTGTATCAACAGCTGTTAATGTTGGACTAGCATTCTTATTTACAGGATTTATTAAATGGGATACTAGAGGTGTTGCGGTAGCTACACTTTTAGCTAATGTTGTTAATATTATCATTACCTTTATTTATATATCTAAAAAGTATGATTATTTGAATTTAAAAGATGGATTTGAGAAAGTAGATTCTAAGGTTTGTTTAACACTTTTAAAATTAGGTGTTCCTTTAGGGCTACAATGGTCTATTCTATTTGTAGGTTCATTCTTCCAATCAAAAACAATTAACGGATTTGGACCTGAGGCTACTAAAGCTGCTGGATGTTTCTCATCAATTGAAAATTATTTGATGATGCCTATTTCCGCTATTGCTGCATCATTTCTAAGTTATGCTGGTCAAAACTACGGAAGTGGTAAAATTAAACGAATTAAAAAAGGAATTGGACAAGCAATATTAGTCAATGTAATAACATGGTTATTTATTGTTATGATCGGGTTCTTAATTATTGATTATGTTCCATATATTTTCCTACCAGCTAAAGAAGTTAATGATCCTGTAAGTGGTCCATTAATTAAATATTTCTGTTCGACATATATTAAAGTTGTTATTCCTCTTACTATTTTCCAAGGAATATTAACTGTATGTCGTTCAACACTACAAGGTATTCAAAAACCATTAATTCCATTTATTAGTGGTCTTGGTGAATTAGTTACAAGATTAGGTATTTGTTTCTTTTTACCTAGTTTAGTAAATCCTAATAATCCAGTAAGTAATGAATCATATGTTAGTATTTGTTTTTCTAACCCTGGTGCTTGGTTAGCTTCAATTTTGATAATGGGTGGAAGTACATTGTATTTTTATTTTAATAAGTCTAATGAATTAGTTTTAGGAAATACTGAAGAATAATAGAAAAAGAAGTTTGATGTTTAATTTAAATGTCAAACTTTTTATTTATATATTGACACGATTAAAATAATATATTATAATACAATTAACAATTTGGTTAAATGTTAAATGAGGTGATTTGATTGGCTTTACAAGAAACAACTAAAGCGTTAGCTGATCCTATTAGGAGAAGTATTTTAAATCTATTAAAGAAAGGTCCGATGACTGCGGGTGATATTCAAAGTCAATTTGATGTAACATTCGCGTCTATTTCTAGACATTTGTCTGTATTAAAAGATGCTGATTTAATAAGAGATAGAAGAGATGGTAAATTTATTATTTATGAGTTAAATGCATCTGTATTAGAAGAAGTATTATTATGGATTTATGATTTGAAGGGAGAAAAAAATGAAGAAATTTAAGATTTTAGTTATTAGTATGATGATATTATCATTTGTTATTGTTGGAGTTGGTTTTGCATTTTTACCTGATATAATTCCAATTCACTTTGGTATTGATGAAGCTCCAGATCAATTTGGTAATAAGTATTTTATGTTATTATTCCCAACGATAATAACAATTGTTGGTGGTGTGGCGTTAGCAGTATGTCGATATGCTAAAGTTAGTGAAAATTATAAGAAGTATACAATGTTAACTGTATCTATAGTTGAAATAATATTTGTTACTTTATTAATTATGTTATTAGTTTACGCTGCTATGTATACAGAAGATGGTTTCGTTTTTGAGATTTCTAAAATAATGCTGCCTTTATTTGGACTTATGTTTATAATTTCAGGTAACTTTATGCCTAAGATTGAGAAGAACTCTACATTAGGTGTTAAAACGTATTGGAGTATGTATAATGAAACAACTTGGCAAAAAACACACCGTTTTGCTGGATTTGTTAGTGTTGTTGTGGGAGTATTATCAATAGTTTTAGGATTATTCTTTAACGATATTGTTAATTTTATAATCTTAATGTCATTAATTTTTGTATTTGCAGTTTCAACAACTGTGGCTTCATATATTTATTACAAAAAAGAAAAACAAAAAGAATTAGAATAGATTTTTTTAAAGACTATATAATTTATTATTATTATGAATAAAAAATATATAGTTTTTTTCGTTTTTTGTCAATTTAAGTTGAAAAAGTTTTAGTTATGTTACAATTGTGATAAAATGGATATGTTAAAAAATGGAAAGGAAAAAATTATTTATGAAAGAAGAGAAGTTAATTAAACTATCAAAAATATTTCTTTTAACTTACATGATATTAACTTTTGTAAGTATACTATTACCTGATGAATTAGTTATAGGCATTACAAAATTAGAATATAGAATTGATCCATTCCAAATGATTATGAGATGGTTTCAATTTGTTGGATTTCTAGTTTTACCAGTTGCGGTTTACTTTGATAAGCCTACATTTAAAAAGTTAGCAGTATATTTCTGTTTACCTGTAGCAATTATATTTATGTTCTTATTTAAAGATATGTTGCCAGGGTATATATCAGAATTAGGAACAGGAATTGCATCAATTAGATATTTACCACAATTTATATCAGATTTAATGCGAAATGGTGTATTTAGAACTATTATTTTCTTTGTGATGATGTTAAGTGAATTAGCTACTATTGCATTAATCGTTTTACGTGATAAGTCATTCTTAAAATTTAAGAAGCAAGACATAATGCCATTTATAGTTTTACTTGTTGCGTTAACTTTAGCAATTGTTCCAATTTATGCACCAGAAGCAATCTTTGATCATCAATCAAATATAGACTTTACAATGTTTTCGGTAGCACATATTGTTTGGATGGCGCTTATTGTTGGAGAAAGTATTATATTACATAAAATATTTAAAAATAAAGATTATGATAGTAAATATATTTTAGTTCTTATCTTATCTTTATGTTTACTTGTTCAATATAATCAAATGTTTTCATCACAAGGTGAATTAAACTGTAAGAGAATGCCACTTCAATTATGTAATTTAGCAGCTTATTTAACTTTAATCTCTATAGTATTTAAAAATAGAAAAGTATTCTTATTTAATATCTTAGTAAATGTAGCTGGTGCAATAATTGCAGTATTAATTTTAGACGGTGATAATTCTGGAGTAATTTCAAAAGGAAATATGCATTATATTGTAGAACATCACAATATCATTATTACACCAATCTTATGCTTAAACTTAGGTATCTTTGATCCAATTAAAAAAGGTGAATTTAAATCATTTGTAAAATATTTCACAATTTATTTTATTGCTGTTTTAATTATCGGAACTATCTTTAATGGATTAGCAGTAGCGTTAGATTCAAATTGGTTCAAATGTAATTATTTATTTATGTTTGATCAAGTGAAAGCAAAAAAATTAATTAAAATTGCTGGTGCTTTATTTGAACCATCAATAAAGATTGGTCATTTCACATTATATCCAATTATTCAAATTACTATTTATGTTGTGTTCTCTTTAATTGGTTATTTATCATATGTAATCTTTAGAAAAACCGTTAAAGAAAAACCAGTAGAATTAATTGAAGAGTAAAATAAAAAAACGCTTTTGTTAAACAATGTTTTTAACTTAAGGGCTTAAGAAAAGAAAAACTTATGATTAATAGTATATTTAAACTATAAAATTATAAGTTTTTTTGTTAATTTCTATTGTAGTGAGAACTTTTACTATTTATATTTATTAATAAATATAT
>JBGVOE010000056.1:0-10011 GCA_045126355.1 Anaeroplasmataceae bacterium | reverse complement strand
GAGTTAATGCTCTTGTTTTTTACTATGCTTAAAAATAGAAAAATACCATCATTTCTAGACTTGAAACAATGGTATATTATTCTAATTATTAAATTTTATTAATTTGTCCACAAACTGTCCTTGACATTGGAACCAGTTTATAGAAATTGTCGTTTTATTTTTGCTTTTCAGCTATTCTTAATTTAGCACTATGAGCTCTATTATTAAATTCTAATTCTTCTTCACTAGGTAAAATAGGACTCTTTGTAATTAATTTTAATGGAGCTAATTCATTAATAACAACAGGTAAGTTCTTAGGAACTTTAATCTCACTAAATTCTTTAAATGTATGTTTACAAATTCTATCTTCAAGTGAATGGAATGTAATAACTACAATTCTTCCACCGATATTAGTAATATCAATTGCTTGTAAAACTGATTTTTCAAAAACTTGTAATTCATCATTAACAGCGATCCTTAAAGCTTGGAAAGTTTGCTTTGCAGGATGGCCTTTTTTATTTAATATTTTTTGTGGTAAAGCACTCTTAATAACATCTACTAATTCAAATGTAGTATTAATTGGTTTAATATTTCTAGCTTCAACAATCTTTTTTGCTATTTTATAAGCAAATGGATCTTCACCATATTTACTTATAATTTTACTAATCTCATCTAAACTATAAGTATTAACAATATCATGAGCTGTTAAAGATGCACTTTGATCCATTCTCATATCTAAATAAGCATCATATTTATATGAAAAACCACGTTCTGGGTCATCAAATTGAAAACTTGATACACCTAAGTCATAAATAATTCCATCGACATGACTAATATTAAGTTTAGCTAATTCTTCTTTTAAATTAACAAAGTTTGATTTGATAATTGTAAAGTTAGAACCTATTTCACTTAAACGAGCACGAGCTTTATTAATTGCAAAATCATCTTGATCAAAACAATATAGATGCCCTGTAGTTAGTCTTTTTAAAATTTCAGATGAATGTCCTCCACCACCTAATGTAGCGTCAACATAAATTCCATCTTCTTTTATATTTAAACCTTCTATACATTCTTCTAATAATACACTAATATGCTTCATAATTTATACCCCATAAATAGAAAATAGATGCTCGCTGCATCTATTTCTATCAACTATTCTTCATTTTTTTCTTTTACTGAAACAACTTGAACACCTTTATAGTAACCACAGCTACGGCAAACTCTATGAGCTAATGTTAATTCTCCACAATTTGGACAAGTAATCATTCCAGGTGCAGTTAATGCTAAATGTGAACGTCTCATTCTTTTCTTTGTTTTAGAAATTCTTCTAAATGGTGCGATCATTTCGCTTCACCTCCGTATAAATCTTTAAGTGCTTTAAAGCTTGGATTAATTTCCTCTTCTAATGTTTCTTCCTCTTCCATAAACTCATTTTCATAGCCTTCTTTAACTACTTTAAGTGGAATGTTTAATACAATTTCAGATAAGACAGCTTCATCAAGGTTAATTGTATCTTTTGTAATAAGATAATCATCTGAAGAATCGTCGATTGAATAAGAATATCTTACCTTAGTATCAAATGTTAAAGGAACAAAGACATCAAGTAAAGAAACTGAACAAACCATTACTAGTTCTAAATCAATATTTAAATCAAATAAATATTCATCGTAACTTACTTCATAGCATACACCACTAACATGACATTTTTTAACGTCTTTTATATCATCTTTAACAACTAATTCATTTAATAAATCATAGTCGTATTCAAATGTAAATGGTTTAGCTAATTTACGAAGTTGTGGTATTGCCCATTTCATAAAATCACTCCAGCCTCTAGAATTATATATTCTATGTAAATAAAAGTCAAGAAAATAATTAATATTTTCACTCTTTTTTCTACTAATATTTGTCATTATTATTTATTTAAGATATAATTAAAAACGGTGAAGGCAAAAATGAAAGTAATTGGAATTATTTGTGAATACAATCCATTTCATAATGGACATTTATATCATCTTAAAAAAGCACAGGATTTAGCTGAAGGCGGAATTGTAGTCGCAATTTTAACCGGCTATTTTTCAATGCGAGGTGATATAAGTGTAATAAATAAATATGATAAAGTAAAAACAGCTATTGATAATGGAGTTAATATTACTATTGAATTACCTTACTTATTAGGAACACAAAACGCAGATGTTTTTGCCTATAACGCAGTTAAATTACTTAATATGATGGGTGTAACAGATATAGTTGCAGGTTCTGAATTAAATGATATAAAGATAATTAATGATATAGTAAAACTAGAAGAAAATGATGAATTTCAAGCAGATATAAAAGCTAACTTATTAAAGGGGTATTCATATCGAAAAAGTTATAGTATTGCTTTAGAAAATAATAGTATTAATATTTCATCAAACGATATGTTAAATATTAAATACCAACAAGCAATCAACAAAATCAATCCAAATATTAAACTTAATTTAATTAAAAGAATCAACAATAACTACAATGATTCTTCTTTAAATGAAACTAACATTCAAAGTGCTACTGCATTAAGAAATACAAAAAATATCGAAAACTATGTACCAAATTCGATAAATGATATCTTTATAAATAAAGGCTTTTATAATTTAAATGAATTTAGTGGGGTATTAAAACATCTACTTCTTACACTAAATTTAAAAGAAATATTCCAAGTTAATGAAGGAATAGAAAACTATTTAAATACAAACTTTAATTCTATAGATGAAGCTATCAGCAATCTAGCCTCTAAAAGATACACAAAAACACGTATTAGAAGATTAATATCTTATATATTAACAAATACAACAAAAAAAGAAATTGAAAATATCTCTGATATAAATGTAAGAGTAACTGGTTTTGATGAAGCGGGACAAAAGTATTTAAACAAAATTAAAAAAGAAACAAGTTATTTTACTAGATTAATAAATAATATAAATAATGTATATGATAAAGAATTATTAATCGCAAAAATCTTTACAAATATCTATAATGAAGATTTTATAAAAATTGAACAAAGCTTACCATATAAAAAATGACAACCAACATTAAATTGATTGTCATTATTTTTTTATTTAGATTTTCTAATGATATTACGAATTGTAGATAATAAGTAAGCTTCTTTTTGACTTAATTCATGAGTAGAACCATAATAATGATTTGGACGAGTTCTTAATGCGATATCTAAAGTTTCACCGTTAACTAAAGATAAAGTTAAAACTAAAGATTCTACTTCATTAACATGAGTTGTAGAAGTTGAAATACTTACGATATCAGAATAATCAAATTCACATGAATTTTCATGTCCAACATAACCATAAATATGATTTACTGAAGAATGATAATAGTATAATGATTTTTCACCAAAGAATAACCAACTATATCCAATTTGTGAATAGAACACTTTACTATCATTTTCAAAATAACGATAAACAATTGTTTTTCTCTTTGGATAAACTTCTGGACAAACTATTTCAATAGGATCAGTTTGATATCTACTTTTAATATTTTCGATTGATAAGTTTTTAAATAATTGATCATAAGCAATGCTTCTATCATAAGCGATTACTGCTTCTAATTCCTCTCTTGTAATATTCTTTTCAAATAATCTTAAAATAGAAAGTAAGAAAGCTAAGAATATTAACGCAGTAATACAACCACTAATTAAATGAGCAAAACTATATTCACTATCTAAAGTATAATAAGAAACCAAACAACCGATACCTAATAAAATAAATGAAACTAATATACTCCACCCTTTTACTCTAAAAAAGAAATCAAGAAGTAACTTTGAACGTTTTTTTAATATTTTTTCTAAATTAATTTGAGCCATAACAAATACCTCCGCTTATATCCATTATAAACCATTTTTCTATTAATTAAAACCTTTTTTTATAAATAAAAAGAAAAAACTGGAGAAATTATTCCCCAGTTCTTGAATTAATTTTTCTTCTTGATGTAAGTTCACCATTTTTATTATAAATAGCTAATTCATCGCCAGTTTCTTCACAGTGGCATCTTCCTGCGTTAACTGCTTCATCTTTTGTTTGATATGAAGCGCCATCAACACTCTCACCATTACTATTATAAAGGCGCCATGCTTTCTTTTCTTGACAAAATTTCACTTCGCATTTAGTATTCAAAGTTATCACCTCAAAAATATTATCTGCGAAGATATAACAAATTATACTTTTTTAATCATTAATTCACACATCAAATTAGAAAATTCAACAGGATTTTCCAACATAATACCTTCTATTAATAAAGCTTGTGAATATAGAAGTTTAGCGTATTTACCAACATCTTCACTACCAGAGTTATAAAGTGTTTCAATCGCTTTAAAAATTTCATGATGTGGATTAATTTCTAAAATCTTATCAGCTTTTACATTATAATCATTTGGCATTTTATTCATAACACGTTCCATTTCAAATGAAACACCATCACCACTAACTAAACATACTGCTGATGTAGTTAATCGTTTTGATAGTACCACTTCTTTAACTTCACCATCTAATGCTTCTTTTAAAGTTTGTAGGAGTGGTTTTTTCTCTTCTTTTAATTCATCAATAACTTTCTTTTCATCTTCACTTAATAAATCTAGGTCTCCTGAATTAATTGATTTAAATTTCTTTCCATTATATTCAGCTAAAATAGTTAACATAAATTCATCAATATCGTCAGTTAAAACTAAAACATCATAACCTTTATTTTTAATTGTATCCATTTGAGGTTGAGCTAAGATTGATTCTTTTGTTTTACCACTTGCGTAATAAATATATTCTTGAGTATCTTTCATTTGTTCTACATACTCAGCTAATGTAATAAGTTTATCATTATTTGCACTTGCTAAAATGACTAAATCTTTTAACGAATCTTTTCTCATTCCGTAATCTTCATATAAACCATATTTAATATTTAGACCAAATACATTAAAGAATTTTTCATATTTTTCACGATCATTTCTTAAAGTTTTAGTCAATTCAGCTAAGATTTTCTTTTCTAAATTAGATGCAATTTTAGTTAATTGGCGATCATGTTGTAACATTTCTCTACTAATATTAAGTGATAAATCCGCACTATCAACTAACCCTTTAACAAATCTTAAATAATTAGGAATTAACTCCTTACATTTATCTAGAATAAATACTCCTTTTGTATAAAGTTGTAATCCCTTTTCATAAGTATCTGAATATAAGTCATACGGAGCATGTGATGGAATATAACAGATTGCATTATAAGTCACATTACCTTCAACACTAGTAAATACATTAATAATTGGGTTTTCATAATCGTTAAATTTTGATTTATAAAACTCATTTAATTCTTCTTCACTAACTTCACTTTTATTCTTTTTCCAAATTGGAATCATTGAGTTAAGAGTTTGTAATTCTGTAACTTCACTATAATTTCCAGTAGGTTTTCCTTCACTATCTAAGATAGGCTCACTATTAGTAATATTCATTCTAATAGGATATCTAATATAGTCAGAATATTTTCTAACTAATCTTTTAATTTCATATTCTTCTAGATATTTATCATAGTTTTCTTCTTCGGAATTATCTCTTAGGTAAACAATAATTTTAGTTCCAATTAAAGGTTTTTCAATCTCTTCGATACTATATTCTTCAAGTCCATCAGATGTAAAACGATATCCTTTATCGCTTAATGCATTTCTAGTTTCAACAACAACTTTATCGCTAACCATAAATGCTGAATAAAATCCAACACCAAATTGACCAATAATATCAACTTCACCTTTATTTTGTTCTTCTGATAATTGTTTAATAAATTCTTTACTACCACTTTTAGCGATTGTACCTAAATTGTTAACTACTTCATCATAAGTCATCCCAATACCATTATCAGTAATTGTAATTGTTCTATCATCAAAATTAGTATCAATTAAAATTTCATACTCTCCCGCATTATGATAAGCTTCTGATGTAAGTGATAAATAATGACGTTTATCAATTGCGTCACTCGCATTTGAAATAAGTTCACGGATGAATATTTCTTTGTGTGTGTAGATTGAGTTTATCATTAAATCTAATAATCTTTTTGTCTCAGTTTGAAACTTTTTAACTTCCATAAATAAGATCCCCCTTTTTAAGTTCAATTCTATTATATCACTCATTTTAGCACTGTCAAGCAAAGAGTGCTAAAATTATTTTGAGTAAGTAATAAGAATTTTATAATTAAAATAATCAAGCATATTTTCAAGTGTCATGTCACTTTCTTTTTATAGTATATACTTATTAAATTTTAGTATAAATAAAACAGTAATAGATATTGAGTTTATGCTAAAAGTTTTAAAATAAAACCACTCGATAAATATATATTTTTTAATTATTTATCAAGAAAAAAATGGCTTTCCTATGCGGAAAGTCATTTACTTTTTAAGATCTACGACTATTTTGTCTAAAGTAAGATGTTAACATATCATTCTTTAAATCCCATAGTTTTTGAGATAAGTCAACATAGTATTTATTAGGGTTACTGAAACGAGTATTTTCTTCCCATAAAGTTTCAAATTCCCTTTGACAATTCTTTTTAATTTCTTCAATACTTGGTTTACTATATACTAATTCTCCACCCTTAAATACAGGAACTAAGACTTCTTTAACATAGTAGTTTGTTAATTCTTTTTGTTTCCATGTTTGAACTGGATCAAAGATAGTATAAGGTTGGCTATCATCAATTACTTCATCATATAAACATAATACATCAGCTAATGCTTTATGAGTATCTTTTGAATAGAAACGATAAACTTTTTTGAAACCTGGATTTGTAATCTTAGCTTCATTTTCACTTATCTTAATTCTAGGAGTAATAACACCATTTTGTTCTACTGCAACAAGTTTATATACCCCACCAAAGACAGGTTCACTTTTTGATGTAATTAATCTTTCACCAACACCAAATGTATCAACAGGTGCACCTTGTTCAATTAAATCTTTAATTAAGAATTCATCTAAAGAGTTAGATACACAAATCTTACATTCATATAATCCTGCTTCATCTAACATTTCTCTAGCTTTTTTAGATAAATAAGTAATATCACCTGAATCAATTCTTATTGCACATTTTTTAATACCTAATGGCCATAAAACTTCTTTAAACGCTTTAATAGCATTTGGAACACCACTTTTTAAAACATTATATGTATCAACTAGTAGTGTTGCATTAGTAGGATATGTCTTACAATATGTAACAAAGGCTTCATATTCTGTTTCAAATGTTTGAACCCATGAATGAGCCATTGTTCCTAAAGCAGGAACATGGTATCTTACATCAGCCATTGCACAAGCAGTTCCTACCGCACCAGCTATATAAGCACTTCTAGCTCCTAATAGGGCTGCACTTTCACCTTGAGCACGTCTAGAACCAAATTCCATAACAGCTCTACCTTTAGCAGCTTCAACAATTCTTCTTGTTTTTGTAGCGATTAAAGATTGATAGTTTATTGATAATAATAAATATGTTTCAATTAATTGAGCTTCAATAATATTAGCTCTTACAGTAATAACTGGTTCATTAGGGAAAATAATAGTTCCTTCTTCTGCAGCCCAAATATCTCCTGTAAATTTAAAGTTTTCTAAATAAGTTAAGAATTCTTCACAGAAACAATTTCTACTTCTTAAATATTCGATATCTTCTTTTGTAAATTTTAAATTTAAAATATAATCAATAATTGATTCTAATCCACAACATATAGCATATCCTCCCTTATCAGGAACACTACGATAAAATACATCAAAATAACAAATCGCATCTTTATATCTTGAATTAAAATAGCCATTTGCCATAGTCATTTCATAAAAATCAAATAACATTGTATAATTTTCTCTCATATATCATCACCAACTTTAATTATATCATAATTATTATTAAAAGTTATAAAAATTTATGATATAATACTTTGCGAGGTGTTAGAAATGCCAAAATATTTAGTTGCATGTGATTTAGATGATACTTTATTAACAAAAGATAAAAAAATAACAAACAAAACTTTAAGATTTATAAAAAAATTTACTGATAGTGGTAATTATTTTGTGTTATGCACAGGTAGACCTTTAGTAGGAGCACTACAGTATTGGGAAATTTTATGTAAACATAAAATTAATATGCCTATTATAACTAGTAATGGTGGCGCTATTTATTTCCCGCCTAATATGAATATTAATACTATCTATAATAGAATTGATTTAGAAAGATTTAATGAATTTACAAAAAGAATTCAAGATACTATTATTTGCGCAGAAACTAGAGTAGATAATCGAATTTATATTGAAAACACTAAAGAAGTTCCTGATTGGATTACTCATTTTTCGTTAGATACTATTATTATAGAAGGTAAATTTAGTGAGATTGTAACTGAAGGACCAATCATTTCAAATATCTGGATTAAAGAAGATTCTATTGATAAGTTTAATGAGGTAGCAAATGATTATAAAGATATTATGTTTTTTAGAAACTGGGGACATTATGATGATCGTTACTCATTTGAAATTTTAAGTAAAAGTGCATCAAAAGGTGACGCAATGAATTACTTAAAAGATGTATTCAAATGTGATTTAACAATCGCTTTTGGTGATCAATTAAATGATATCTCAATGTTACAAATGGCAAACTATGGAGTAGCAATGATTAATGCCAAACCAGAAGTTAAAGAAAAAGCAAAATACACTACAAAAAAAGATTTTAATAACAATGGTGTAATTGATTTCTTAAAAAACATGAGTAAAAATTCTTATAAATCATTTAGTTATTATTACGATGAAATTATGGAATTAATCGAGTATGATGGTTGGGTTGATTTAACTAAAAAATACTTAAAACCTAATGATAAAATCCTAGATTTAGCATGTGGTAGTGGAACGCTTGCGATAAGTTTAGCAAATAGTGGTTATGATGTATCAGGCTTAGACTTATCAGCTAAAATAATTAATGTAGCAAAAGAAAAAGCTAAAATGAATCATGTTGATATTAATTTTAGCATTAAAGATATGACTAACTTTTCATATGAAGAAAAATTTGATGTTATTACATGTTACTTTGATTCAGTAAACTTCTTAACAGCCTATGAAGTAGCTAAAATGATGGATTGTGTTTATAATAATTTAAATGATGGTGGATACTTTATCTTCGATTTATTTACATTATCTAAGATGAAAGAATTTAGTAATCTTACAATTAAAGATAATCTTGCCTTAGCTAAATACAAATGGAAAATGAAAGTTAAAGGTAACACAATCTTCCACAAATTAACCATTGATGATGGAAAAAATAAAGTTGTTGAAAAATACCATGAATATTATCATGATCTAAATAACATAATTGATTCTCGATTTAAAGTCATTTCAATTACTACAGACTTCAAAGATACTTTTAGTCTAGATGATGAAAGAATACTTATTGTATTACAAAAATAATGGAATCAAATGTTGTTAAAAGAGTGCATGAACTCGCACTTACTTCAAGTAAAAGAAGCGTCGCTATCGACGCAACAATTGGTAATGGATATGATACATTATTTTTAAGAGAACACTTTGATAAAGTAGTAGGTATTGATATCCAACCCCTCGCTATAAAACGCAGTAAAGAAAAACTAAAAGACTATGATAATGTAGAAATATATTTAGATGATTTTAACAATATAAAAAACTATAAATACGCAAATGTAATTATCTTTAATCTTGGTTTCTTACCTGGATCTAACAGAAAAGTTAAGACACAGGATTATACATCTAATGTTGCGGTACTAAACGCCTATCAAATACTTGACGGTATAATGTTAGTTGCATGTTATGTCCAACATGAAGGTGGATATGATGAGTATTTAAAGTTATGTGATAGTTTAAATAAAGCTAATATTAATTATGAAATTGAGGATAATTTTCTTAATAAAGAAATACTAATTATAATAAAAAGAACGGCTTAGTTAAGCTGTTCTTTATTTTTTATATCATATGTAAATTTATGTTTTATTTGATATACTAAATTAATAAC
>JBGVOE010000055.1:0-25122 GCA_045126355.1 Anaeroplasmataceae bacterium | reverse complement strand
GAGCGAAGGTAAAGTTTATGGTATCGCTTATGTATATGAGGGCTACGGAATTATAGTCAATAAAAAGTTATTAAAACAAGCGGGATATGAAGTAGAAGAAATCAATAGTTTTGCAAAATTAGAAGAAGCAGCTAAAGATATCACTGCTCGAAAAGAGGAATTAGGATTTTCAGCGTTTACTTCTGCAGGTTTAGAAGGTTCATCAAGTTGGAGATTTTCTGGACACTTAGCTAATATGCCTTTATTTTATGAATTTGAAGAGGACAAGATTACTACACAACCTGCAACGATTAAAGGCACTTATTTAGATTCATTTAAGAAGATATGGGATTTATATATAAATAATAGTACAGTACCTGCTGCTCAATTACCTAGTAAAACGGGTGTTGAGACATTAGCTGATTTCACAACTGGTAAAGCAGTGTTCTATCAAAATGGAACGTGGGAATATAGTAATGTAATTACAAATTCAGTTGTCAAAGCTGAAGATTTAGGATATTTACCAATTTATGTAGGTGTAAAAGATGCAAAACAAGGTTTATGTTGTGGTACTGAAAACTTCTGGTCTGTTAATAGTCAAGCGCCTAAAGCTGATCAAGAAGCAACATTAAAATTCTTACACTGGGTAGTGACAAGTAAAGAAGGAACAACAGCATTAGCTAAAGATATGGGATTTGTATCCCCATTCAAAAAAGCTAAAGAGGTTGATAACGTATTATGTAATATAATGAACGAATATGTAGCAAATGGTTGCTATAACGTAGCTTGGTCATTCAATCATACACCGAATGTAGATTCTTGGAGAAAAGCAGTTGTTGATGCATTAGCAGCTTATTCTGTAGAACAAACAGAAGCTAATTGGAGTAAAGTAGAAACTGCATTTGTTCAAGGATGGGCAAATGAATATATTAAACAAAATCAATAATTAAGAGCTTATTAATGAAGCGTACAATGAGCTTGTACGCTTCATTTTCTATTATGGAGGTAGTTTATGAAGAAGAATAAAAGAGGCGCTTCTACTGTAAATAAAACGATGAAAGCATCGCTCAAAAAGTATTTCCCTATATTTATGTTACCAACATTAATTGCATTTACAATTGGCTTTGTTTGGCCGTTTTTATGGGGTATATATTTATCTTTTTTTAAATTTAAAACACTAAAATTTACAGAGTTTAATGGGATAGGAAATTATATTCTTGCCTTTGGAGATAATACATTTTTAAACGCTTTTAATTTCACTGCTATCTTTGCGGTAGTAGCTGTTATATTAATAAATGTGTGTGCCTTTGCTTTAGCATTAGCACTAACAAGTAAAGTTAAAGGTTCTACAATTTTCAGAACAATCTTTTTTATGCCAAACTTAGTTGGTGGTATTGTTTTAGCATATGTTTGGAAGTCTATATTAAATGAGTTAATATATATTTTATTTAAATCTCAGTTAGTATTAGAAACGTCATATGGATTTTGGTCTTTGATTATTTTGTTGTGTTGGCAACAAATTGGTTATATGATGATTATTTACATTGCTGGATTACAAAGTGTTCCTTCTGAATATGTTGAAGCTGCTCGTATTGATGGGGCAAGTAGTTGGCAGGTACTTACAAAAATAACTATTCCAACCGTTATGCCATCTATTACGATTTGTTTGTTTTTATCTTTAACAAATTCTTTTAAATTATTTGATCAAAACTTTGCTTTGACAAATGGATCACCTAATAGAACCACTGAGATGATGGCTCTTAATATTTATAATTCTTTCTACCAAAGTGCTACCAACATGGGTGTTGGACAAGCAAAAGCAGTAGTATTCTTTGTGATAGTAGCGGCTATTTCTTTGATTCAATTAGCCATTACAAAACGTAGGGAGGTACAACAATAGTGATTCAAAATTACCGTAAACTTGAGAAAGTAAAAAACACGTTATTGTTAATAGTATTAATCATTGTGGCTGTTCTATTTATTGCACCAGTGATAGTTGTTTTTTTAAATTCTTTTAAAACAAATACAGGAATGGGAGTATCATTTTTTTCAATTCCAAAAGGTGATTTTTTTGCAGGAATTGATAATTATGTAGTTGGACTTACATTTGGTAATTACCCATTTATAAAAGCTTTTATAAATAGTGTGATTGTGACCATAACATCAACAGTTTTAATATTATTTTGCACTTCAATGGCTGCGTGGTATATTGCAAGAGTAGGAAGTAAATTTACAAAACTTATTTATAATTTGTGTATATTTTCGATGATAGTTCCTTTTCAAATGGTTATGTATACACTATCAAAAACAGCAGATATGTTTAATTTCAATACTCCTTATACTATTTCAATTATTTATTTAGGATTCGGTGCTGGATTAGCAATATTTATGTTTACTGGATTTATTAAGAGTATACCAATTGAAATTGAAGAAGCTGCTGCAATAGATGGTTGTAATCCGCTACAAACTTTTTTTAAGATTGTATTACCAATTTGTAAACCGATGTTTATATCAGTAGCTATCTTAGAAATCATGTGGATATGGAATGATTATTTACTTCCTTATTTAGTATTAGATAGAACAAAATACATGACTATTCCGGTACATATTCAATATTTGCAAGGAAGTTATGGGCAAGTTGACTTGGGTGCTACTATGGCAATTATTACGATGTGTTTAATACCTATTGTAATTATTTATATAGTATGGCAAAAACATATAGTTAAAGGTATGATTGATGGTGCTGTGAAATAATCATATCTTGTGGTAATTATGATTAAAACTCTTTGAAATAATGTTACTCCTGTTAAAAAAAAGTTAGTAATATTATAATTATTTTACTTTTTGTTATTATCGTGATATAATCAAGTTGAGGTGAAGTTTATGGCTAAAAAACAACCTATTGTGGCTATTTTATACGATTTTGATAAAACACTGGCAACTGACGATATGCAAAACTTTTCTTTTATTCCTACTTTAGGAATGACGCCAGCTGAATTCTGGGGAGAAACTGATGCACTAGCAAAAAAAACAGGAATGGAAAAAATCCTTTCTTATATGTATATGATGATTGAAAAGTCTAAGGAAAAAGGTATTCCATTAACAAAAGATTTTCTGAATAAATTAGGGAAAGAAGTCAAACTTTACGAAGGGGTTACTGCTTGGTTTAAACGCATTAATTCTTATGCTGAAGAATTAGGAGTTAAAGTTGAACATTATATAGTATCAAGTGGAACTAAAGAAATTATTGAAGGAACATCTATTGCGAAAGAATTTAAAGAAATTTATGCATGTGAATTTTTATATAATGAAGATGGTATTGCAACTTGGCCTAAGATTGCAATCAACTATACTGCTAAAACACAATTTGTTTTCCGTGTAGTTAAGGGCGCATTAAATTCTCATGATGATGTAGGTGTAAATTCAAGAATTGGTCCTAAACGTGTTCCGTTTAGAAATATTATTTATATCGGTGATGGACTTACTGATATTCCTTGTATGACGTTAGTTAAAGAAAAAGGTGGAAAGTCTATTGCTATTTATCCCAAGGGTAAGAAAGAGAAAGTTTATCCACTGTTTGAAGATGAAAGAGTTAACTATATTTGTCGTGGCGACTATTCAGTTAATAGTGACCTTGATAAGATTGTTAAATTAATCATCACACAAGTATCAATTTTAGAAACACTAATCAATAAAGAATCAGAATTATTAAAGAAATAGGAGAAATCCTATTTTTTTGTTTAAATAAAAAAACTGCCAAAGCAGTTTATTTATTCCATATAATTTTAACATTTTTTGATAATTACTTTTTATTAATTAGTAATATTATTGAAAGGATAATCAAGAAAATTCCACCTATTATCGAAAAGATTCCAGTTGCTTTTTTCTTATTTATAAAATATTTCGAAGGGCTTCCGCCATCTGAATATTTATTAATTTTCCAAAAAAATTCTGGCCATTTAAAACACGCTATCCCAAAAATTATTGCGACAATTCCACATATTAATCCTAAAGCATTTGTATCCAACAATAATACCCCCTTTAACTTTATTAGTTTATAATATTATAACATGTTTAATTTATTATACATAAACAAATTGAAAAGTATTTTTACTTCGGTTACAATATTTTATGAGAGATAACGATTATTAATATTTATCTTTAATAGAAAGGAGATATAATTAAATCTAATTTTATAGATTTGATTTTGTGATTTTTATGAATTTTAATTCAAAAACAAACGAAAATTCTATTATTTTATATAAAAATTTTAGAATTAGTGTATTAAAAAAAGGTATTATTCGTATCGAAAAATCTGAAGGTGATTTTAATGATTACCCTACACAAAAAATAATGAATAGATATTTTCCTAAAGTTAATTATAAGGTAGAATATCAAGATGAATTTTTAGTTGTTTGTTTAGATACTTATAAACTATATTTTAGTGGTGTGGTAGAAGAATCTTATATTAAATATCATAATGAATGTATTAAATTAAATAATGATTTCAACTTAGGTGGAACATATGAAACTGTTGATGGTATGGATGGAGACATTCAAACATTAAAACACGTTAACTCTAAGATTAATGATGGAATTTGTTCTAGAAATGGTGTTGCATTACTTTTTGATAGTGATTCATATTGTTTTGATTCAGAAATGAATTTTTCTCATATCAATAAAGATGAATTGGATTTATATGTTTTCTTTTATCCTAATGATTATAGAAGTGCTGTTAAAGATTTTTTTGAACTATCTTTATATCCACCTAAATTACCTAAGTATGTATTTGGTAACTGGTGGAGTAGATTTTATGCCTATTCTCAAGAAAAGTATTTATATTTAATGGATAAATTTATTTATGAAAATATTCCTTTTACTGTAGCTACTATTGATATGGACTGGCATTATTCACCATCTAATGGTAGAAATTTATTTACTGATATCGAAATGCCTAAAGAAGAATTTATTAAAGATATAAATGCTAAAGAACATAAATATTATCCAAAAGCTTGGCATGACGGAAATTCTTGGAGTTTTGGTTGGACAGGGTACACTTGGAATAAAAAATTATTTCCTAATTATGAACAATTTTTATCTGATTTAAAATCTAGAGGATTACATGTCACTTTAAATCTTCATCCAGCTGATGGAATAAGTTTTTATGAAGATTTATATGAAAGATGTGCGCGCCGTATTGGGATTGATCCAGCTAGTAAAGAAGATGTTCCTTTTGATTTAACTGATGAAGAAAATCGTAAGATGTATTTTGAAGAAGTACTAAATTATTATGAAGGAAAAGGTGTAGATTTCTGGTGGATTGATTGGCAACAAGGTTTTATTTCAAAATTTCCAGGCTTAACTCCTTTATGGTTATGCAATCACTATTTTTATCGAGATAGAGCACAAAATACTAATAGACCTGTGATACTATCGCGTTGTTGTGGTGTAGGAGGACATCGTTATCCTTTAGGATTTTCTGGAGATAGTTTCCAAACATTTGCGAGTTTAAAATATTTAGTAAAAACAACATCTATGGCAACTAATATTGGTTTTACTTATTGGAGTCATGATATTGGTGGACATATGCATGGTGTTAAAGATGGAGACTTATATTTAAAATTTATTCAATTTGGAGTATTCTCTCCTGTACTTCGTATTCATAGTTCTTGTGATGAAGTATATTCAAAAGAACCTAGCCTGTATTTAAATGGATATGGTGAAATAGCTAATAAGTATTTAAGATTAAGACATCAAATGATTCCATATATTTATAGTTACTCATTAAAGACAACTTTAAAAGGAGTAGGTTTAATTGAACCATTATATTACGCTCATCCTACTGATGAATTAGCTTATAAGTATAGCGAGAGCGAATATTATTTTGCAAATGATTTATTAGTAGCTCCTTATATCGAAAGAAAGGACGCAAATGATTTAAATCAAAGAGAAGTATATTTCCCTAGAGGAACTTATTATGATTTAAAATATGGTTATGAGTATAAAGGAAGTAGCATTATTAACGTAATAAGAGAAACAGGCGATATGCCAGTATTTATTAAAAAAGGAGCTTTCTTCGTAATTGATAAAAATAATATTGGTAACGGTTATAGTAATCCTAAATATTTAAGTATCACAACATCTATGGGTTATGGTAAATATGTTTTATTAGAAGATGATGATAATGAAAAATTATTAAAAACAACATTTACTAACAAGAAAAATCAAATCAGTATTAAAGTTAGAGGAAGTAAAGAAGTATATCAAAAAGATAGATTATATTCATTTAAAATTTTAAATGTTCATAAGGCTTTAGAGGTAAAAGTTTTGGGGGCTAATTTAGTGTCTTATACTACTAGTGGAGAGTTTTTAGAAATAACTGTTAATAATGTTAAAATGAATGAAGAAGTAAGTATTACATATATTCCTAGTGAAATTGATAAAGTAAGTAAAATGAGACGTGATATTTTAACAAGATTAATGTATTTAGATGATATTAATCCAGTAAGAAATGATCTTTATCATAATCTTGTTAAATCAAATACTAAAAAAGAGCTTAGCTATCACGTAAAACATTCTAATTTAACTGATATAAGTAAAGCTAGTTTATTAGAAATGATTAGAAGTAAATAATATAAATTTACACGGTATCAAAATTAATAATGATATCGTGTTTTTTATTTTTTCGACATAATACGATATCATTTGACAGAAACCGGTTACACGTGTATAATATTATTATAAATAATATAAAGGAGAATTTTTTAAAATGAGAAAAACTTTAATTTTAGGTTTAATGTTATTAAGTGTTTTCTTATTGGTTAGTTGTACAACTGACACACCAACTGAAGATGATAAAACTACAGTTGTTGCGCCAACTGATACACCAACAGAAGGACCAACTGAACCAACTGATACACCAACAGAACAACCTACAGAACAACCTACGGACACTCCAACAGAAGGACCAACTGTTACTCCTGTGGATCCAGAAAAGGAAAAATATGGTGAATTAATAATTCCAGATATGAAAATTTATACTGAATTCCCTGATACACCACAACCTGTATTTACAAAACCAGAACATGCTTCTGAAATTACATATACTGTAGTAGATAACAATGTTATCAAATATGAAGATGGCTATTTTTCAGCTAATAGAGCATCTGTAGCTACAGTAGAAGCTAAAACAGAACATCACAGTACAACATTTACTGTTACTTCTGAAGTTTACACTGATAAAAAAGGTGTTGAAACTGCAAACTGGTATTTAGGTAGAGTTAACTCAGTAGAAGCTAATTGGTTAAATGATGGTAAGCCAACTGGTGGAACATTATTTATCGGTGACTCTTTCTTCGATACTGAATTCTGGTCAGATTTCTATCAATTATATGGTGGTAACGAAAACGTATATACTCACGGTGTTAGTTCATCAACTACAACTGACTGGGAAATTTTCGCTAAACGCTTAGTTTACCCTGTTGCACCTAAGAATATCGTTATGCATTTAGGTACTAATAACCTTTATGATGATAGAGAAAACGTTAATCAATGTGTTAATAATACAAAGAGATTATTAGAAGAATTCCATGCAAGATTACCAGAGACTAAGGTTTATTATTTTGCAATCGAACCACGTGGATATGCAATCGGTGGTGGAAACTTCAATCAAGCATCTTATGATTTCATTACTGCAGTTAATGATAAGATGAAAGCTTACTGTGAAGCAAATGAACATTTAGTATTTGTTGATGCTACTTCATATTGCTATACTGAAGGTATTAAAGTTAATTTAGATTTCTTTAGAGATCAAACTCATCCAAAATTAGAAAACTATTTAATTTATCATGAATTATTAGTTGAAGCAGGCTTAGATTTATCTGTTGATACTTCATTCTTAAATACTACTTCATTTGATATCGCATTAACTGAAGGTGTTGCAAGTACTAATAATTTGATTAGAGTTAATGGAGAAGCTTTAGCAAATAACTTCTCTGTAAGTGGTAAATTTAAAATTACTAGTGCTGGTCATAATCCACATATTCAATTCTCATTAGATAACTCAAACTTCGATAATAGATTCTTATTATGGGATGATGATACTAATGGTTCATATAAAGCAGCATATGCATTTAATGGTTCTCATAAGGCTAAATCAGGTAGAGCTGAAATCTTTGCTAATCAAGAAGTAGCATGGGAAGTTGTTATTACTGAAAAACATGCATATTTCTATGTTGAAGGTGAATTAGAATTTGTATTCTTAAATATCAATGCTAAAATGTTTGTAATTGGTGCTGAAAAAGTTGGCGTTAGCTTCTATGATATTAAAGCTGTTACTAATAAAGATGCTGAAGCTTGGGCTAATGTATTAGCAAGAGAAGAAGTTGCTAAATATGAAAATAGTGATATTACTGATGCAAAAGCTGAAATTTATGTAAAAGAAGTTCCAGTAATTTCAACTGAATCATTTGAAATTGCTCAAACTGAAGGTGTTGCTGCTACAAATCAACAAATTTTAGTAAATGGTGAAGCTATTACTCATAATTATGCTGTAAGTGGTAAATTAAAAATTGGTACTGCTGGCGCTAACCCACATATCCAATTCTCATTAGATGATACAAACTTCCAAAACCGTTTCTTATTATGGGATAATGATACTAACGGATCATTTGTTGCTGCATATGCATTTGGTGGTTCTCACAACCCTGGTTCAGGTAAAGCAAGTGTAGCTGCTGGTGAAGAAGTTTTATGGGAATTAGTAACAACTGAAAAACATTCATATTTCTATATCAATGGTGAATTAGAATTTGTATTCTTAAACTTTAATGCTAGATCACTTGTTATCGGTGCTGAAAAAACTCAAGTAAGTGTTTATGATATTCAAGTAGTTATTCCTGAACAAACTGAAGCTTGGGCAGCTGTATTAGCTAGAATCCCTGTTGCTTATTATGAAGCAAGTAGCGATGGTGAAGCAAAAGCTATTGTTTATGATAAAGCAAACATCAAAACAACTGGATTTGAAATTGCAGAAACAACTGGTGTTGCTGCTACAAACCAACATATTATTGCTGATGCTGAATATATTACTCATAATTATTCAGTAAGTGGTAAATTAAATATTACTAGTGGTGGAAATAACCCACATATCCAATTCTCATTAGATGATACAAACTTCAATAACCGTTTCTTATTATGGGATAACAATACTAAAGGAACATTCACTGCTGCATATGCATTTAACGGCGGACACAAAGCTGGTTCAGGTAAAGCAAGTGTTGTTGCTGGTGAAGAAGTAGCTTGGGAATTAGTAACAACTGAAAAACATTCATATTTCTATATTAATGGTAAATTAGAATTTGTATTCTTAAACTTCAATGCTAGATCACTTGTTATCGGTGCTGAAAAAACAGCTGTTAGCTTCTATGATATTAATACAGTTACTAGCGCAAATGCTGAAGCATGGGCTGCTGTATTAGCAAGAGAAGAAATTGCTGAATATGAAAACAGTGAAGATACTGAAGTAAAAGCAATTGTTTATGTTAAAGTTCAATCAACTACAACTGAATTTGATATTCCTCAAACTGTAGGAATTAACAATACAAATAGAGAAATTTTAGTTGATAATACTCCTCTATCAAATAACTATGCTGTAAGTGGTAAATTAAAAATTGGTACTGTTGGAGATAATCCACATATTCAATTCTTATTAGCTAAAGATAACCGTTTCTTATTATGGGATAATGACAACAATGGTACATTTGTTCCTGGTTATCAACATCTTGGTACACATAAAAACAATTTAGGTAAAGCAGCTCCTAAAGCTGGTGAAGAAGTAGCTTGGGAATTAGTTACAACTGAAAAAAATGCATATTTCTATGTTAACGGTGTATTGGAATTTATTTTCTTAAATATCAATTCTACATCATTAAATATTGGTGCTGAAAAAACTCAAGTTAGTTTCTATGAAATTAATACAATTACAAAAGAACATAATGCAGATGCATGGGCTGAAGTTTTAAATAGAGGTGAAATTTACTTCTATGAAAATTCTCTTGAAACTGAAGCTAAAGTAGTTAAATATGATAGTAGTGTAGTTAATACTACTGCATTTGATATTGCTAAAACAACTGGTGTAGCTGCTACTAATCATTATATCGTTTCAAAAGGAAACATCATTTCAAATAATTATTCTGTAAGTGGTAAATTAACAATCGGTGAATCTGATACTAATCCACATATTCAATTCTCATTAGATGGTAATAATGGACCTAACAGATTCTTATTATGGGATGATAACACTGATGGAACTTACATTTCATCATATGCTTTCCAAGGAAAATATAGTAAAGCTTCAGGACAAGCTTCTGTTGTTGCTGGACAAGAAATCACATGGGAAGTTGTTACAACTGAAAAACATTCATATTTCTATATTAATGGTCAATTAGAATTCGTATTCTTAAACTTCAATGCTAAAATGTTAGTTATTGGTGCAGAAAAAGTTGCCATCAATGTATATGACATTAAAACAGTTACTAGTGCTGATGCAGATGCATGGGCAAATGTATTAGCTAGAGAAGAAATTGCTAAATTAGAAGCAACTGAATCAACTGAATTAAAAGCTTGGCATGCTGATACAAAAGTTTTAAATTTCGATAGACCTGCAGGTAATGGTACTACAGGAAGACTTGGTGTTTATCGTGATGGTGAAGCAGTTACTACTAAATATGCTATTAGTGGTAAATTAAAAATTGCTTCTCATGCTTCAAACAACCCTCATTTCTCATTCTTCGTAGCAGGTACAACTTCTCGTTTTATTCTTTGGGATAATAACGGTGATGGTACATTTAACGCTGCATATAATTTTGCTGGTAAACAAGTTGGAGGTTTAGGTAAAGAATTATTCAAAGTTGGTGAAGAAATTACATGGGAAGTAGTTGCTACTGAAAAACATGCATATTTCTATGTTAACGGAAGATTAGAACTTGTATTATTAAATGCAAATACTTCATGTTTTGAAATCAACTGTACTAGAAGTGGTGTACAATTCTATGACATTAATGTGACATTATCAACTGATGCTGAAGCATGGGCAAGTGTATTAGCTAGAGAAGAAGTAGCTTCATATGAAGCAAGTACTGAAACTGAAGCTAAAGCAGTTGTAGTAGCTTAATTTTTAGAAAGGAAGAGAGTGATTTCAAAGTCACTCTCTTTATAAAGTTATGAAAAAAACTTTATTACTTTTAAATATTTTAATAGTTTTAATTTTTACTTTAGGTTGTCAAGATACAGTAGATAAAACATTAACACCTAATGATAAAACACCTACAGAAAATACACCTAATGTAGAGACTCCTACACAAAATATACCAAGTGTAGATGAACCTACAGAACAAACTCCTCCAGAAACAGAGATACCCCTTGATTACGGAGAGTTAGTTATACCAAGATTAACTATTTATGAAGGTTTCCCTGATAAGCCAAATCCTACTTTTACTAAAGAAGAATATGCCTCAGAAATAACTTATACTGTTTTATATAGTGCGGTTGTTACTTATTTAGATGGTTATTTTTATGCATCTAGTGAAGGTGAAGCAATGGTTGAGGCTAAAACAATGTATCATTCTACCGTTTTTATTGTTGAAGCTAAAAACTATTTAAGTGTTAGAGGAGAGGCTCAAACTAAAAACTTTTTAAATCGTATTGAAAAGGTTGAAGAAAAATGGCAATCTGAAAGAATTACTGGTGGAACATTATTTATTGGTGACTCATTCTTCGATGAGTATCAATTTTTCACTAACTTTTATGATCTATATAAAGGTGAAAATGCTTATTGTCATGGAATAAGTTCTTCGCGTATTGAAGATTGGTATGTATTTTCTAAAAGACTTGTTTATCCTGTAGAACCTACTAATATTGTACTTCATTTAGGAACTAACGATATGTTTTCTGGTAAAGAAAATCCAGTCGATATGTTAGAAGAGATGAAGGTATTATTTAATGAATATTTCAATAGACTTCCTAATGTTAATATTTATTGGTTTGCGATTGAACCTAGAACATATGGTATTAACGGTGGTGCTTTTGATACATATTCCGCTGATACAATTAAATTAATGAATAGTTTAATGAAAGAATATTGTGCTTCTGATAGTAGGCTTCATTATGTAGATGTATCTGGCTATTGTTTTAAAGAGGGTGGCAGTGTTGATGCAAATTTTTTTAAAGATGGTGTTCATCCAAAACTAGAAAAATATATTTTATATTGCAAAGCTTTAAAAGAAGCAGGCTTAGATTTAGAAATCAATAAACCAGCTTCAACTACAGAGGTTATTGAATTTGATGAAAACTCTACTGTTTCATCAAGTACAAATTACATTTTAAAAAATGATTTAGTTTTAAATAATAATTTCTCGATTTCTGGTAATGTTTTAATTACTAAGGCCGGAAACAATCCTCATTTAGAATTTGATTTTGATGGCACTCATTTTAACAACAGATTCTTAATATGGGATAACGATAATAATGGTATTTTTAAATTAGGATACGCAATTGATAAAACACATAAATCAAATGTTAATGATGTTGATATTAAGATAAATGAAGAATTTACTTTTGAAATTATTATCACATCAAAACACGCGTATTTATATATTAATAATAATTTAGAATTAGTGTTTAGAAATGTAAGTGCTAAAATGTTTACAATTTCTTCCGCTAATACAAAAGCTATCTTTACTGATTTAGTTATTGTTAATAGCCAAGATAGTAAAGATTGGAACACTATAATTAACAGAAGTGAAATTAGTGTTTTAGAAAATGATACATCTACTAAAAAAGAAATGTTAGTGATGTAGAAAGGAGATTTATATGAAAAGTTTAAAGTTAGTTTTTATTTTAATATTAACTTTGATGTTTTTTGTTATTACACCAAAAAGTAATGTAGAAGCAGCATCTTTAGTAAGCGATGATACTGTTACTGCTACTTATAAAGACTTTACTGCCTTACCAAGTGATTGGAGTATTGTTGATGGTTGTGATCAAAATAACACATCAGTATCATTTAGTAATAATGAAATGGTAGTAACTAATAAAGCAACTACTAGTAACTCATTATATTATGGTTCTGTATATCATATTGGTACTGAAAAATTATGGAAAGACTTCACTTTCGAAATGACTATGAAAATGACTAGTGCTGAAGATGCTAATAGATGGTTTGGTATTGGTTATCATACTCAAGATGTTGCTGGTAATATGGTTGGTTACTTAATGAATTACCGTAACAATGGTGATAGTGCTTTTTCAGCTTTTAATAGTTCTAAATCATTCTTTGATGGTGATAAAATTAATAAACAAAATGTTAAATTAAGTGATGGTCAATATCACAAGATTAAAATTGTTATGGAAGGGCATACTTCTAAACATTATATTGATGATAAATTAATTGTTGAATGGGACGTAAGAGATAGAAATACTCACTTAGGTGGTAATTCTTTAAATTATGGTGGATTCGCATTATTTGTTAATAGATCAACAGTAAGAATTAAAGATGTTAGTATTGTTGGTACTTTAGATGTTGCTCAAAACGTTGTTAAAGACGAAAAAATCGTTAGTACATATCGCCCTAGCGCTAGCTTATTAAAATTCCCAACAGTTGTAGCTGATGTTACTGCAGCAAGTATTCTTGAAGGACTTCATTCATTAGAAGTAAGACCTTCAAATGCAATTTTACACGTTAACGACAATTTAGAAGTTGTTGTTGATGGTGGTACTGTCGTTGATGGATTAAAGAACGTTATGAATAATAATATCAAGAAAGACATCATTCCTGTTGTTTATCTTGAAAATGAAACACAAGCTCAAAAATTCATCGAAATGTCTACTAAAGAATTAGTTATTGATATGGCTGTTATGGCTAGTGATGCTAGCTTAATTAAAATGGTTAAAGATGTATTCCCTGTAATAAGAGGAATTTATCATGTTAAATCTTATGAAAAATTAATCGATGTTGTTCATACAGCTAATAGTAATTATGCTGGTGTAGTTGCTTTAGATCAAAGTTTAGTTAGTCATGATGTAGTTGAATATTTACATGCTAGATTTAAAACTGTATGGGTATTACAAGAAGAAGAAACAGACTTTGAATTACATAACTCTATTGTTAGTGGTTGTTACGGAATGATTGTTAAAGATTATGCTAATTTATATGATCTTTATCAACAATATGAAACAAATACACAATTAAGAACTTCATTTAACGTAGCTCACAGAGGTTTATCAAGTATTTGTAATGAAAACTCAGTTCATGGTACTGAAAAAGCAATCATGACAGGTGCAACACATGTAGAGGTTGACGTATATTTAACTAAAGATAATCAAATTGCTATTATGCATGATGGTAATATTGATAGAACAAGTAATGGTAGTGGTAATGTTGAAAGTTATACATTAGCAGAGTTACAACAATTCCAATTAGATAAATTCTCTCCACGTGAAAAAATTCCATGTTTAGAAGATATTATCGAAGTTTGTAAAGGTACAAATGTAGTTTTAGTTATTGAAGTTAAATCTAATAAAATTAAGATTGTTGAAGTTATTGCTCAAAAACTTAAAGAATTAGACTTTATGGATCAAGTTGTATTCATTAGCTTTAACACAGGTATCTTAGGTGAACTTAAAGAAACTTTACCCGAAATCCCAACTGCTAACTTAAATGAAGCTAGAACTAGCAATATGGCAGCTATCTTATATTGGATGGGTACATTTAATACAGGTGTAGATACACATTACACTCATATTTCAGCAGCAGATGATAAATATGTTTTAAAAGACAGAGGTATTATGGGATGGTATTGGACTTATGATCCAATTTCAACAGCTAATGCTGCTATTAAAAATGGTATTACTGGTATTACAAATAACCACTGTAACTATTTCTATGAATTTGCTAAGAAAATTGAAGGTGTATCTTTCACATTAGCGGCTGGCGCTGATTTAGAAAAACAAGATTTTGAAGTTACAGTTACATATTATGATGGTTTCCAAGAAACACTTTCAGCTGATTTAGTTTGGTTTGAAGATGAAGGAGATCATTATGAAGTAATTTGTTCAGCTGGTGTATTCTTAGCTCAAGATATCTTTACAATGTATACTGATAAATTCATTGTTAATAAAACAAGTCTTCCTGATGAACCAACACAACCAGGTGGATCTGATCAACCTACTCAACCTAATCCACCAGTAGTAAATCCACAACAACCTGCGGAAGATAATGGATGTGGTGGAAGTGTATTAGCTTCATTAGTAAGCCTATCTTTATTATCAATGGCAACTATTGTTGTTAGAAGAAAAAGAGAAGAATAAGTAAAAATAAGAAGAGCAATAATTAATTTTATTGTTCTTCGTGTTTTTCTATTTTAAGGAGTAAAAAAAATGCAAAAATTTAAAAAGATATTATTATGTTTAGTTTTAATGTTGGTTTTAGTATGTAGTGCATGTACAGAGTCAAATACCGAAGTTGTACCACCAACAACAACGATTCCAACACCTACACCAACAGAACCAGAAACAGAAACTAAACAAGAAGAGATTAATTTAGATGGTATTGTATTTAACGATTTAGAAGTTGAATATGATGGTAAAGCACATTCTGTTGTAGCAGAAAACATTCCAGATGGTGTTTACACAGAGTATGTTAATAATGATAAAGTTGACGCTGGTAGTTATGTAGTTACTTTGAAAATTACTAAAGATAAAGAATTATTAAAATCTTTAGATGCTAATTTAGTAATTACTAAGAAAAAAGCAGTTGTTACAATTGATAATCAAACTTCACCATTGGGTGAAATAAAAGAATTAACATATAGTGTAGAAGGTGTTCTTGACCAAGATGATTTAGGTGTTAATTTAACTGTTGAAACACCAAAATCTGGTCAATATGAAATTAAAGGTTCATGGACTAACCAAAATTATGATGTTACATTTAATAGCGCTATTTATACTGTTACTGAAACTTTATTTGATAGTAGCGCATTTGCTGGTAGTTCTCCATTCTTACCAAACTACGCACCATTTGCTTTATATGATACTACATTATTTTCTAATACTGTAGTTACTAAGATTTCTTTCCAATTCCATTCATTTGCAAGTGGATATAATAAAAACTCAAGTAATTTATATATTCCAATTTATGTTGTAAAAAGTGATTTCAGCACTAAACAAAATGAATGTACATATGATAATGGTAAATTAATTAGATTAGAGTTAACAGGTAAATTAAATGAAGTAAGTTCAGGTGACTGGGTAACTTGTGAAAATTTACATATTGTTGTTGGTGAGGATGAAACATTAGCGTTTGGTGATCCTTACATGACTGTATTACCAGGTTTCTTAAGAAATAATGGTACACATGGATTCTATAATCGTATTTTTGATAACAAAGGTAACAATAACCATTCATTAGTCTTTGATATTGAAGGTTATAGAACAAAAGATAAGGTTAATACAAACGGTGGATTTGTTGAAGATGATATCAATTATATTTCTTTCTTAGGTGATAGTATTTCAACATTTAATGGAATTAGTAATTCTACTTCATATAATCCAACTATTGGTTCAAATGCAATTTGGTATCCAAATAACAATTACACAGGTGCAAATTTAACATCAAATGACACATGGTGGAAACAAGCTGCAAACGAATTAGGTTATGAAATATGTGTTAATAATTCATGGAGTGGTTCTGTAATTAATACAGCTCAAACTTATAATGTTCGTTCTAAAAACCTACATAATAATAAAAAACACGCACCAGATGTTATTGTTGTATTTATGGGAGTAAACGATTATGCTGCTAATACAGCAGTTGGTTCATATGATGGAACTACTACAGCTCCATTAAATCCAACTAATTTCTCTGAAGCTTATGGAAGAACAATTACAAACATGAAGGAAACTTATCCTGATGCTGAAATTTTCTGTTGTACATTCCTTTCAGATCGTAAGAGAATGAGTAGTGATGTTAATGGTGCAGGTATTAGTATTAACCAATATTTAAATGCTATTAAAACTATAGCTACTAATTTAGGTGTAAATGTTATTGATTTATATAATGAAACAGGAATCAATGGAAGTACAATAACTTCATATACAGTTGATAGATTACATCCAAACGCAGCTGGTATGGATTTAATTACAAAAGTTGTAGTTGAAAAAGTAAAAGCAAAATTAGAATCAAAATAATGATTAAAATTGAGAATGTGTTTAATTGCACATTCTTTTTTTTGCAAAAAAAATAGGCTTCAAAAAAATGAGCCTATTAAATATTATTTTTCAAACTTATATTGATAACTTTCCATACTATCTGGTTCTTGTAAGTGAAGAAGAATCTCTTTACTATTAAGTAAATAATTGACGATTTCTATTTCATCTTTTATTTCATTTGCTAAATAAACTCCACATTTAACACGATGTGTATCTGCGTGATAATCTCCACCGCAAGTTACTATTTTGTTTTTTAATTTTGCTAAGGTAGTAATTCTATATAAATAAGAACCATCATAAAGTGGATGACAGTTTGCTTCAATCCCATCTAAATATTTTAAATCTAGTAATTTATCTACTCCTTTTCGGTATGGATGAGCTTGGACTAAGATTCCATTTTCTTCATGAACTATTTTAGATAATTTATCAATTTCATAATCATAAATATCAGGGTATTTTAAAATAAATTCAGGTTTTACTCCATATACTAACATATGTAGGTTATCATGTTTACTCATTGTAACTTCAATACCAAAAAATACTTTAATATTTATTTTATCTCCACATTCCTTAACATAATAATATTCGTCGATATATCTTTTAGCTAAGCCAATAATATCATTATCTATTACATAACTTTTATCATAATGATTTGTTAAAATAATTCCGTCCATTCCTTTTTCTTTTACCACTTCAACCATCTTGTCGCCTTCAATTTGACAACATTTACTTATTCCTTTTGAATGTGCATGAAAATCAATTAACATAAACAAATCTCCTATCTTTGAAATTTATTCTAATTCTTTTTTATAGTATTCTGTGTTTATAAATCCAACTTGTGAAAAAGATTTAAAATCACTTCTAATAATATAGTCAATATATGAGGCAATCATAATTGCTGTAAGTCTATAACCAGCTGGATTCATATGTCCTTCTAAATAAAATTTTTGTTTAAAATCATCATCATATATAGGTGCATATTCAAATAAATCAATAACATATGAGTTTGAATATAATTTTGTTAAAGCGTGTAATAACTTTGCATGGGCTTTTTTAATCATATTATTTGGATCGTTGGCTGAGTTTTCTTTTGGCATAGTAACAAAGAAGAATTTTGCATTTGGAGAAATTTCTTTATATTTACTTATAACTCTAGCATACCAACCAGCAAATGTATCTTTATTGTTTTCTAAATTATTTATATCAATATCACTTATATCACCTAATGGTTGATTAAGATTTAATAGGTCATTAAATCCTAAAGCGATTATATAGCAACTAGCAATTTTATCTTTATTATATAAATCATTTAGATCAGCAAAAGACTCAATATATTCTTTCGCACTCATACCACCGCGTGAGAAGTTATATACTTTATTTCCTGTGGCTCTAGCGATGAATTGTCCCCAAGAAAATTCAAATTTATCATGATATGTTCTAACACCACTATCATCTACATGTTCAAATTCACCACTTGATAAGCTATCACCAATACAAGCAATTGTTGGGAAAATAGAAGTATATCCTCCGTCAAGTATTAAATTATCTAATGGTTTTTCATTTTCTAATACATTTGTTAAATGTTTTATATTCATAAAAAAATGCACCTACCTTTTATATTATTATATAACATATTTAATAAAATAGATTATGTATTTTGTGTATTAAAATTATGTTTTATATATTTAATTTATTGTATCAAAAAATTTATGTTATACTAAAAATATAAAAAGAAGGGAAGTTTTTAAATGGTTAAAATTTGTTTTGTAGGTGCTGGTAGTACAATTTTCGCTAAAAATGTTTTAGGTGATTGTATCTTAACGCCAGAATTAGGAGAAATTTATATTTCCTTATATGATATTGATCCTATTAGATTAGAAGATTCTAGATTGATGTTAGAAAATATTAATAAAAAATATAATGGTAAAGCTACGATTTTTGCCTCTTTAAATAGAAGAGAAGCTTTATCAGGTGCACAGTTTGTAGTGAACGCTATTCAAGTAGGAGGTTATGAACCTTGTACTGTAATAGACTTTGAAATTCCAAAAAAATATGGGTTAAGACAAACTATCGCAGATACATTAGGAATTGGAGGTATTTTTAGAGCTTTAAGAACAATTCCTGTTTTAGAAGAAATTACAGCTGATATGAAAGAGGTTTGTCCACATGCCTTATTTATTAACTATACAAACCCAATGGCTATGTTAACAGGATACTTACAAAGATATTTATGGCCTAACACAGTTGGTTTATGTCATTCTGTTCAATGTTGTACTAGAGGATTATTTGAATCTTTAAAAATGAATGAATATATTGATAACTGTAAAGAAGTTATCGCCGGTATTAATCATCAAGCTTGGTTATTAAAGGTTACTGATATGGATAATAATGATTTATATCCAGAAATTAAGAGAAGAAGCTTAAGTGGTGAATATATAGAAACAATGAACTGGGATTTAGTTCGTCATGATATGATGCATCACTTTGGATACTATATTACTGAATCTAGTGAACATACTAGCGAATATACTCCTTGGTATATTAAAGATAAATATCCTGAATTTATCCAAAAGTTTAATATTCCACTAGATGAATATCCACGTCGTTGTGTAAAACAAATTGCTGATTGGAACGATATGAGAGAAAAATTAGTTCACGAAGATATTGAACACATAAAATCTCATGAATTTGCAGCTGGTATTATTAATGCGGTTGTAAATAATATTCCTTATAAGATGCATGGTAATGTATTAAATAAAGGTTTAATTACTAATTTACCAGCAGATTGCTGTGTAGAAGTAGCTTGTTTAGTAGACCGTGAAGGAATTCACCCAACATATGTAGGTGATTTACCAGAACAATGTGCGGCAATTAATAGAACAAATATAAATGTTCAAAACTTAACTATTTTAGCGGCACGCGAGCGTAAGAAAGAATTAGTTTATATGGCAGCATACTTAGATCCACATACTTCTAGTGAATTAAGTATGGATGATATAAAAGCTTTATGTGATGATTTATTTGAAGCACATAAAGACTGGTTACCTGAATATAAGTAAGAAAAATTATCCTTCTATATAAAAAAAGGAAATGAGTAAAAAAGATATGACTTTACTGGTTAAATAAGTTATAATTAAGTGGTGATATTATATCGGAGGTTTTATTATGGGTAAAAGAATATATTTAAATGACGGTTGGAGATTTAACAATTGTTTTAAAGAAGAAATGTTAAATGGACTTTTAAAAGATTATAAGGAAGTTCGTATTCCACATAGCGTTATTGAAACACCATATAATTATTTTGATGAGAGTATTTATCAAATGGTTAGTGCTTATCAATTTACTTTATTTGCGGATTCATCATGGTCTAATAAGAGTTTGTTACTAACATTTGAGGGTGTAGGACATAAAAGTGAAGTATATTTAAATGGTAAACTTTTAAAAACACATAACTGTGGTTATACTGCATTTACTGTTGATTTAAGTAACGATTTAATTATAGGTAAAGATAATATTGTTTTAGTTAAAGTTGATAGTAATGAAAATTTAAATTTACCACCTTTTGGTAATGTTATTGACTATATGACATATGGTGGAATTTATCGTGAAGTATATTTAGATATCAAAGAAAAAGCTCATATTAAGGACGTTTTTCCAAAAGTTAGTTTAAAAGAAAATGACGTTATTTTAGATTGTGAAGTTACATTTAGTATAGATAATAATTTAAAATATAGACAAGAATTATATGATTTAAATGATAATCTGATTCATCGTTTTGATGAGATGAAATTATATCATGAAATTGAAAATGTATTACTTTGGGATATCGATAATCCTAATCTATATAATTTAAAAACAATCCTTTATGATGAAAATAAAGTATATGATATAAGAGTAGATAGAATTGGTTTTAGAACTGTTGAATTTAAAAAAGACGGTTTTTATTTAAATGGTAAACGTGTTATCATTAGAGGCTTAAATCGTCATCAAGCCTATCCTTATGTAGGATACGCAATGCCTAAGAGTATGCAGGTTGATGATGCTAAAGTATTAAAATACACTTTAGGATTAAATGCTGTTAGAACATCTCATTATCCACAATCAAAACATTTTATTAATGCTTGCGATGAGTTAGGGTTATTAGTGTTTACTGAAATTCCTGGATGGCAATATATTGGTAATTTAGATTGGCAAGAGGTTGCCATTAATAATACAAAAGATATGATTTTACAATATCGTAATCATCCGTCTATTATGATTTGGGGTGTAAGAATTAATGAAAGTGGAGACTTGGATTCTTTCTATGAGGCTACTAATAAAGTGGCTCATGAATTAGATCCTACAAGACAAACTACAGGTGTTCGTTGTTTCTTACAAAGTTCACTTTTAGAAGATGTTTATTCTTATAATGATTTCTCACATGATGGAACAAATCCTGGTGTTAGATTGAAAAAAGTAGTTACTCCAAATGTTGATAAACCATATTTAATAACTGAATACGGAGGACATATGTTCCCTACTAAGATGTTTGATCAAGAAGATAGAAGAGTTGAACATTTTATGCGTCACGCTAAAGTTATGAATGGTTATTATGGTTTAGATGGTTGTAGTGGTGGAATTGGTTGGTGTATGACTGATTACAATACTCATAAAGATTTTGGTAGCGGTGATCGAATTTGCTATCATGGTGTACTTGATATGTACAGAAATAAAAAATTTGTTGCTTCTTTATACCAATCTCAAGTAGACTATGAAGATGTATTAGAAATCTCATCTACAATGGATATCGGAGAACATAACGCTTGTATTATTAAAGATATATACGCTTTAACGAATGCTGATTATGTGAATTTATATAAAGATACTAAGTTCATTAAAACTTTCTATCCTAAAAATTCACCTTATTCTAATATTCCTCATGCTCCTATTTTAATTGATGATATTATTGGTGATTTATTAATTAGTGAAGAAGGCTTTTCTGTTAAAAAGGCAATAGATATTAAAAAAATCATTTTATCAATTAATAAAAATGGTGTTACAAATATTCCATTTAAAACTAAATTATTAATGTTTAAATGCATGGTTTTATATGGTATGAAATATTCTTTACCATTCTCCCTACAAGCTAAATACATTACTGACTGGGGAGGAACAGTTACTACTTATCGTTTTGAAGCTGTTAAAGATGGTAAGGTTGTTAAAACTGTATTACGTCAGCCTGTAAAAAAACTTGACTTTAATGTAGAATTATCACATGATAAATTAATTGAAGAAAATACATATGATGTTGCTGCTATTAGAGTAAAGGCAGTAGATGAAAATAATAATCAGCTTAATGTATTTAACGAAGGCTTAACTTTAGAAGTTTTAGGACCAATTGAAATTATAGGACCAAAAGTTATGACATTAAGAGGCGGTGCTGGTGGAACTTATATTAAAACAATTGGTGAAGCTGGAAATGCTAAATTAAGATTATATTTACATGATAAATTAGTAAAAGAAATTGATTTTGAAGTAATTAAATAATAATATAAACAGAGTAATCTTGTTGGTTATTCTGTTTTTATTAACTTGGTATATAAATGTTTATAATATATAATAGTAGTGTAAAATAATATAATAAGGGGTGATGAATATGTATGAATTAGAAGTTGAATTAGATCGTTTTTTAAAAATTAAAACAAATGGTAGAGATGATTCTGTATCAACTCCTATAAACTACCCTTATGAAGCAACTCCTTACTGTGTTTTGCAAACTTTAGCTAATAGTGGTTATATAAGTAAACGCGATAAAATTATTGATTTTGGATGCGGTAAAGGTAGAGTTGATTTCTATCTTGCTTATAGTGTTAAGCCTAAAATGATTGGTGTAGAATTTGATAATCGCTTATATAATAGTGCGCTTAAAAATAGTCAAACTGCCTTATCAAGTGCTAGAGTATCATTTGTTAATTGTGACGCACGTGATTATGCTATCGATATAGATGTAACAGGAGCTTATTTTTTTAATCCCTTTAATATTGAAGTATTAGAATGTGTTATTAATAATTTAAGACGTAGCAAAGAAGAAAATGAAAGAGAATTTAAACTATTTTTCTATTATCCTTCAAAAGAATATTTAAAGTATTTAAATAGTCAAAGCGATATTACTTTTATTACTCAACTTGATTGTATGGATCAATTTGAAGAATATGATGATAGAGAATGTATAGCTGTTTTTAAACTATAATTTGGTGATTTTAACTATAAAGTGCCTGTTAGTAGTAAATTTCTAGTTATTTTGTAAAAAAAATATTTACTGTTATTCGACAAAATTATATAATAAAAGTATAAAAAGATACGAATACATTATAATGGAGGAGACGAAAATGGCAGAAGTAGCAAAAACAGTTTATCACGTAACTAAGAGAGAAAACGATGAAGAAGGTAGAGAATGGAAAGTATTCATTCAAGGTTCTAGTAAAGTTATTAAATTATTCCCAACTCAATTAGAAGCTTTAGAATACGCTAAACATTTATGTAAAAACAAAGATGACGGTAGTTATGTTGTTTTACATGGTTTAGATGGAAAAATTAGAAAATACTAATAGGTAAAGTGGTTAATAGCCACTTTTCTTTTTTTCTACTGATTTTCTTTATAAAATATTATAAAATAAGATTAACTAGGGGAAATAAATATTTTTTGGGAGAGTGAATTTAATGGAAGAATTAATTAAAAAAAGTAATAAATATTTAATAATTTATTTATTAGTAGGTATTGTTGGCTCATTTGTTCCATTAATACCTGGTGCATTTTTATTAGATAGTGATTCTAACAGTGTCTTTGGAATAATCTTAATGATTTTATCAGGTGTTATTTTGTTATCTAGTACAGTTATTTACTGTATTATTGGACCAAAATTAATAAAACAAATTAATGAGGAAAAAACTAAGAGAGATTTAGTAAAGTTACAAACTAAAACAGGAAATAGAATATATAAAACATTAAATGGTGAAGAGATTGAATTTAGTAGTGATTTCTTTACTGTAGATGGTAAAATGCATTATTATGATAAGTATTCTTGCCTAGCTTATTTTAGATTTGATAAGAAAGTGCTTATTCCTTGTATTATCTTAGGGATTAGTGATGAAGAACCTTTTATTATTGATTTAGATGGTGACCTATTAGATATCTTAGAAGAGTCTAAGTTAAATATTTTAAACAAAGCTGAATTAAATTTTTATATTAATAATATTAAGGAAGCAATTAAGCAGGTTAATAAAACTTACTCTTTTACGCCTCAACCTTATATTCTGATGGAATTTAAGAAAAATAAAACGGACGCTAAAAAGTTTAGAAATAGAAATTTAATTTACATTTTATTTTCTATTGGATTTTTTGTTTTAAGCATTGCTTTTTATATTTTAATTTTATGGTTAGGTGATTCAAAAGAAGGCATTGAATTTTCTAATAAAATTGGAATGGATATTATAATTAAAATAATATTTTCAATTGTTTTAATTTTATTAATATTTGTTAAGTCTAGTAAATACTCTATATATTCTAAAGTTATTACCGGATTATATGTAATAATATTTTGGTTATCTAGAATATTGTTAGATACTCGTGCTAACTTATTAATTGACTATATTTTTATGATTGTCTTTATGTTGTTAGGTGCATTTGAATTATATAAGAAATACAAACAAGAAAAATCATATAAAGATAGTTTTAACAGATATTTTGGAATTGCTGTTTTCATTGGTTTAGCACAAACATTTACAGCATTACTTGATTTTACATTTGTTAATGAAGGCTTGCCTTGGCTATATGCACTGTTTGTTGATTTGTTTATTATAGCTGTTTTTGTTCCATTATTAATTTTATATTTAAGAAAACAA
>JBGVOE010000054.1:0-16036 GCA_045126355.1 Anaeroplasmataceae bacterium | reverse complement strand
CTTGATATTTGAATTGGTTGCCAGCCATATTCATTATATCATGGGGGATTTTTATTTAACAACGCACGAAGCTACCTCTAGTCACACACGCATAGCGTGTGGTTTTAATATTCGGACAAAGCCCGAATATAATAAAAAAAGATGATTAATCATCTTTATTTTTTTTACTAAATATTTTAGCGAACCAAGAGATGATACGCGACAACCATTTTGGTAGCTTAATAACATAAAATCGCATGTATTTCACCTCACAGTAAAATATATGCGATTTATTTTTTAATATTACTTAAGTAACTCAATTTTTTCTTTTCTATTTACTGCTTTAAAAATATAAGAACCACTCACTAAAACATCTGCTCCGGCATCTTTACATAACTTACCTGTTATATCATTGATTCCACCGTCTACTTCTATTTCATAGTTTAAGTTGTGAGTCATTTTATATTCTTTTAACCATTTAATCTTCTCTATTGCGCTAGGATCAAATTCTTGACCACCAAAGCCTGGTTCTACACTCATTACTAATACTAATTCAACCTTATCTAAATAAGGAATTAATTCTTCAACCTTTGTTTTTGGTCTTAAAGAGATACCTGCTTTTAATCCTTTTTCATGTATCATATTAATAACCTTATTAGAGTCTTCTGTAGCTTCAATATGGAAAGTAATTAAATCAGCTCCTGCATTAGAAAAAGCATCTATATATCTTTCTGGGTTTACTATCATTAAATGAGTATCAAACAATTTTGTAAAATGCGGTCTAATTGATTTAATAACAGGAATACCAAATGAAATATTATTAACAAATAAACCATCCATTACATCAATATGAATATAGTCGATATCAGATATAACTGTATCAATATCATTTTTTAAATTTGCAAAATCACAAGATAGGATTGATGGTGAAATTTTAGTCATATATATTTCCTCCTAATATTTTTTTATTGTTTGTCTAATTGTATTTAAAAACTTTAGATAATTATCATATCTATCTTTTAAAACTTGTCCGCTTGAAACTGCTTCTTTAATAGCGCACCCTGGTTCTTTATCATGTAGGCATCCTCTAAATTTACATTCAAACTTACTAAATTCAATGAAGTAATCTTTAATTTGTGTTGCCTCCATAATTGAAAAATCTAATTTAGAAAATCCAGGAGTATCTCCAATAAATCCACCTTCAAATTCATATAATTCGGTAGCTGTAGTTGTGTGTTTACCACGCCCTAAAGCTTCTGATATTTCTTGCGTTTGAAGATTAAACCCAGGAATTAAAGAATTGATAAAAGTACTTTTCCCTGCACCAGTTTGTCCAGATAAAACACTTATTTTATCTTTAAAAATAGGTAAGATTGATTCAAAGCCTTCTTTAGTTTTACTATTAACAAAGAATACTTCATATCCTATCTTTTCATAATAAGAAAGCACTTCTTTCATATTAATCAATTCTTCTTCAGTAAGCAAATCAATCTTAGTTATAATGATTTTAGCTTTAACATTCTCTTCTTCCATTAGTACTAAAAATTGATCTAATAAATTCAACTGGAAATCAGGTTTTTTAGCCGCAAATAGTAATAAAACTTGATCCACATTTGCGATACTTGGTCTGATTAAATCATTAATTCTTGGTTTTATTTCGGTAATAATATTATCACTATATAAAACATAATCTCCAACTTTTGGTGATATTTTTATCGTCTTAGTTTCTAATTTAGTTTTATGAGTTATTTGTTTATTAAAAGTTGAATTTTTATCTACTACCATATAGCGTAGTTTCCCTCTTAATCCTAAAGTAACATATTCTTTTGTGTCTAAATCTAACACAGTATAAATTCCGCCTACTCCTTTAATAACTCTTCCTAAACTCATCAACTAATTCTCCTTTGCTAAATATATAGTAATTGGATTACTATTTTTTAAAACCATACTTCCTGCCTCAACACTTTGACCTACTGCGTAGTTGGCTGGATATAATAATATAACGTATTCAAAAATAAAATTAATATTATTATCAATCGAATACTTAATTAAATCTTTGTAATGCCATCCTGTAAAATCAGGTATTTTAACAGTCTTAGGATTAGAAATAACAACTAATTCTAATACATCTTTTTCTTCAATAAATTCATCTTTAGTAATTTGATTATATATTAGACCATCTAACAAATGATTGTCCTTTTTATAAGTGATAACAATTTCTACTTGATAATCATTAATTAATTTTGCTAAATAATCTTTCATATCATCATAAATTAGATTTTCTAAGTTTTTATATCTATCTAAATAATAACCTTTAGACACATATAAAGTTATCATCTGATTTTCATATACTAATTCACCTTGATTAGGTTTTGAATAAAGAATTGTTGATTTTTCCTTATCACTTTCTATATATTCAACAGCAACCTCGTAATCAGAAAGTAATAAAATTCCCTCTTCTTCACTCAAGCCACTCACATCTTTTAAGTAATTCATTTTGATATCAGTATTAGAAAAAAAGATAACATAAAATAAAACAGCCCACAGCAATAAATTATATAACAAAATACTAATAATTAGACGCATAATAAACACCCATATTAGTATTTACTAAATTAAGCGTCCTTATTCATTTTTTTACTTCTTAATTGCCCACAAGCAGCATCGATATCATGACCTTGTTCTTGACGTAGTGTTACATTAATACCACGTTTTTTTAAGGTATCAAAGAACTCTTTCATCGCGCTAGGTAAAGAACGTTTAAATGGTTTTTCCCTAACTTCATTATATGGAATTAAGTTAACATAAACATTCATTCCAAAAATTAAATCAGCTAATTTATTCGCACATTCTTTTGTATCGTTTAAATCTCTTAATAAGATATATTCTAATGTCACACGACGATTAGTAGCATTAATATAATCTTTAATCGCGGGGATTAAAACTTCAAGTGGATATGCTTTATTAATTGGCATAATTTGATTTCTAACTTCATTTGTTGGTGCATGAAGACTTATTGCTAGATTTGATTGCATTTCTTCTTTTGCAAAATCATAAATCTTAGGAACTAATCCACAAGTAGATACACTAATATGTCTAGCACCAATTTCTAAGCCTTTAGGCTCATTAGCTATCTTCATAAATTTAATAACATTATCGTAATTATCAAAAGGTTCTCCAATTCCCATAATAACGATGTGAGAAATTCTTTTGCCAATTATTTCGCTTACACTCATCACTTGTAATATGATTTCCGCTGTTGATAGATTTCTTTGTTTTTTATGCATTCCACTCGCACAAAAAGCGCAATTCATATTACATCCAACTTGTGTTGTAACACATAATGAATTTCCATAAACATGATTCATTAAAACTGTTTCAATTAAACTTCCATCTTCTAATCTAAATAAAAACTTTTCAGTCTTATCAGAAGATATTTGTCTTTCAACTAATTCTAATAAATCTAAATTAAAATCTAACTTTAATAATTCAATTATACTTTTCTTTTGGTTAGTCATTTCGTCAAAAGAACGAACTTTAAAACGGTATAACCATTCAAAAATTTGAATTGATCGATATGGTTTTTCACCTTTATTAATAAAGTATTCTTTTAAATCAGCTAACGATAAATTATAGATACTTTGCATATTTTTCTCACCTTTAATATTTTATCATATAAATATTAAAATTAAAAAGAAAAAATGACTTCATTAACTGAAGTCATCTAATTTTTTATTGTTTTTTTAAATAAACTACTGCACCATTAGCTAAGCCAGCTAAAATAGCGAATATTCCACCTAAAACTGGTCCTACTAAAGCGCTGCATACGATATTTTCATTGATTTCATTAACACTTGCGAATAATGAAGGTTCTAAGAAAATTAAGATTGCACCTACTAAAGTTAAGCCAATTGCTACAAAACTGAATAAGTTCTTTTTGTCTTTAAATGCTAAGTAAGCTAGTGGAATTGATAAAAGTGGTAATAAATAACCAATGAATGCTAATGTATTAAAACCATATTCAGCTACTGTAAGTTGGAATTTATCATTTCCTTCTGTAATTTTACCACCAAATACTGCTAAAACTCCTGAAACTTCTGATTCATATGTTCCAAAAATACCTTCAACAGTCATTTTAACAGCTGGGAAGAACATTGCTACAAATGCCATTAATCCTAAAGCCATAGCTGCTACTGTTACAACAAATAATAAATCTTTATTTAATTTTTTCTTTGCCATTATTAAAATCTCCTTTTTCTTTTATTTTACCAAAAAATCTTATGTATGAAAAGATTTTTTATGTTTCAATTCCTTTAAATTGTGTTTGATATAGATTATAGTATTGTCCTTTTTTACTGATAAGTTCATTATGATTACCCATTTCAATCACTATACCCTTATCTAATACAACAATTAAATCAGCATCTTTTATCGTAGATAATCTGTGCGCAATAATAATAGATGTTCTATCCTTCATCAATCTTACCATCGCATCTTGAATATTTTTTTCAGTTCTAGTATCTACACTACTTGTGGCTTCATCTAAAATTAAAATTTTCGGATTAGCTAAAACAGCTCTAGCGATTGTAATTAATTGTCGTTGCCCTAAACTTATATTTGTCGCACCTTCTGTTAATAATGTTTGTTTTCCTAAAGGTAATTTATTAATAAATGAATAACAATTTGCAAACTCTAATGCCGCATCAATTTCTTCGTCTGTTGCGTCTAACTTACCGTATCTAACGTTGTTTTCAATAGTATCTTTAAATAAAACTGGATCTTGCAGAACAATTGAAATTAAATTACGTAAATCTTCTTTTGATATATCAAAAATATCTACACCATCGATTTTGATACTACCACTATTAATATCATAAAATCTTAAAAGTAAATTAACTATAGTAGTTTTTCCACTACCAGTAGCTCCTACTAAAGCAATCTTATGACCACTTCTAACACTTACACTAAAGTCACTTAAAACTGTCTTTTCTTCAACGTAGCCAAACTTAACATGAGAAAAATCAATCTTACCTTCAATATTTTCCATATCAATTTTAACTTTACCACTAAAGTCTTCAACAACCTCATCTAAAATATTAAATACACGTTCAGCTCCTGCTAGTGCGTTTAATAGTCCTGTATAAAGTTGAGCTATTTGATTTATTGGTCTAGTAAATTGTTTTGTTAATGTTAAAAACATAATTACTGTAGCTACATCAAGTCCATTAAAGTCATAAATTGGGCCACCTATATTTAAAGCGATAAACAGTGCTCCACAAATACAAACAATAAAATAACTTAAGTTACTAATAAAGTTCATACAAGGTCCCATAGACCCAGCACAAATTTGAGCAAGCATTCCTTGTTTAGCAAATAAATCAGATTTTTCATTAAATTCTAATATTGCTTCATCTTGATGATTATAAGCTACAATTGTTTTATAACCTGTAACCATTTGTTCAGTATGAGCGTTTAACTGTCCTAAGGTTTTTTGTTGTTTAGAAAATAATGGCCTAACATATTTATTCATTAAAGTTGTAAATACTAGTGTAATTACTAATACTGATAAACAAACAAGCGTTAATAGTGGAGAATAAATAACCATTATAACAAAACAACCTAAAACAGTAATAACACCTGAGACAAGTGAAGTAATTGTTGATGAAATCGCATTAGATACATTATCAACGTCATTTGTCATTCTTGACATTATATCTCCATGAGGATGTGAATCAATATATGAAATTGGTAAATATACAATACGATTAAATAAATCATTTCTTAACTTTTTAACTGTTCTAACAGATAAATGAGCACTTAATAGGCTTGATAAATATTGTAATACTGAGTGAATTAAATGAGCGATAACTAATAAAACTAAAGATAAGAAAAATAAATCTTTATCAGGATTAGTAATAAAATTAAAGTTATCATCAATTGTTCCTAGTGAGGCAATTACATCTTTAACTAAGACATTACTATATAAAGTTATAAATGTATTTATTAAAACTACAGAAAGTAAGATAATAAATAATTTCTTATTTAAAGCAACATAGGCCGCTAATCTTTTAATACTAGCTTTTAAATCCTTTGGCTTTTCTTTCACACCACTAAATTGACCACGCATTCTACCACGATTAAATGATTGTTGTTGCATTCGCTTTTCTTGATTTGGATTACTACTCATTATCTTCACCTTCTCTCTTTAATTGAGAATTATAAATATCTTGATAAATTAAGCAATCTCTCATTAAATTTTCATGTGTATCAAAAGCAACAACCTTCGCATTATCTAAAACAATAATTTTATCAGCATTTTTAGCGGTTGCGATTCTTTGAGCTACTACTATCTTAGTAGTATCTTTTAAATAATCGTTTAAAGCATTATATAATTTAGCTTCAGTTACTAAATCAAGGGCACTAGTTGAATCATCAAAAATAATAATTTCAGGCTTTTTAATAATAGCTCTTGCAATTGATAATCTTTGTTTTTGTCCACCAGAAAGTGAAGCTCCTTTTTGTTCTACAATCTCATCAAATCCACTAGGTTTTTCCATAATGAAGTCATATGCTTGCGCAATTTTTGAAGCCTCGATTACTTCTTCCATAGTTGCATCTTGATTTCCCCATAAGATATTTTCTTTAATGCTAACATTGAATAATTCACTCTTTTGTAGTACTAAACTTATCTTATCTCTTAATTCAACTAACTTATAATCTTTAACATCTACTCCATCAATTAATACACTACCACTAGTAGTATCATACATTCTTATCATTAAATTAACTAATGTTGATTTACCACAACCAGTCGCACCTACTATAGCAATAGTTTCACCTTGTTTAATTTTAAATGAAATATCATCTAACACCATTGATTTTGATTTAGGATATGAAAAACAAACATTACTATATTCAATAACACCTTTTATTTCTTCATCTAATATAGTTTCATTTTCTCCATCTAAAATCGTAACTTCATAATTTAAGATTTCATTAACTCTGCCTACAGATATCATTGCTCTACCCATATTAGTAAAGATCATTCCTAAGTTAATTAATGAATTACAAATCATTGTTATATATGTTGTAGCGGCAGATATTTGGCCTATTGTAATATGAAGTTCAGTTTCTAAATGATTATAGAAATTAATAATTCCAGTTCCACCAATATAATAAATTGCTTCTTGAGCTATATAAATAATAAGTGTTAAAACCGGCATTAAAATAGCAGAATATTTATTAATTGTAAGTAATGTATTGGCATAAGTTTCATTAGCGCTAGTAAAGCGTGCTTCTTCATATTCTTCTCTACTAAATGCTTTTACAACTCTTACACCACCAACATTTTCATGAACAATAATATTTACATCATCTAATTGTTTTTGAATTTTACCGAAGTGTGGGAACACTTTTTTCATAAATAAAATCATAATCAATATTTCAATTGGTAATAGAATGGCAATAACAATAGCGAAAATAGAATTAATATTAATAGTAAAAATAATACCTAATACAAATAAACTTAACGCTCTAATAAACATTCTTAGTGCCATTGATACGAAATGTTGAATTTGAGTAATATCATTTGTAACACGTGTAATTAAAGAACCAGTCTCTAATTCTGCAGCATCAATAACACTTAAATTCATTATTTTTTTAAATAAATCTTTTCGTAAATCATTAGCGAATTTATACCCTGTATAGTTTGTAAATACACCAGATAGTACCCCTCCAATAAGTCCTAAGAAGGCAAAAAGTAACATCATAAGTCCAACTTTAACAATCATTTCGATGTTTCCACTTGGAATTGCAACGTCAACCATCTGGGTCATTTGTTTTGGTAGTAACATATCCATATATACTTCTAAAAACATTAACATCGGAGCCAAAAGTGCACTATACCAATATTTTTTTACGTATTTTAATATTTTTAACATTCTTAATCAACTCCCTTAAAAATGAAAAAAAGAAGCTATTTAAGCTTCTAATTAACTTACATAAACAGCTAAAATTTCAACAACTACTTCTCTATCTGATTCAGTTCTGAATTTTACAACATCACCAGGACGGTGTCCCATGATATTTTCTCCTAATGGTGATTCGTTAGAAACTTTACCATTTTTAGGATCTGTTTCAATCGTACTTACAATACTATATTCTTTTTCCATTCCGTTAATAATTAACTTAACTTTTTTACCTAAGGCTACAACATCACTTGCATCTTTGTTTGAGATGATTTTTGAATGTTGTAAGATATCTTCAATACGTGCAATTTCAGCAGCAATACGACTTTGTTCTTCTCTTGCAGCACTATAGTCAGCATTTTCACTTAAGTCACCTTGACTCATTGCATCTTGAATTGCAATAATGTTTTGTTTTCTTGCAGTATTTTTTAAATAATCTAATTGAAGTTCTAAATCTTTTTTACCTTCTTCAGTTAATTGATATACTTTTTTATTATCAGCCATATTCATTATCCTCCTAAAAGACTAATACATATTATACAACAAAATTATTTTAAAATAAAGATATTTTAAAGACAATCGTTATATTTTATTTTTTTAAATACTTTTCTAACACTAATTGCGTTAGGATATTTTGCTTCATAATAGGCAAAGAATTTTTTTGTATGATTAAATTCAACGACATGAGATAATTCATGATACAAAATAAATTTAATATACTTATAATCATATTTAGCAAGTATTGATGATAACTTCACATGATGTTTTACTTTATGATAATTACCAAACATACTCTTCATAAAGCACACAGAGATAGTAGGAAATGCTATTTCACTAAAATCTTTCTTTGCTTCACTAATTAGTTTTTCTACTTCTTTTTCTACTTCTTTTTTGTAGAAATCATATAATATTTTTTTATACTTTTCTAAACTATCATCCTTACTATAAAGATGGATTTCATCGCCAATAATCATAACCTTATTTTTATCACCAACAAAATAGCGAGGTTTATAAGGAGTACCATTAACATGAATAATATCTTCTTTTTTAGTTAAGATAAGTTGTTCTTTAATAAAGTCGATATGCTTTGCAAAAAGTTCCTTAACCTCTTTTAAAGTGATGTTTTTGGTTGCAGAAACTTTTACTATACCATCTTTAACTCTTATGTATATTTTCTTCTTAGTTGTTCTTTTAATTTCATAATAAAAAGAAACACCATCAATACTAATATATTTCATAAATAATCACCATCTATAAACAGTCAAAATAATGTATTTTATCCATAGACTTATCTAATTCTTTGGCATTTTTCATTTTAGACTCGAAAACTTCATAAAACTTTTTAGAATGATTTGCTACATATAAATGACTTAGTTCATGATATAAAACAATTTTAATATATTTAGGATCATACTTAGCTATGCAGCTAGCTAGTCTAATATGCCTGTTATATACATCGCAATCACCAAAACGACCTGTGAAATCTTCAATCGTAATTTTTGGCATCTTTACCTCATAAAAATCACGAGATGCTTCACTCATTATCTTTTTAAGTTCACTTTCAATGATATAAGCGTAATAATCATTTAAAACTTTTTTATAAGCCTTTAAATCATTAGTTAGGGCACTGATATAAATATTGTCTGCAAATATAGTTACACCAGGAACTCCACTTACACAAAAGTAAGGTTTATAAGCGATACCTTTGACATGGATAATATATTCTTTATTAGTTTTAGGAAGACGTTCTTTTAAAAAATCTAGTTTCTTTGTCAGTACATCTTCTATTTCATTAATACTAACATTAGAATGAGCCCAAACAACTACGTATTCTTTATCTTTAATTCTTACAATTATTGGATTTTTTTGACTATTATTTCTAACAACATCATATGTAAAGGTAAATCCATCAATTAAAATAGTTTTCACTAACGCACCAATCTAATCATATCGTATTTAGTTAATTTTATTGGACTATAGATATAAACATGTTCTTTTGGATGACGTGCAGCATCTACAACATCACCACGTTCATTGATAATTTCTTTTATTTGAAATTGTGTTGAACGTAGATTTGGTCCAAATGCTTCAAGTGTAGAATATGGTTTAAAATGATTTCTCACTTCAACTAATGCTTCTTGCGTTTCTTCATTATAATCTAAAACGATACCAACAAAATCTTGAGTAGGATTTTCACTACGCATATTATAAAGTTGTTCTTTAATAGTAGTCATACCTTCTAAGAATCCATGAGAGAATAATCTGTTTTCTGCTTTTTCGATTTCTTTTTTATAGTAGTCTAAATCTTTAACAGTACCAGTTTCAAAATATTCATCAATAATCATACGATAAACTTTTGTAACTGTGGCAATATAGTGAATACTTTTCATTCTTCCCTCAATTTTTAAAGAATCAGCACACTCTAATAATCTTGGTAATTGATTAACAGCCATTAAGTCTTTACTTGAAAATTGGAAACGATCATTATCACTAATTAATTCATCACCCATATATAAGTCATAGTTCCAACGACAAGAGTGAGCACAACCACCACGGTTAGCATCACGGTTTGTCATATGATTACTTAGCATACATCTACCACTATAACTACTACACATACCACCATGAATAAATACTTCAAGTTCAAGGTTAGTATTTCGTTTAATTTCTTCAATTTCTTTAATTGATAATTCTCTAGCTAAAACAACACGGCTTGCTCCATATTCTTCATAAAACTTAACCGCAAGTGAGTTAGCTAAAGATTGTTGTGTTGAAATATGAACTTCTAAATTTGTATAACGTTTTGCAATATACATTACCGCATAACTAGAACAAATAATCGCGTCAACACCAGCATCTTGCAAATCTTGTAAATAATCTATTAATCCGATTAAGTCACTATTGTGAGGAACAATATTTGTAGTAACATAAAGTTTAGCACCGTGAGCATGACAAAACTCTGCGCCTAACTCTAAATCGGCAATAGTAAAGTTTGAAGCACGAGAACGAAGAGAGAATTCTTTGCTACCTACAAAGACAGCATCAGCTCCATAAAGTACAGCTATTTTTAACTTTTCTAAGTCACCAGCAGGAGCTAATAATTCAGGCTTTTTCATTAAAAATCACTCTTTCTGAAGATTGAATCTTCTAATAAGAAGTTATAAGTTAAATTATCAAATAACTTTTCTAACTTCATATTGTAATAATTTAATCTGTCCATATCTAGTAGGGCGTCTTTATATATTTCAACAGCCATCATATATTTATCCCAATCTAAAAATGTACCATCTAAGAATAAATAATCTAGTCCATCTGAGGCAATATCAATAGCGGGTAGGATATTATGAATACCTGGTTGATATATATGTGTTCCGTGTTCATTTTCTATTATTTTATATGCTTCTTTTCTCGTCTCTTCAATCAGTGTTAAATCATTACTTCCTACAAAGTCATACATAATATTTTTATGTTCTTTATAAGTAGAAAGTAATTTACGTTTTGAATGGAACATTACATTCATTCCAAAACCTTTATAGAATAATTTTAACTTTTTATTTTTTCCAATAATATCGATATCTGTTAAAGGAATTTCAAGTGTAGGGAATAATCCACGAATCTTAAATTCTTTCCAAAATAAGAAATCGACATAATTTGTGATAAGTGTACTTGGATTATATACACCGCGTTTTGTAATATTAAACTCTTTTAAAATTTGATAAACTGCTAAATCTCCAAAGACATAATATAGGTTTGTGTCTTTAAATGTCTCAATTAACTCTCTAAGAGCTGGGATATCTTCATCACTAATAATGTTATCTACTAATAAGTAAGTTTCCATTCTAGCAGTATTACATCTTTTTACAATCTGTAAAATTTCATCAAAAGAAAAAGAGGTTTCATAACGTGATGAGAACTTCTTATTAGTAATTACAACACCATCGCATAAATGCTTAATTTTATGAAAAGCATCAACATTTGGTATAGTACATAAAAACTTCATCACAAACACCTCCTACATCTTAAAATCTAAATCTATTTTTATTTTTTCCTTTTCCTTTGTGAACATAAGGTTGTGGATTACCCATTGTACTCTTAAGTCCTGCATAATTACCACTTTCAACTTGACTAGCAATTCTAGCGGCTTTTTCTTCATCAATATTGCTCATTTGTTTAGCAATCTTTCTTTGTTGGTCTAACATTTGACGTAATTTATTAACTTCAGCTACACTTCTACCAGATCCTCTGGCAATTCTTTCTCTACGACGAGATGAACGGTCTATTAAATCTGGATTAGCTCTTTCTTCTTTTGTCATTGAGAAAATGATAGCTTTTATATAGTCAAATTGACGATCATCAACATTATTCAATGCTTCTTTAAATTGACCAATTCCAGGTAAGAATCCTAAGATTTTTGAAATTGATCCCATTTTATTCATCATTTTAAATTGTTTTAATAAATCGTTGTAGTTGAAGTTATCACTAGTCATACGTTCAAACATATTCATAGCTTCATCTTCAGTAATATTTTGAGTAGCTGATTCAATTAAAGTAAGCATATCACCCATACCTAAAATACGTTCAGCCATACGGTCTGGATGGAATACTTCAAGTTCATCCAAATGTTCACCAGTACTCATAAGTTTAATAGGAACATCTGTAACAGCTTTAATACTTAACGCAGCCCCACCACGAGTATCACCATCAAGTTTTGTTAAGATAACACCTGTTAAGCCTAATGCTTCATGGAATGATTTGGCAACATTAATTGCATCTTGCCCTGTCATAGCGTCTACTATTAATAAGATTTCATCAGGATTTGCAATCTTTTTAACATCTTTTAACTCATCCATTAATTCTTCATTAATGTGTAAGCGACCAGCTGTATCGATAATTACTAAATCATACCCACCATCTTTAGCAAATTTAATACCTTCTTTAACAATTTTAGCAACTGGAGTATTAATTCCTAATTCAAAGACAGGAACATCGATTTGTTTCCCAATTTGTTTTAATTGGTCAATTGCAGCAGGACGATAAATATCGGCAGCAATTAAGCAAGGTTTACTCTTTTTAACTTTACGGTAATGAAGAGCCATCTTACCAATTGCAGTAGTCTTACCAGCACCTTGTAACCCGCAAGTCATTAAGACAGTCATACCATTTATTTTAAATTTAATTTCTTGTGTTTCTTCACCCAAAACACGTTTTAATTCATCACGTACAATTTTTACTACTTGTTGTCCTGGATTTAATCCTTTCATAATCTTTTCACCTGTTGCGGCTACTTTGATATTAGCTAAGAACTCTTTAACAACACGATAGTTAACGTCAGCTTCAAGTAAAGATAATCTAACTTCTCTTAACATTTCATCAATGTCTTTTTCAGTTAAAGATCCTCTACCAGTAACTCTACGTAAGGCCATTTGTAAGCGGCTTGATAAACCATCAAATGCCATGATATCACTCCTTTATAATTGATAATAACTCTAAAGATAAGTCTGCATCAAGTTTCGTAGCAAACTCTTCTAATTTAACACTTTTATCAAACACTTTTAGTTTTTCTTCATATTCTTCTAAAATGTTAATTACTTTTTTAATTTGATCAAAAACAGCATTTCTACTTACGTTTTTGAAATCAGCAATTTCTTTTAAAGATAAATCTTCATAATAATACAAGATAAAATATTCTTGTTGTTTTTCAGTTAGTAATTCCTTATATGTATCGAATAATGCGATATGATATTCTCTTTTAATTAAATCCATTATTCAAAGAAATCAGCAAATAATCCGTATAGATATTGTTCGATATCAAACGGTTCTAAATCATCTAATTTTTCGCCTAATCCGACATACTTAATAGGAATACCTAACTCATTACGAATTGCTAATACAATTCCACCTTTTGCAGTACCATCTAATTTTGTTAAGATAATACCACTTACTTGACAACATTCCATGAAAATCTTAGCTTGTTGCATACCATTTTGACCAGTTGTTGCATCTATTGTTAATAAAGTTTCATGAGGAGCTCCATCTAATTCACGTGAAATAACACGTTTAATTTTTTCAAGCTCCGCCATTAAATTAACTTTATTTTGTAATCTTCCCGCAGTATCACATAATAATACATCATAGCCTTCATTTTTAGCTTTATTAACAGCGTCAAACATTACACTAGATGGATCACTACCAGCGTCTTTATAAACAATATCAACACCGATTTTTTTAGCCCATGTTGCTAATTGTTCAATAGCACCGGCTCTAAATGTATCACCTGCAGCAAGTAAAACTTTCTTACCTTCTTGTTTTAATTGATAAGCAATTTTTGCAATACTAGTTGTCTTACCAACACCATTAACACCAACAAATAAAACAACACTTAATCCGTTCTTATTAAGTTTTAAGTTAGCATTAACAACTTCACCTTTTAGATAAATTTCAAACATCTTATCGATAATGATTTCTTGAAGTAATGTTGGATCTTTAATATCACGTTTCATAACTTCATCTTTTAAATCATCAACAAAGCTAATAACTGTATCAACACCAACATCTGCCATAATGAATACTTCTTCTAATTCATCAAATAATTCATCATCAATAGTAGAACGTGCTTCTAGTATTTTTTTAATTGAACCAAAACTATTTTCTCTAGTTTTGTGCATTCCTAATTTATATTTTTCTTGTTTTTTATTCTTATTTTTCTTAAAAAAATCAAAAAGTCCCATACGTAAACCTCCGAATCATATTGATTATATCATAATCATTATGAAATTAAAACAAAAATTTAAATCTCGTATTTTTTAACAACAATTATAGTTAAAATAATCTGTTGCATTCATTAGAGAAAAAACTATTTTTAAATTAGTTATTTAGGCGAATTACATAATTATAATATTACCTATAAATATATAAATTATGGCTTAACTACAATCTTTTTCTTATATTATATTCTTATTAATGAAGTCTTTATAGCAAAAATAAAAAAAGACCTTTTTGGGTCTTGGGATTTTTAGGGAGTCCATGGGTTGGGGGCCCAAGGACATTAAAAGGGGATTGTGTGTATATTTGAAATATACATTTGGGGATAACGCAACAATTATATGTTGCAACTTTATCTTATCACTATTTTTTCCATTTTTCAACAATAAAAGCAACAAAATTTTAAAATTGTAAAGAAAACACAAAATTGTCAATGTACTACAACAGTAAAAAACTAAGTATTTAAGGCCACAAAACACGTTTGATTTATCTATTTAAATTTAGTTAATAAAGAGTACTTCTCTGTCAAAGCGAAGATGATACTTATATCAAGATAAGTCTGAATTTAAAAATTATTTTTAAAACTGCTATAGATTTTTATAATCCATGTTATAATTGTATTAAAGAGGAGGTATATTATTTTATGGATAAATACACTAAGACTTTACTTTTGGTTTTAAAAGTTCCAGTAGGAATATTTTGCATTTTATTAGGTATTGCCTTTATAGGAATATCAGTGTGGGTTTCTACATTTTCAGATGTTGCTAGTATGATATTATTAATCTCACTATTAGCTGGCGTATGTTTGATTAATTTTGGTATAGGATATGCATTTTTATCAGATGAATATAAGGCAACGCATATCGTTAGAGATGGCAATACAACATTTACACCAGTAGAATCTATAAAATTCTTAAAAAGAAGAAAAATAGTAACATTTATTGGATTTATTTCGTACATACTACTATCAATTTACTACATAATAAGAGCTATTTTAGGTAATATATATCAAGATACAGATTATAATTCAAGTATTATTTCATTAATTATTTTCGCAATCATTTCTTTAATTTTTGCATTTTGTCTATTTATGATTTATAAGAAAACTAAACATATTGATTTAAAAGAATAAGAATATAAAAATTAAGAAAAAGGAACAGCTTACAATCACTGTTCCTTTTTAATTTGGTTCTTTAAATTCTAAGGTAGGTAGGTAGTTTTCTTATCAAATCTTAGGTAGTAAAAAAAATCGGTATCTATCTAAAATCTTAGGTAGGTACCGTTTTTGTGTTTTTTGTGTATATCTCTTATAATATTTTTGGCTAATC
>JBGVOE010000053.1:0-10544 GCA_045126355.1 Anaeroplasmataceae bacterium | reverse complement strand
CTATGATTGGTGTGGTAGCTTAATTATATCAAGGAATCTATCTTTTTTGTTATATTAAATTAGTTAGGTTTTTACGACTAAATAAGTCGTTAAAATAAATAAAAAAGGGAACTCAAAACTAATGGGTTTTGACAGTACCTAATTTAAAATGAGGGGTTGATTTTATGATTATTGATACAAAACAAATAATATCGATGACAGAAGCTAATCAAAATTTTAGTAAAGCTAGTAAAACCGCTGATTTATATGGTCAAGCAGTAATTGTTAAAAACAACAAACCACGTTATTTATTAGTTGATATTACCAATGAAAATTATTTAGAGTTAACAGTTGATGAAAAAATAGAAATAATCGCAAAAAGAATATTAAAAAAACATATCTCAGCTTTTAAGGAGTTGGCGAAATGATTAAATTTAGTAAAGAAAATGTGTTAAGTATTTATGAAGTGTTAACTTTAAAAACAGGTGGAACTGTTGGGATTAGGGATGAAGGATTATTGGCCTCAGCACTAGAAGCACCGTATCAAACTTTTTCTGGAGTAGATTTATTTCCTACTTTACTTGAAAAGGGTGTTAGATTAGGTTTTGGATTAGTAAGTAATCATCCATTTGTTGATGGTAATAAACGAATTGGTATTTTAATAATGTTAGTATTTTTTGAAATGAATGGTATTTTAATTGATTTTACTGACGATGAAGTAGTAGATATGGCATTAGGTGTAGCAAGCGGTAAATATAGTTATAATGATTTACTAAGTATTGTTAGCGCGAAACTTTAGGAGGTGTAACTTATGAGTGGATATGATAAATGGATTAAGAAAAATACTCATCTTTTAACTAATCAATTAGCAATCGTAATTGGGGCGACTGGTTCAATTGGAAAAGAGATTGTTGATTATTTATTAATGTTAAAAGCTAAAGTTATTATTGGCGCACGAAATTTAGATAAAGCAGAAGCACTTAAAAATCAATTACTATTAAAGTACCCAGACGCTAAAATATATATTGAGCATATTGATATCTCAAGCTTAGAGTCTATTGATAATTTTCAATTAGAAGTAGATCGTAAATATCAAAAAGCAGACATCTTTATTAATAATAGTGGTGTATATCATTTACAAAAAAGTCTATCTAAAGATGGTTATGAAATGCATTTTGCAACTAATACTTTAGGAAATTATTATTTAGCAAAAAAGATTATTTATGATTTAAAAGAAAATGCTAAAATGATTTTTGTTAGTAGTTTAGCGGCTAATTTTTATAAGATTAATTTTTCTGATTTTCAGTCATTACATACTAAGAATAAGATGAAAGTGTATGGTATTTCAAAAAGAATTATGATGGCAAATGCTATTACGCTTAAAAATTCACTTGAAAATAGTTCGATTGATGTTAATATCACTCATCCTGGTATTTGTGCTACAGAATTATTTACAAAAAGTCATTCTAAATTATTTAATATTTTTGTATATCCTTTAATGAAGATAGTTTTCCATTCTCCTAAGAAAGCGGCTTTAAATATAATTAAGGCTATCTTCGTTGAAACGAATGAAAATGAATGGGTAGCGCCAAGAGGATTATTTGGTGCTTGGGGATATCCTAAAGTATTAAGAATTAAAAAGATTATTTATGATGAAAATATAAGAGAACAAGTTTCTGATATTACAGCTGATATGATATCTAGACACTGTGAAAAGAAGTAGTTAATTTGTGATTTAACTTGCATAATTATTAAAAATAATTAAAATATAAATGGAACTTTCTTTGTTTCATTTATTTTTTTGTAAAAAGGAGTATTTTTATGAGTATTTGTAGAGCAATTGACGTTAGTCACGGATTTGGTGAGAGAAAAATTTTAGAACACGCAACATTTGCGATTAATAAAGGTGAACACATTGGTTTAATTGGAGCTAATGGTGAAGGTAAGTCTACATTTATTAATATTTTATTAGGTAACATTACTCCTGATGAAGGAAAAATTGAATGGAGTAAACATTTTAAAGTGGGTTATTTAGATCAATACACTTCTTTAGGAAGCGGAAAAACAATTAGAGATGTTTTAAGAGAAGCTTTTAAAGATATGTATGATTTAGAAGAAGAGATTATGAAAAACTATGACCTTATGGCAACTGCAACTGAAGAAGAAATAAATGCTCTTTTAGAAGATATTGGTGAAATGCAATCAATTCTAGATGCGAGTGGTTTCTATTCACTTGATAGTAAAATTGAAGAAGTAGCTAGTGGGTTAGGACTTTTAGATATTGGACTTGAAAGAATGGTTGATGAACTTTCAGGTGGACAAAGAAGTAAAGTTTTATTAACAAAATTATTATTACAAAATCCTCAAATTTTAATTTTAGACGAACCAACAAACTTCTTAGATGAAGTTCATATTAACTGGTTAAGAAATTATTTAATTAATTTTGAAAATGCATTCTTATTAGTAAGTCACGATATTCCATTTTTATCTAGTATTGTAAATGTAATTTATCATATTGAAAGTGGAAATATGATGCGTTATAGTGGCTCTTATGAACAATTCTTACAAGCTTATGAAGTTAAAAAGAATCAACAAAATGCATTATATGAAGCACAACAACGTGAAATTAGAGAATTAGAAGATTTTATTGCTAGAAATAAAGCAAGAGTTGCGACAAGAAATATGGCAAACTCTCGTCAAAAGAAATTAGATAAGATGGAAGTTATTGAAAAACCAAAAGAAAAAATTAAACCAACATTTAATTTTGCTTATGGTAAAACACCAGGTAGAGTTTTATTTGAAATTACTGATTTAGTTATTGGTTATGACTCTCCGCTTTCAAAACCAATTAACATGGTTATTGAACGAGGGGAGCGAATTGCGATTGTTGGGGCAAATGGTATTGGTAAATCAACATTACTTAAATCTTTAATTGGATTAAATCCACCTATTAGTGGTAATATTTATAAAAATCCTACTGTTGAGATTGGTTATTTTGAACAAGAAGCAGTCGAATCTAGAAAGACAGCACTACAAGAAGTTTGGGATAAATATCCATATTTAACAAATGGTGAAGTTCGTGGTAAATTAGCTTTATGCGGTTTAACTAATCAACATATTGAATCTTTAATGATTGCCTTAAGTGGTGGGGAAGCAGCAAAGGTTAGATTATGTAAAATCATGATGGAAGAATGTAATGTCTTAATCCTAGACGAACCAACAAACCATTTAGATATCTTGGCTAAAGAAGCTTTAAAAGAAGCTTTAGAAGCATTTAAAGGTACGGTAATATTAGTAAGCCATGAACCAGAATTTTATCGTTCAATAGCTACTAGAATTATTAATGCAGAAGAATATACGTTAAAAGTTTTATAAAAAAGAAAAACGGGTCAATTAGCCCGTTTTTTTATTTTGATATAGGATTATGTTTTCTTCCTTTGTTAGTGTATTGAACTACTTTATGAGAAGGAAGAGATAAAGCAAGATTTGTAATTTCTGTTTTTAAATAATCACAAATCATTAATCGCATTTGTTCAATTGGAATATTTGGATCAAAAGTTATTGGTTTTCCTAAAATTACTTTTTTAAGTCTTACAGCATTATACATCGGAACAAAAGAAATACATTTTCCACTTCGCCTATAATATAATCTGGCGATGTCAATAAATTTATCTTGGAATTCATTAATAATGTTGTTGTATGGTGTAGGACATTCTGGAAAAATAATAATATTATTACCATTAGATAACTCTTTTACTGTATCTTTATAAGTTTTAGTTAATCTAGTATCCTTATAAACAGCAATAACATCCGCACTATTAAATACACTAGTCGCTATTGGAGCTATTATATGGGCAAGCATATAGTAAAACCATCTTATACATTTTGGTTTTAATCCCCAAAAGTCTGTTTTAGCATGCTCAATGAATTCTTTTTTTGTAAGTACATTTCCAATACACCATGTTTTTCTTTTTAATGGAAATTGTACTTCAGCAATAAGCGGACCATGGATTTGAGCGTGATTACCGATTATTATACAGGGTTCTTCATTAATATTTTCAAGCCCTTCAAATTTTCTTTTTTTGTAAAATATATTTATAAAAAATTTTAGAGTTTTATACGTAAAGCTTTGTTTTTTCATTTCTTCAGTTACATCATGATTAATTATAAATATTAGATTTAAAGTTACAATCTAATTGTTTATAAGTTTATGATACTCTCCTAAGTTCATAATTTTAAAAAGTAGTATATAATAATTAAATTTCTTTTATGAAACAACGACGACGTTTGTGTTGACGTGTTTCAAAAAATTTCCACATTCCTTGTACATCTATATTTGTTTCAAGTTCAGGACCAGTTTCGCAAATTTTGATTCCTTTTTCGATAGTTTTTTTAAGTAATGCATTCATCATTATTGCAGGTATTCCAAGTTTTTGATACATTGGATCAACAGCAACAAAGAACATCTCTAGAGTATCGTTTTTACCCTTTAGAGCTTTTAACATTCTAAATATTCCAAATGGAAATAATTTTCCATTAGCTTTTTTTAATGCTTTTGCAATAGATGGTACTAAAACACCAAAAGCGATAATTTTTCCATCTTTATTTTTTATAGATGCGATATAGTCTAAATTAACTAATGGTATATAATCGTTAATTGCTTTTTTTATGACATTGTTTGTTAAAGGAACAGTACCATATAATTTTGAAAATGCAATATCAATGATTTTAAAGGCTTCAAATGCTTCTTCATATAATACTTTACGGTCATCGTAGGTAACAAGGACAAATTCATTTCTTTCTAAGACGCGTTTTGATAATTTATCTATTCTAGGGTCTGATTCACTAGGCACTTTAATTTGGTATTCTACCCAATCAATATCTTTAACTAATCCTAATTTTTCCATATGAGTTAAATAATATGGATGATTATAGAATGTTATTGACATGTTAAGCTCATCAAAACCTTCAACTAACATCCCTTCGTGATCGAGGTCGTGAAAACCAATAGGACCCATGATAGAAGTATAGCCTAATTCTTTCCCCCAACTAATTACTGTATCAAATAAAGCTTTAGATACTTCGTAATCATCTATGAAATCAAATCGAGTAAAACGAATACTATTTTTACCCCATTTTTTATTGTAAGCATGGTTAATTAAACCAGCTATTCTACCTACAATTTTATTATCTTTATAGGCTAAGAACAATTTTGTTTCACAGTATTCATATGCTGGATTTTTACCTTTTGTAAATGTTTCAATTTCATCAATCGATAAAAAAGGAACATAGTATTTATTATCTTTATATAATTTATTTGGAAATTCAACCCATTTTTTAAGGTTCTTTTTAGAAACTACTTCAACTATATTAATACTCATAATTATCTCTCCTTAAATGAAACTACTAATAATTTTAGCATTTTTGACAATTATTTACAATTTAATTCAATTTTTATTGATTTAATTTTAATAAAAAAATCCTAAAATTTTGTCAATTTTTAGGATTTAAGCTTATTTAATTTATTAATTATTTCGATATCTGGGTCTATATAGATTGTTTTTTCGTTACTATAAGTTACAAAACAATTACGTTTACCAGGTATTTTTTTAATCCATCTAGCTAAAGTATAATTAACACAAACACTGCTAGATGATTGATATGATGAATAATATGCCGCAAGTATTGAAGCTGTTCTGATTTCTTCTTCAGTATTAGTAGGATCAACCACTAAAACATGTGAACCCGGTGCGTCTTTAACGTGATACCACATATCATTTGGTTTAGCAAGTTTATGAGTAATATATTCATTTTGAATATTATTTTTACCAACTAAGATTTTGCTACCGCTATTAGTTAGGTAAGTTAGAATCTCTATCTTTTCTTTGCGTTTGTTATTTTTGTTTGAAGTTTTTTTAATATAATGGTTTTCGATTAATTCATTTTTAATTTGTTCAATATCAATAACATTTGCGTTTAATATTTGTGAATAAATTAATTCTAAATATTCAATTTCATCATTAGCAATATTAATTTGTTCAGTGATATAAGTGATTGCTTTTTTACTTTTTTGGTGTTTAATAAAGAAGCGATTTGCGTTTTCTTTTACACTCACTTTAGGGTCTAACTCAATAGTAATTATTTCATTAGTATAATAATTTTCTAAAGTAATTTTATCTGTTTTTTCATTTTTAAATTTATATAAATTATTAATAATTAATTCACCATATAGTCGATACTTTTCAGCAGATATTGCTTCATCTAATTCAACTTGTAATTTTTCTATTTTGTTTTTAAGTCTTTTAATAGTGTGAGCGACATGAGTTTTTAAGTTATTAGATTTTTCCATTACTTCATTAGTGATTGTCTTTTTATAAAAATAATCTTCTAACATCATAGATAAAGAAGTATATGTTTTAGTAACCTCACCGTAGTTATAACATAAAAATTCTTCCTTACCATTAAGGGTAGTTATACACGGAGTGATTTCTTTATTCTTCAAAGATAGTAATTCGCCACTTGGTGCTTTACTACTTATTATTTGTTTAGCTATAACAGGCGAAAAACCGCTAAACAGACTAATAATATCTTTATAGTCATTTACATTTTCTTCATATATTTCTTTAATTTTTTCATCACTTAATTTAAAAATATTTTCTTTTTTAGTTACTGGAAATTCATATAAAGCTTTTGCTAAAATTGTTCTACCATCTTCGCTAATTCCATTTTTCCTTAAAGAATCAATTATAATAAAATCATCATCTGTTATAATCATATTTGAGTTTTTACCCATTAATTCTAAGATAAGATTTTTAGTAACCTTATCACCAAATTCATTTGTTTTTGAAATTTTAAAAATAACGATTCTATCTAAATCATATTGAGTAATTTCTAAAATTGTTCCACCTTCGAAATGCTTTCTAAGTAGCATTGTAAACATTGTGGCGTTTGCGGGTGATATGTATTCATTTTCTGTTAAGGCAATACGGTATTGATTGCGTTCTAAACTGATAAATAATTTATTGTTTTTACCTTGTGCTCTAATAACAAATAAAAAATCGTTATTTCCGACTTGACTTATTTTTCCTATTTTACCATTTACTAAAATGTTTATCTCATTTACTAAATGGTGTATCATTAATCCATCTAATGCCATATTATCACCTGTTGTGATTATATCATAAATTTTTATTTTTAATAGATATTAAAGGAATTTGGTAAAAATTAATTAAAATCTTCTTTGTAAATATTTACATTTTTATAAAAAAATGTTAAGATAGAAAAATAAAGATTTGAGGTGTTACTATGAAGCTAAATCAACGTGGACTTTTAATAGTATTATCTGGTCCAAGTGGAGTTGGTAAAGGAACTGTTCGTAAAGCATTATTTGAAATGCCTGAACAAGAATTCGTTTACTCTGTTTCTATGACAACAAGAGCGCCTAGACCTGGTGAAGTTGACGGTGTTGATTATTACTTTGTTTCAAAAGAAGAATTTGAACGTCAAATTGCCGCAGGTAATTTATTAGAGTATGCTGAATTTGTCGGAAACTACTATGGAACTCCTAAGGATAAAGTAGAAGAACAATTAAACAAAGGAAAGGAAGTTATTCTTGAAATTGAAGTTAACGGTGCACTTCAAGTTCGAGATAAATGCAAAGATGCAGTATTTATTTTCTTAGTTCCACCAACTAGAAGAGCTTTATATGACCGTTTAAAAAGTAGAGGTACTGAGTGTGAAGAACGTATTTTAGCACGTATTAATAAAGCTAATAAAGAATTTAGATTAGCCCATCAATACGACTACATTGTAGTTAATGATGAAATCTACAATGCCGCAGACCGTATTATGGCAATAATTCGTGCGGAACACGCAAAGACATTCCGTTCTATTCATGAGTATTTAAAATTAATTGAGGAGGAAAAATAAAATGGCATCAAGAAAACCTAATAAAGATGGTATGCGTTATCCATCAATTGATAAATTATTAGAAAAAGTAGATTCTAAATATAAATTAGTTTATATTTCATCTAAACGTGCTAAAGTTATTGAAAGCGAAGACTATGTTGCAATTGAAAACCCAAAATGTGTTAAATCAGTTGGTCAAGCTTTAGAAGAAATTTTAGAAGATAAAGTAAAATGTGAATTTAAAAAGTAAAACTGCATTCTTTAGAATGCTTTTTTTCTTACAAAAAAGGCGGTGGGTCGATGCATAACGATATTAAAGAGAAGATTAAATTAATACCAGAAAAACCTGGTTGTTATTTAATGAAGGATCATTTTAATGAAATAATATATGTAGGTAAAGCTAAAAATCTTAAACGAAGAGTTAGTAGTTATTTTGTTGGTGCTCATAATGCTAAGACTACACTCTTAGTAAGTGAAATCGTTGATTTTGAATATATTGTAACTGAAAGTGAAGTAGAGTCACTTATTTTAGAAATGAATTTAATTAAAAATCATTTACCTAAATATAATATTAAATTAGTAGATGATGCATCTTATCCATATATCTTACTTACTAATGAACGCTGGCCTAGATTATTAGTTGTAAGAGAAAAAATTAATAAGAAAAAAGGAAAATATTTCGGACCATATCCAAGTGCGTCTGCCGCAAGAAAAACAGTTTTATTGTTAAACAAAATATATCCTTTTAGAAAATGTAGTACAATTCCTAAAAAGGAATGTTTGTATTATCATATCGGACAATGTTTAGCTCCTTGTATAAAAAAAGATGTTAATTATGTTAGTGAGTCTGAAAGAGTTATTAAGTTTTTAAAAGGAGATACAAAAGAAGTAATATCTAGCCTTGAGGCTAAGATGTTAGAGGCTAGTAGCAAGTTAGAATTTGAAAAAGCATTAGAATATAAAAACTTAATAGATGATGTAAGGGTAGTATCAGAAAAACAAATAATAACATCCTTAGATTTTGAAGCAAAAGATGTAGTTGGAATTTATGTAACTGATAGTGATATTTCAATTGAAATATTATATTTAAGAAATGGTAGTATTGTAGCTAACTATAAAACTATTATTCCTTTAATAAGTGATGTTGAAGAAACATTAACACAATTTTTAATTCAGTTTTATGAAAATGAAGCTATTAGACCAAAAGAAGTTTTAATTAATGATTTTGTGGATAATGATTTATTAACAGAACTTTTAAATATCTCTTTTACTAAACCGATTAAAGGAAGTAAAAAAGAACTTTTACTAATGGCAGAAAATAATGCAAAAATTAATATCGAAAATAGTAAGAAATTATATGAGAATAAAGTTGTTAAAAAGCAAGAAAATATCTACAAACTAGGCCAATTATTGGGTATAAAAGCGCCTATTAGAATTGAGGCTTTTGATAACTCTAACCTTTTTGGAGAATATCCTGTTAGTGCGATGGTATGTTTTGTAAATGGCGTTAAGTCTCCTAAGGATTACCGAAAGTATCATGTTAAAACTGTAGTAGGAGCAAATGATTATGCGACTATGAAAGAAGTTATTTACCGTAGATATTATCGATTGATGATTGAAGATGGTGTTATGCCTGATTTAATAATTATGGATGGTGGTATTATTCAAGTTAATGCGTGTTTAGAAGTATTATCATCACTTAATTTAGATATACCTGTTTTAGGGTTAAAAAAGGATGATAATCATAAAACAAATGTCTTATATTTTAATGGTGATACTATTAGTCTAGCTAAAAATGATGATCTATATTTATTCTTAGCAAATATTCAAGAAGCAGTTCATGAGTTTGCGATTTCATTTTTTAGAAATACAAAAGCTAAAGGAATGTTTTTATCAAGACTTGATGGTATTAAAGGGCTAGGTCCTAAAAAGAAGGAAGCATTACTTAAAAAATATTTGACGATTGATAAGATAAAGACTTTAAGTTTTGAAGAGTTTAAAAGTGTTGGCATTAGTGAGGAATTAGCTAATAAAATTTTAAATCATTTAAATAATAGTTAAAATTAATTACATCTTTATTTCTTTTGCATAGTATATAAAGGGGATTAGATGAATTTAAGCATTCTCACTAAACGTGAAAAAGAAGTATTTGAATTTTTAATTTTAAGTAAATCAACTAAAGAAATTGCGTTGATTTTAAATATTACAGAAAAAACAGTTCGAAACCATATATCAAATGTGATTGGTAAATTAGGTGTTAGTAGTAGAACACAAGCAATTTTAGAGTTGTTAAGACATAATGTTATTAAAATAGATAAGTAAAAACCGCTGAGTTTAAAATCAGTGGTTTATTTTTACGTCTTAGGAAATTAGATAAGGAAAATCAAGAATAAATTTAATAATTTTTATATGAAATAATTATTTATTAAAACCAACACAAAAAATCCTCATTTTTTTGAGGGTTTTTAACATTTTTGATGTATAATATTATCGGTTATTCAAATAGACAACCATTTTTGCATAATGAATGAATTATTCGCAGTGTTTTATTCATTGATGCTACAAGGGCGGCTTTAGGTTTCATGCCTGAAGCTTTTTTCTTTTTGTAAAAATCCACTATTTCTGTTTCTCGATTTGTTTTAATCATACATGACACA
>JBGVOE010000052.1:0-3095 GCA_045126355.1 Anaeroplasmataceae bacterium | reverse complement strand
CTTGATATTTGAATTGGTTGCCAGCCATATTCATTATATCATGGGGGATTTTTATTTAACAACGCACGAAGCTACCTCTAGTCACACACGCATAGCGTGTGGTTTTAATATTCGGACAAAGCCCGAATATAATAAAAAAAGCCTTAGCTAAAAGGCTTTTATCGTTTGCTTTTTTTACGTTTATACTGTGAAAATATCTTTATTACTTCTTCTTTTTCACCAGCAAAATTATCTAAATCAACAAAGAAAATTGATACACTATTAATATATAAATAAGCAATATTATCTTTAATAACAATCTTTTCTAAGCCACTATATTTCATTGCCATATGGTCTTTTTTTCCACCAACGATTGTATCTACACTAAACTCATTTTCATAAAAAGTATATTGATATAATACTCCATTTGCTAAGTTTTTATTGCTTACTTTTATTAACCATTTCTTTCCAATTAATAGTAAGATTAATCCAATAAGACCGATTGCTAATAATACTGTAAGTAAGATATACATACTTGGATTTTCCTTATCCCAATTTAACAGTAAGATAGTAAATAAAATAATAATTGAAGAAATAGATATTATCATTTTTTTAGCTGGTAATGTTTGTTCTGATAACAAACTTACTAACTCATCTTGATTAAGTTTTGTTTCATTATAGTATTTAATCTTTTCCATATTATCTCCTAATTAATAACTACACTAACTTCTAGTGTCTTAGTGTTAATTGTTATAGTAACACTATCACCAATTTTTGCGTCATAACAACGAACACTACTTCCTTTTTGTTTAATTAAAGTTTTAAGATCACTTGAAACTGTCCAGTCAATAATATCATAACTATTTCCATTATTAAATTTAAATTTAAAATAATTTCCATCAGACTCTAATTTTGTAACTGTTACTGTAATTGTATAAGTATCTTCTTTAATCTTTTTTAATCGCCACTTACTATCATTTGCGTTCCAATTATTTAAAGTAGAAACAAAATATATGTTTTCTTCTTCATCTACTACTTCACCATCATTAGAAGTAATTTGTTTTAACTTATTATTTATATATTTAGAAAATGAAGTATTAGAATTGTCTGTTAAAGAAAAATTATAATCACTATATGATTCTTTAGCCATATTAAAATAAGTATTAAATGTTTCTTCTTTTACCCAACTAGAATTTTTTAATAAGTCTAAAAACTCTAAATAAATACCTTTACTTTCTGTATCTTTAGTAGATAAAACTGTATCTAATAAAAGTGATATAGTATTTTGATTATTTACATTTTTTCTATCTAATGGCTTAAGATACATCATGGCAGACCCAGTTGGATTCCAATCTCTTGTAATTCCAAATACTCTATCATTATCTATTGGAATAAAAATCATTTTTCCATCAGTTCTTCTTAAATAAATCATATAGTTATTTGTGTTATAACGCATTGAATCAGGGTTACCTGCGATATATCCAACAGCCTCAGATATTGCTAGATATTCTAAGTCTACGTATTTAGCAATTTCATCATAATCTCTACTTTTAATAGCGTTTGATGCATTCATTAATAATTGGTCATTATAACTAATATCTTTATTTGTCTTACGGTCATATAGTGGTGTATAACTTCCACTAATATTACTTACACCAACATTACCTCTAACATTAGTTAAATCCGCACTCCACATACATTTATATAAATCACCGTATTTAGAACCCTCTACTCCAAATGAGCCATTCTTCTCACTATCCCAATCACTCATATTAATAAATTCTATATCACTTTTTAAAGCTCTTTTTATCATTGATTTGGTAGCTGGTTCATATACAGTACATAAACCTAATTTTGTTTCTTTATTGTTTTTATCATCCTCTATGATGCTTAGTGTAGATAATCCAGTATTTTGAACTAATATACCACTAGCTCTATAAAGATAATTTGCGTATACTTCTTTAATATGTGTCTCATCATAATTTTTATTCCATTTAAAATCAAGACCACTCATCCCTAAAAACTCACGATTTTTATATTCTAGATTTTGATATTTATTTATAAAATTACTATTATACATTGCTGGGTCAGAGAATGTTTCATCAAATGATAATTTATAATGATTTAAATTTATATTTCCATCACCATTATAAATAGGTACTCTAGAAGTATTTCCTTTTTGTCTTATTCCTACATTTTCATATTCCCAAGTATATTTATTACCAAAATTAGTTAAAGTAATAACTACCTTACTAGCTAAGCGATAAATTTCTGATTTATATCCTGTTTCATAATCAGCTTGAAGTTTTTTAAGTTCTTCATTTGATATATTAATTTTAATATCAATTCGATTTCCTAAATTAAAGAAATCATCCATTGTTATTTCATTTTTATTATTAATCTTTCTAGTATCAAAGTTTGGTTCATTAATAACATAAGATAGTGGAGTATTTGTATCTATAGTAGGTTTATTATCAGTTTCTGGATTATTAGTATCCGGATTATTAGTTTCTGGATTATTAGTTTCAATATTATTTGTCTTTTCATCAGGTGTTGTTAGATCAGTATTATTATTAATCCCCACATTATTACATGATGAAAGAAATAATATTAAAAATAAAATTAATATAAACTTTTTCATAAAAATCCTCCTTCACTTATTTTGCTAAAGTATTAAAAATTAACTCCCAAACATTCATATCTTGTTCTGTAATTTTCCACCAGTCAAATAAACTATTAAATTCAGTAATTTCTTCTATTGTATTTAGTTTATTTTCTTTAAATCTTTTTTTCTTTTCTTTTAAATATTTTTGTAATAATTTAACAGCTTCGTCTGTGTAGTTTGGATTATGTAACTTATTATCTACCATAACAAACTTTATATTATCACGACAACATAATTCTTTTTTTATTTTATTAAAGTGATATTTAATGTTTAAGACATTATCATCTTTTGAATGAATAATTAAAGCATGTCCAGTATAATTTCTTAAAGCTTCAATTGCACTTGATGAAGCATATCCTTCATTATATGAAACTTCTAAATCATAAGCTAATTTATAACCAAAACTAAGTAGTCCATGAAATGTTTGATGCAAGATACTTGATAAGCTATT
>JBGVOE010000051.1:0-2074 GCA_045126355.1 Anaeroplasmataceae bacterium | reverse complement strand
ATTATCCAGATTTAAGGATAAACTTAAATTAAAAGCATATGAGAATGGTATTTATGTAAGAATAATAAATGAATCATATACATCAAAATCGTCATTTTATGATAATGATCCAATTAAAAAGAATCAATATAGTGGTAATAGAATACGAAGAAGTTTATATGAAACAAAGAATAAGAAAATAGTCAACGCAGATATAAACGCAGCATTAAACATTTATAAAAAATATATTATTAAAAGTAACTCAAAAGATGATATAATAAATTATCTAATGAGTAGGGGACTAACAAATCCTAGTAGAGTAATAGTAGCTCTTTAAGAAAAAAACACTAATCGGCCAATCGATAGTGCTTAAATCTCTATTAAATTCGCTAAAATAGGCAAGTCTTTGCCTAGAGTAATTGATTTATTTATAAATTAATTGCTTTTGTTCATAAAAAAAATAATATCATAGGGAAGGTGATAAAAATGCAAGTAACAAAAAATATTGAAAGAGAGTATTTGCTGTTAAGAATAATGACATTCATCCGTTATTTTGGTGATTGTTTGTTCTATGGTTATTTTATCTTGTTTTTAAAATCAAGAAACTTAACTGAAAGTACGATAGGTATGGTATCAGCTTTAACTCCAATTATTGCTTTAATAAGTAATCCACTTTGGAGTCATATAAGCAAAAATGCAAATCATAACCGCAGAATAATGATGATAATAACAGTTTTAGAAGGTATCGCGATACTTATCTTTACGCAAGTAAGTGTTATTGAAATGATAGCCCTCTTAACTATATTAGTTTCATTTGTCGGTAGTCCTTTCTATTCCTTACATGATGGTTTTATCGGAACGTTTGCTAAAACTTATAATAAAGATTATACAAGAATAAGATTTATTGGAACTTTGGCTTATTTTGCAGCAACATTAGTTGCGGCACTGTTATTAAAAGTATCAAATAATAATTATAGTATCTTATTATACATATCTGGAGTTTGTTTTATTTTAATTAGTCTATTCTTTATATGGATTAAACCGATTGATTTAAAGTTAACTAAAGGTGGAGAAGAAGTAAAAAGAAATTATAAATCTATTTTAAAAAATAAAACATTTGCTCTTTATATGATTATCTATTTCTTAGTCATTACAGTCTCATTTGCTGCTGATAATTATGTTGGATTATTCTTTACAGAGTATCATAAATTATCATCATCAAATTGGAGTTTAATTTTTGGTAGTTTTATTCTTGTTGAATTTATTACAATGTTTATTTTAAGTAAAGTAACTGAAAAGATTAATCCTAATATTTTATGGGTTATTATTACAATATTATATCCACTTCGATCTTTAATATTTGCTATCGACCTACCTTTACCAATTACAATCGTAGCTGCTAGCCTAAGAGGAATTAGTTACGGTATGGTATTGGTTGTAAATATTAGATGTGTTGAAAAAATCTGTGGTATTGAAAATGTTACTGCGAGCTTCTTTATCATGGCAATTTTCACGGCGATAATTCAAGCTTTATCAAATTTAGTATTTGGAAATGTGATTGAAGAAGTTGGATATCAAGTATTCTTTGGTATAGTTGCATCTGCTGGTTTTATAGGCATGGTTATTAATTTAGTATATCAAATAAAACATAACTTTAAATACGATATAAAAAACTATAAATACGCAACTGTAATTATTTTTAATCTTGGTTTTTTACCTGGTTCAAATAGAAAAGTGAAAACTCAAGATTATACATCTGATGTTGCGATACTAAACGCCTATCAAATACTTGACGGGATAATGTTAGTTGCATGCTATGTCCAACATGAAGGTGGATATGATGAGTATTTAAAGTTATGTGATAGTTTAAATAAAGCTAACATAAATTATGAAATTGAGGATAATTTTCTTAATAAAGAAATACTAATTATAATAAAAAGAACGGCTTAGTTAAGCTGTTCTTTATTTTTTATATCGTATGTAAATTTATGTTTTATTTGATATACTAAATTAATAACCATACCAATAAAACCAGCTGATGCAACTATACCAAAGAATACTTGATACCCAACTTCTTCAATCACATTTCCAAACA
>JBGVOE010000050.1:0-28015 GCA_045126355.1 Anaeroplasmataceae bacterium | reverse complement strand
ATACAAGGATCCCTTCAAGGGATAAGCCAGAGTGAAAATTGCGGTTGTCAGCCGCTATTGATGACCCTTGAGGGTCGTCGAAAGGTAAAAGCCCTTATAGGGTAGCGTAAAAACCGCGCGTTTTACGTGCGGATTGTTATTGTTTTTATAAAAAAATAAAACCGGTCATAGAACCGGTATATATTTTGATAAATTTTACAGCGATTAAGCTCTAGTTACTTTACCACTTCTTAAAGCTCTAGCAGAAACTTTAACTTTAACAACATTGCCGTTTTCATCAACAACGCGAGCAGTTTGTAAATTTGCTTTCCATTTACGGCGGTTAGCATTTAGGGCATGACTACGAGTGTTGCCATATACTGTACCTTTACCTGTTACATAACATTTTGCCATACGTATTAACCTCCTTCATTTCATTTAGAAATAATCATTCGCACTTTAGTATTATAATATATAAGGAAACAAAGTGCAACATTTTTTTTAAAAAAATTGAAAATAATTTTCTATGTTTATATTCAATGTTTATATTCATAATATAAATAGATAATATATATAGGTATCATAATTTTTTAAAAAGATTAATTAATATTTAAAAAATATTAAGGAAAAGATAACTGTTGTTTCCAAAATTAGTTAATGTAAACGGTTACATACAAATGAGTGAAACGTTATTAAGTTGCTATTTACTCATATATGTGCTATACTAAAAAGGGTTTTTATCGAAGAATAAAATCAAGTTATGGTTGACAAGTTAAATTTTAAGGAGGTATACCATGACCTATACAAGTGTAAGCGGATCACTATTTAAGAAAATGGTGATTAACGGAGCAATTAATTTAAAAAATGATTTAAAAGAAATAGACGACTTGAACGTTTTCCCAGTACCTGATGGAGATACTGGTACAAATATGAGTATGACAATGATGAGTGGTGTTCGTGATATTCAAAATTCTGACACTATTTCAATCAGCGAAATTAGTAAAACTTTATCACGTGGACTTTTAATGGGAGCAAGAGGTAATTCAGGTGTAATTTTATCTCAATTTTTCCGCGGTATTTATACTGGAATGGAAAATATTAAAGGAAGTTCAGCTACAGTTAATGAATTTATTGACTGTTTAGTAAGTGGATATAAAGTTGCGTATAAAGCTGTTATGACTCCTGTAGAAGGAACTATTTTAACAGTTATGCGTGAAGCTGGTGAAAAGGTTGATGAAACTAGAAATGATTTTAGTGATATTGAATCTGTTTTAGTTAAATATGTTGAATATGCTGAAGTTTCATTAGCTAATACTCCAAATATTTTACCAGTGTTAAAAGATGCAGGTGTAGTTGATAGCGGTGGAGCAGGATTTTTAAAAGTTATTAAAGGTATGCTGATGGCATTACAAGGCACAACTCTTGAAATTACAAGTACAGAAGCAGCTACAAATCAATCAGCTCAAGCTAATTTTGATTCTAAAGATATTAAATTTGGTTATTGTACAGAATTTATTTTAATCTTAAATAAACCTAATGAATTCCAAGAAAGTGATCTAAGAAGTCCTTTATCAATTATTGGTGATTCTTTAGTATTAGTTAAAGATGAAGATTTATGTAAAGTTCATGTTCATACTAATAATCCTGGCCGTGCGTTAAATATGGCACAACGTCATGGTGAATTTAAAACAATTAAAATCGAAAATATGCGTCTACAACATACTGAATTATTAAATAAAGAAACAACAAAAAAAGAAGAGCCTGTAACTCCAGTAACCCCTGTTTCTAATGAAAAGAAAAAATATGCATTAATTGCTGTATGTTTCGGTGACGGAATTAAAAATGTATTTAAAGAATTAGGTGTTGACTATATCATTGATGGTGGTCAAACAATGAATCCAAGTACAGAAGATTTCGTTAAAGCTGTTGAGACTTTAAATGCTGAAAACATCATTATTATTCCAAATAACTCTAACGTTATTATGGCTGCGGAACAAACTAAGAAATTATGCGATAATGCAAATATTGAAGTTTTAAGAACTAAAACTATCGCTCATGGTTATGCATCTTTAATGGTATTTGATGAAACAAATTCATTAGAAGATAATGTAGAAGAAATGAGTGCCGCAATTAAAAATGTTAGCGCTGGTGAAGTTACTTACGCTGTAAGAGATACAGAAATCAATGGTGTTAAGATTAAATCAGGAGATTTCATGGGAATCTTAAATGGTGAAATTGTTATTTCAACTTTAAACCGCATTGATGCAGTTAAGCATGTATTAGAATCATCAGTTACAGAAGAATCATTAATTGTTACTTTATTTGCTGGAAAAGGTGTTCCTACTAGCGAAGTTGATGAATTAGTAGAATATGCTACTTCATTAAATGAAGAAATAGAAGTTCAAGTAGTTGACGGTAAACAAGATATTTATTCTTATATTGTTGCTGTTGAATAATTAACACATTATAATTTACTCCGCCAACTTTAATTGTTGACGGGGTTTTTATTTATTAGTAATTTTACTTTAATTTGTAAATATAGAAGATAAGGAGGGATTAGTATGAAAGCTAGATATATCGAAATAAGTTCTTTAAAAGGATTAGGAAAGAAATATGTAGAAATTTTAAATGAATATGGCATCTATACTGTTAAAGATTTATTTTTAGCTTATCCTTATCGTTATGAGTCATTTATTCCAAGTGATTTATATAATATAACAAATTATAATAAAGTTACCTTAGTTGGTACAGTTATTTCAAATGTTAGTTACCAATATTATAGAAATAATTTAAATAGCTTAACTTTTAAAATGATAGTTAGTGGTGAAGTTATTAACGTAATAATTTTTAACAGAAAATATTTACAAAAACTAATAACTCCAAATTCGAAAGTTATGGTTTGTGGTAAATATAATTATTTTAAAAAGGAATTAGTAGCTATTCAAGTATTCCCTCATAAAACAGAAGGATTTTATGAGTCTTTCTATAAAATAAAAGAAATTCCATCATCAATAATTCAAAGAGCGGTTAAAACGGCACTTGATAGTGGGATTAGAATGGAAGAGTATTTACCTCATTATGTAATTGAAAAAAATAATTTTTTGGATATAAATGATTTAATAGAATGTATTCATTCTCCTAAAAATCCTAAAGATATCACCTTAGGTAGAGGAAGAAGAAAGTATGAAGAAATCTTAAATTTCTTTATAAGAGTAAATTATTTTAAATCACTTAAGGAGAAAAATACAAGAGATCCTATTAAGTATGATATAGTAGAAGTTAAAAGATTTATTGAAACAATTCCGTTTGAATTAAGTGTTGACCAAAAGAATGTATGTAATGAAATATTTAGAGACTTTAAGAAAATACATCCAGCAAATAGGCTTATTCAAGGGGATGTAGGTAGTGGTAAAACAATTGTCGCTTTAATTAGTGCGTTTGCGATGGTAACTGCAAAAAAACAAGTAGTTATTATGGCTCCTACAGAAATTTTGGCTTCACAACATTATGAATATTTTAGAAAAATGTTAAGTGGGTTTAATGTGAATATTGGACTCTTTACAGGTACTACAACTAAAGCTAATAGAAATATTATTTTATCGAATTTAAGAAGTGGAGAATGTGATATTGTCATTGGAACACATGCACTTTTTTATGAAGATATAACATACAAAAATTTAGGACTGGTCATTATAGATGAACAACACCGTTTTGGTGTTAAAGCACGTAATAATTTATTTAATGATCAAAGCGCGGTTGATGCTTTATTCTTATCAGCTACGCCTATTCCTAGAACACTAGGATTAACAATTTTTGGCGATTTAGATATATCGACAATTAAAACCGCAAGAGCTAATAAAAAGAGTGTAGAAACGAAAGTATTTTTAGTTGATGATATTGATATTGTTTTAGATAATGTTGAAGAAGAAATTAAGAAAGGACATCAAGTATATTTTGTTGTATCAGCGATTGAAAGTGAGTTTGATGATAGTCGTTTTGATATATTAGATGTTAATAACCTGCTTTCTCAAAGATTTCCAAATTATAAGATAGGAACACTTCATGGCAAGGTAAAAGAAAAAGAAAAAAATGCCGTAATGGAGCGTTTTTTAGCCAAGGAAATAGATATGTTAGTATCTACTACAGTAATTGAGGTTGGTATATCAGTAGATAACGCAACAACAATGGTCATCTTAGATGCTCAAAACTTTGGATTATCACAACTTCACCAATTAAGAGGTAGAGTTGGTCGTGGTGATTTAGAAGGTTATTGTTACTTAGTAACTAATGATATTGAAAAAGAAAGACTTAATGTTTTAGCTACTACAAACGATGGTTTTGCCCTTGCTGAAATGGACTTAAAATTAAGAGGTCCTGGAGACTATTTTAGTATAAGACAAAGTGGTATTCCTGATTTTGTTTTTGCTGATTTTTCAAAAGATATTGAACTATTTATGAAGATAAATAAAGATGCGATGGATTTATTTTTATTACAAGAACATGATAAAGAGATAAAAAAATATATTAGTGACATTGTATCCGAAATTGAAATTAAAAATCAATTAAACTAGTTTATTTAAATAAACTATGATATAATCATTTTTAAGGTAGGTGTATTATTATGATTAAAATTGCTGTTGATGCTATGGGTGGAGATAACGCTCCTGAGGCTACTGTTTTAGGTGCTCAATTAGCTGTTGAACAATTTGATGATATAGAATTAACTTTATACGGAGATGAAACTAAAATCCGTAAGTATTTAAAAAATGAAGAAAGAATTAAAATCGTACATACAGACTCATATATCGATATGGGTGAACATGATCCAGTTCGTCAAATCAGATCAAATCGTAAATCTTCTTTAGTTTTAGCAATGAAGAGTTGTAAAGAAGGCGAAAATGATGGTATCATTACGGCTGGTCCTACACAAGCGGTTATCGTAGGTGCTCATATTATTATTAAAAAAATCGAACAAATGAGTCGTGTTGCATTATGTCCGCTTATTCCTAGTGTTAATGGGAAATATAAATTAATGTTAGACGTTGGTGCTAATGTTGAATTACGACCTGAACATTTAGAAGAATTAGCTATTTATGCAACTGTTGCCGCAAAAGTTATTTTTGGTGTAGAAAGTCCTAGAGTAGGATTATTAAATATCGGAACAGAACCTGGAAAAGGTAGAGAAGTTGATCAATTAACTTATGAAAGATTAATGGCAAATCAACAAATTAATTTCATTGGTAATGTTGAAACTAAAGAAGTTTTAACTGCCGATTGTGAAATTTTATTAACTGACGGTTTCACTGGTAATATGGTTATGAAAACTATTGAAGGTACTGCAAAAGGTACTGGTATGATTTTAACTAACTGTATTAAATCTACTTTAATGGGAAAAATTGGTTATTTATTTATGCGTAAAAACTTAAAGCAATATAAGAAAATGCTAAGTGCTGATGATGTTGGTGGGGCAATGTTATGTGGTGTTAATGTTCCATTAGTTAAGGCACATGGTTCAAGTGATGCATTTGCGTTTTTCTGTGGTATTAGACGTGTACGTGAATTAATTGAAAGTAACTTAATTCAAACGGTTGTATCATTATTACCAAAGAAGGATGAAGGAAATGAAACTGAATAAATTGCAAGAAATACTAGGAGTTAAATTTAATGATATCTCTTTGCTTAAAGAAGCATTAACACATCCTAGTTATGCTAATGAAAACTTTACTCCTCACAATCAAAGATTAGAGTATTTAGGAGATGCTGTTATTGAGTTAGCTATGAGTACTTATCTTTATGATAAATATCGTAGTTTTGATGAAGGTGATATGACTAAACGTCGTGCTCAATCTGTTTGTGAAGAAGCTTTAGTTATTTATGCAGAAAAGTTTAATTTAAGCCAGTACTTATTACTTGGTCATGGTGAAGAATTAAAAGGCGGAAGATACCGTGCATCAATGATTGCCGATGCATTTGAAGCAATTTTAGGTGCAGTTTATGTTGATTTAGGTTTTAAAAAAGCATTAGAAGTTTTTGAACGATTAGTATTACCTTATATTGATGAAGTTAATATAATTCAAGATTATAAAACTAAATTACAAGAATTAGTTAGAACTGATCGTATGTCACTACAATATGAAATTATAAGTGAAAGTGGACCTGCTCATAATAAAACATTTGAAGCATTAGTTAAAATGGAAAATGGTGTTGTATTAGGTAAGGGAGTAGGAAAAACAAAAAAAGAAGCGGAACAAAATGCCGCAAAAGAAGCTTTAAATAAATGTTACAAATAATGAGACAATATATTTTTGTCTCATTTTAATATCATATAATTAGGTTGGAGTTGAAAATATGCTTAAATATTTGATTCAAAAAGGATATGTAAATGTTAATAAACTATTACTTGAAAATTATCATAATTTTGGTTTATCTGAATTAGAATTTGTTGTTTTATTAAAATTATTTGAAATGCTTAAAAATAATCAAGCAACAATCAGCGTAACTACATTAGCAAAAAGAATGAGTATGTCTTTAACAGAATGTTCTAATGTATTAAATGGATTATTTAATCGTGGTTTAGTTTCACTTGATTTAGAAACAACAAAACAAGGTAAAACAAAAGAATCATTTAATCTTAATGAATGTATTAAGTTTATCGAAGATTACTTTTATAATGAAATGAGAAGCAAAGAAGCTGAAGAAAATCAAGATGAAATCAAAGAGATTATTAATTTATTAGAAGAAACTTTTAAACGTCAATTAACACCTCTTGAACTACAAGTTGTAGTTGATTGGAGTCAAAAAGGTGAGAAGAAAGAAGATATTAAAAAAGCCTTAGCTTTAGCGGTTGGCGCTAATAAATTAAATATAAAATATATAGATTCTTGTTTAGCGGCTATTAAAAAAGATAGTAGCGAAGATGAAGTAGTTTTAAATGAAGCACAAACTAAATTATTAAATGATTTTTATCGTAAAATAAGATAATGAGAGAAGAAATATTATTATTTTTAGATGAGCTTTTTCCTAACGCTCATTGTGAATTAACATATAAAACTAAATTCCAGTTATTAATCGCGATTATTTTAAGTGCTCAAACTACTGATAATAAAGTAAATAGTATAACACCGATATTATTTGAAAAATATAAAACAATTAAAGATTTAGCGGAAGCTAACATTAATGATGTAATAAAAATATTAACCCCTTTAGGACTAGCTAACAATAAAGCAAAAAATATTATTGAAACAGCTAAATGTCTAATTGAAAAATATAGTGAAGAAATTCCTAGCACAAAAGAAGAATTAATCACTCTTCCTGGAGTAGGAGTAAAAACCGCTAATGTTTATATGGCTGAAGGATTAAAAATTCAAGCCTTTGCGGTTGATACACATGTAAGTAGGGTTAGTAATCGTTTAGGAATATCAGAAAGTCCTAATCCAATCAAAATTGAAGAAGATTTAAAGAAGTTTTTTAAAGATAATGATTGGATAAAATTACATCATCAATTTATCTTCTTTGGCCGTTATTTTTGTAAGGCAAAAAATCCAGAATGTATGAAATGTAAATTAAAAAGATATTGTAATTACTGACAATATTTTTTTTATTTTTGTGGGATACTTTTTCTAGGTGAAGAGAAATGAATGTAAAAATATTTGATTTTGAACATGAAGTAGATTTAGAAGAAGCGATTAATGACTTTTTAGCTGATGAAAAGGTAGAAATGGTAAATATCTTTTATCAGACAAGTCATTTTTATGCAGGAAATGAACAATTATTTTCCTTTAGTGCAATGATTTTATATAAAAATAAGGAAAAATAACTTTGGAATTTTTCTTTTTTGAGAAAACTTGATTTATCGGGCTTTGTTTATCATCCTCATTTATTATAAAAGTAAAGAATTATTAAGGAGATAACAAAATGCAAGTAGTAGAATATAATATACAAAATTTAAGTAAAGAGACTGTTAAGATTATTGGGGCAGAGCTTAAAAGAAGGAGAATAAATCAATCTCAGACACTTGTTAATATGAGTGGGATATGTAGTGTAAGTTATATATCAAAAATTGAAAATGGAAAAATAATTCCAAAGTATAGTGTTTTAAAAGAATTATGTGAAGAACAAGGAATTACAAGTGAAGAGTTAGATACCTTACTTAATGTTGATAAATTAATAGAACAAACTGTTGAGGCATTCTTTTGGAACGATCGAAACAAAATTGGACAAATTTATAGTAAGGTTTATACTTTTGATAATTATAAGGTGAGTTTTATTAAAATCATTTATGAGATGATGTATTATCATTATAATATTGTGGAAGGTTTATTAAATTCAATTTATATTATTAAAGAAAATTTAAATGATAATGATTTTTATATTTATAATTGTTTATCAATGATTTTTGAAAATAGAAGATTAAATTATCCAGAAGTATTTAACCTTTATAACAATATGAATTTTTGTAAAAATGAATATTTATTGGCATTAGCGTCAAAAGAATTATTTATCGCAATCAGTAAATTTGGATTAGAAAATCCTACCTTAGCTTATCATGAATATAGTAAAAGATATTCATCATTATTTAATTATTCAAATGATGAGATGTATGATTTATTAATTGAAACATTAGTAAGAAAGAATCATACAATACCACTAACTTTAAAAAAGACTTTAAAAGATAATCTTAAGTTAGAGTATTGTTTAATTAATAAAGATTTTAGTGAATTAGACTTATTATTAAGTAGATATAATCCTACAAATTTTGAAGCTTTATTAATCGCTACAGCAAAAAAAGATTATGCAAAAGCGGAAAACATTTATAATGCATTGCAACTGAATAAATTAAATGCAAATGAGATTTTGATTGCTAATTATTGTAATTTAATTAATAGTGCTTCAGACACTGATTTAGCAAATTATATTATTAATGTAGCCGCACCAACTGCTTTAAAAAATAATGATGGAATGTTATATAAAATGTTATTAGTTAAATTAACACAAATTTCATTTACAGCAGGAAAATATAAGGCTGTGGCAATTATGAATGGTAAGTATTTTGAAATGTTAAGTAAGTGTGGAAAATGTTTGCTTTAGTTATTATAGATACAATATTAATATTTGATTTAACTAAAGAATATGGATTTTATAAAATTGATGATGTTAACTTAGAAGGGTATATAGCACTTTTAGATTATATTGAGGTGCTTAAACATTATAAAAATAACTATTTTAATGAAGATTTAAAACAAATAGAAAGATATTCAAGCTTTTTATTTAAAGTATGTTTAAATTATTTAAAGGATTATTGTTATGTATAGTTTTGATATTACTAAATGTTTTTACTGTTAAAACAAATGCGAGTAATGCTTATTTTGTATGGGAAAAAAAGGATATAAATGTTCCTATTTATTCTGATTTAGAAGAATATAAGGATGATTATATTGTTAAACTTTATGTTGATGGGAAAGAGTCTTTTGACTTTACGGTAGAGAAAGAAGTTAACTGTTCATCTTACTCAACTGTCCTAACAAATAAAATAGGTGATTATACTGTTTATTACAAAGCAATTAGTAAAACTCATTACGCTTATAGTGAGGTTCCTATTGTATTTCATGTTATTGATGTAACTAGTCCTATAATTAAACTTAATAGCCAAATTATAGAAGTAGAATACGGTTATAGATTAGAACATATTAACTATTACAGCGTTACAGATGATACTTGTAAAATTGATGAAATTGAAATAATTTTAGATGATAGTAATGTAGTTTATAATGTTAGAGGGACCTATCCCGCAACTATAACGGCTATTGATTTATATGGTAATGAAATAAGTGAGGACTTTTTTGTTAAGATTGTTGATCAAAACAAACCTAATATTTTTGTGTTAAAACCACTAAAGTTTTCATATAAAGAAGAAGTTAATTTAAGCGAATATTTTTTGTGTAAAGATGACTATGATAATGATATTACACATAGATTAGATATAAGTGGACTAGATACCTCTATTTTAGGTAATCAAGAAATAACTTTACGTGTTAAAGATTATTCTTTCAATGAAATAACTATGAAGATGGATGTCTTGGTGGTTGATGAGGAAGCTCCAATCTTAATTTTAGCTACTAAAGAAATAGAATTAGATGTTGCTTTATTTAGTAGTTATAATTACGAATTTTTTTATGATTTTATTTTTAGTTTAAAAGATAATTATAGTAGTAATGATAATTTAGAATTAGTAATTGATTATAGTATGCTAAAAGAAAATGTTGCGGATTATTATATCTATTATAGTGTTAAAGATGAAAATGATAATAAAAATAAAGAGGTACTATTAGTTAAACTTAGAGAATTTATTGGACCTGAAATAATAGGTGAAGATATAGTAGAAGTTATGGTTGGTAGTGATGTTGATTTACTTTCTTTAGTTACTGTTTATGATAAATATGACGCTCTTGTTATTAAAAGATTAAGTGTTGAGGCTAATGATTTTGATATTAATAGATGCGGTACATATGAGATTAAATATACTTGCTTTAATACAAGTGGAATATATAGTGAAAAGCTAATAAGTGTCATTGTCTTTGATGAAGTTAGTGATAATATAGAAAATAATAACTCAAATAATTATAATTTTATTCTATATTTAATTATTGGTGGGGTAGTTGTTATCATTTTAGCTGGTTGTGCCACTTTTGTTGTTATTAAAAAGAAAAGAAATAACTACTAGAGTTTAACCTCATGCTATGTTATAATCTATAACATAAAAGGTGGAATTTATAATGATTGGTTTTGTATATGGACAAACTGAATATTCAATATTAGAAAACGCCATTCACTTAGATGATTATATTAATCACGGAGTTTCAAATGAGTTTTCTTTTTTGACTATAACTGACCCTAATATGCATGGTCATTATAAGTTTTATAAAAAATGTAAGGCTAATAATATCAAACCTGTAATTGGATTAGAAGTAAAAATTAATTCAACACTTGAAAATAAAAATTGTGTTTTATTGTATGCTAAAAATAAAATTGGATATCAAAATCTTTTAGCTATTTCAACACAACAAGAAGTAAATGGAATTGTTGAAGATTCATTTATTAAAGAACATAGTGAAGGATTATTTCTAGTTACAAGTGTTATTAATAGCGATTTTGATCAATTAATTTTTTTACAAAGATATGAAGATGCGTTTATTGAATTAGATAGAATAATGAACTTATGTAATGAGTTTTATTTAGGTGTAATGCCATCTAGTTTTATTTATGAATCAATTTGTGATGACTTAGTTAAAATAATTAAAGAATATAAATTAAATGTTTTACCAGTCGCTAAATGTTCATATCTTAAAGAAGAAGATGATATCGTTTATATGTCACTTTTAAAAATAGGTGAATCAAAACAGGGACTTAGTATAGATGATTTTCATCTAAAAACAAAAGATGAATTGTTAACTGAATTTAGGGAATTTGATAATATCTTTATTAACTTAGAAAAAGTTGTTGATAGCATTTCTTCCGATATTATAGAAGAGGGATATCCACTACCAAAATTTCCAAATAAAGCTAATATAGGTAGTTATGATTATTTATCACTTTTATGTAATAAAGGATTAACAAAAAGATTAAGTGGTACAAATAAAGAGTATGATTTATATAAAGAAAGATTAGAATATGAGCTTTCTGTTATTAAGAAAATGGGATATGAAGATTACTTCTTAATTGTATGGGATTTTGTTAAATTTGCTAAAAACAATAATATTTTAGTTGGTGTAGGCCGTGGTTCTGCGCCTGGTAGTTTAGTTGCTTATTCTTTAGGAATTACGGACTTAGATCCGATTGAATATAATTTATTATTTGAAAGATTTTTAAATCCAGAACGTATTTCAATGCCAGATATTGACGTCGATTTCCCAGATGACAAACGTGATTTTATTATTAATTATGTTAAAGAAAAATATGGAATGGAACATGTCTGTTATATTAGTGCATTTGGAACTTTTCAATTAAAATCATCTGTTAGAGATTTATTTAGAATAAATGGATATGATACTAAATATATTGAAACGATTATTGAGTTATTAGAGCGAAAAGCAACTCATGAAGAAATAATGAATGAGTTAGGAAGCCATCCTGAACTTATTGAATTAATTATGATTGCCAAAAAGATTGAAGGATTACCTAGACATATCTCAACACATGCCGCTGGTATTATTTTATCTAGTAGATCGTTAATTAATTCAGTTCCTTTAAGAATGGGAATTAATAATATGTATCAATCACAGTTAGAAGCAGCAGATCTTGAACAATTAGGACTTCTTAAAATGGACTTTTTAGGTATTAGAAACCTAAGTTTAGTTTATGATATGATAACTGAAATTAAAAAAAGTGATCCATTATTTGATATTAGAAAAATACCATTTGATGATGATAAGACTTTCTCTTTACTTCAACAAGGTGATACATTAGGAATTTTCCAATTAGAAAGTAGTGGTATTACTAATGTAATTAAGAAGATGAAGCCTACTCATTTTGAAGATTTAGTAGCTATTTTGGCTCTTTATCGACCAGGACCAATGGATAATATTGATACATATATCAAACGTAAACATGGTGAGGAATTTAACTATCTTCATCCTTTATTAGAACCAATTTTAAAAGATACTTATGGAATTATTATTTATCAAGAACAAATTATGAGAATTGCTCAAGTGTTTGCGGGATATTCATTAGGTGAGGCTGATGTATTAAGAAGAGCGGTATCTAAAAAGAGGAAAGAAGTTTTAGATAGTGAAAGAGAAAAGTTTGTTAATCATTCAGTAAACAATGGTTACGATGCTAAAGTTGCAAATGAAATATATGATTATATTGCTAAGTTTGCTGATTACGGTTTTAACCGTTCACATACTGTAGCTTACGCAATATTTTCTTATCAGATGGCTTATTTAAAAACTAATTACTTTAATGTATTTATTTCTAAATTATTAAATAACGTTATAGGTAATGATAGTGAATTAGCTAATTATATTAAATATGCAAAAGCAAAAGGAATTAATGTAATTAATCCTGATGTTAATAAAAGTAAAAACTATTTCGTAATAGATAATAATAACTTATTAATGCCAATTAATTCAGTTCACTCAATTGGCGGAGTTGTAGCTAAGAAGATTATCGAAGAGCGAAGAAATGGTTTATTTATTGATTTCTTTGACTTTAAGAAACGTATGAATAAAGAAGTAAATTCTAGAATGCTTGAAAATTTAATAAATGCTTCATTCTTTGATTCATTTGGTTATGCTCATTCTTATTTACTACAAAACAGTGATAGTGAATATGATTTATATATTTCTAAAGAAGAAGCAATTATTGATACAGAAGAATTTGGTATTGATGAATTACGTGATAAAGAAATAGCTGCATTAGGATTTACATTAAAATATGATTTATTTAATGATTATGATAAATATGTAGCGTTATATAAAGCAACACTACCAAAAAACATGACTTCTGGTAAGAAATATAATGTTATTGGTATAATTAAACGTGTTAAAAAAGTCACAACAAAAAAAGGTGAAGAAATGGCATTTGTCACCTTAGATTGTAATAATCAATATTTAGATGTTGTTGTATTTAGTGAAGTTTATAAAGACTATAAATTTATCTTTACATCTAAGAAGTTAGTTTTACTTAATGGTCTTGGACGTATGAGAGAAGATAATATACAATTACAACTATCTAAAGCAAAAGAACTATAAGCACCTCAATTATTTGTGGTGCTTTTTAATATAATAAAAAAACGCTTCTAATTTGAAGCGTTCTCTGTTTGTTCTGGATGAATTCCACGTGTTGATTTTCTTCCGCTAGGATCGATATCTCCAGCTTTTGTTAAAGCTACTTTAGTGAAGTAAGGACCAACGATTTCGTAAATTAATACAGCAAATAATGTTATATTTCTAATGATATTTCCATCTGCACCTAATTCACTTGCTTTAATTGCCATACCTAATGCAACACCTGCTTGAGGTAATAGTGTAATACCTAAATATTTAACAATGTTTGGATTACATTTACATATTTTAGCACTAATTGTTGCCCCGAAATATTTACCAAGAGATCTAAATAAGATATATACTACACCGATTAGGACAATAATTAAATCTAAGAATACATTTAATTCTAATTCAGCACCACTAATTACGAAGAAAAGAATTAAGATAGGGGCTGTCCAACGGTCAGCTCTAGCCATAAGTTCTTCAGAAAAGTCACAAATGTTGCAGAATATTGTTCCTAACATCATACATGTTAATAGTGATGAGAATGCAATATGTAATCCACCGATTTCAAATTTTAATGTTGATAATGCCACAGCCATCATCACAAATGTTACTGTAACAGCCATACGTTTTGAACGAGAATGGAATAATTTTTCACAAAGTGTAAATAGTAAACCTAAAATTGCACCTAATCCTAATGATAGAATGATTTCTAATAATGGTTCAACTACAATACCCATAATATCTACACTACCAGTATTAATAGACTTTGCAATACCAAAACTAATTGCAAATATTACTAAACCAACTGCATCATCTAACGCTACAATAGGAAGTAAGATATCTGTAACAGGCCCTTTTGCTTTATATTGTTTTACTACCATCAGTGTAGCTGCTGGAGCTGTTGCAGTAGCAATAGCACCTAAGACAATTGCAGCTTCTAATGAGAATTTATCTGGGATTAAGAAGTGAAGTCCAATTAATGCAGCATCAACAACAATAGTTGTAAATAATGCTTGGCAAATACCAATTATAGTAGCATTTTTTCCGATTTCTTTAAGTTCTTTTAATCTGAACTCATTTCCCATTGCAAATGCGATAAATCCTAATGCTAATTCACATAAGATTTTAAGACCACCTAATTCACCTTTAGTGATTCCTAAACCATCAATATTAAAACTTCCTAATAAAAATGGTCCTACAATTATACCAGCGATTAAGTATGCTGTAACTGCTGGTAATTTGAAAATTTTCACAACTCTACTCATTAAAAGTCCTGCTAATAAAGCGATTGATAAACTTAGTAGGACAGAAGAAGTTGTTGAAACAAAATAAATATTATTTAACATAAAAACGCCTTCTTTCTTTTAAGCACAACAATTAATATACTCCTCTTTTTTTGAATGTCAATTTATTTTTACAAAATTTTACATAATGTAAATGATTTCATAGTTGTATTATTTAAATTTATTTATAAAAGTGCTATAATTATTAATTAGATAGCATTAATTAATGCTAAATAAATATTGGTGGTATGATGTTGTATGAGAAAAGTAATGAAGTTCTTTTTAAGATTTTTAAAGAATCCGTTTTTAAAAGTATTATTTTATTTCCTTCTTTTACTTGGAATATTTGCGGTTGCTGGGGCTTTTGCTAGTGATGATGGTTTTTTAAATTACATGATAAATATTATTACTGACCAGGGAACAGTGGCTTTCTTTTTTGCTGGTATTGTTACAATTAGTGTTTCAACACTTATGCGATATAGTGAAGTTAGATTAGAAGAAAGTATGAAAATCATTGATGATCATCATCAAATAATTTGTCGTTATAATGGTCATAAAATTGATAAAATAAGAGATGTTAGTAAAGACTTTTTTAATGAAAAAGGTATGATTATGGAACTACATCATACGAGAAAAACAAAACCAATTAAAAATAAAGTTAAAGATATCTATTCTAATGAATATAAATCAATGCAAGAAGAAGTTAAGTTATTTAATGAACATGATGTGTTACTACTTCCTACTGTAAATGTTTATACAAATATCCTAGGAGAATGTAATTTAAATATCGTAGACTCTACACAAGTTAAAGAATTACCTTCATTTGTTATTGGTAATGGAACAGAATTTTTAAAAGCTCATCGTTATTCACAAACATCAAACAACCTAACTATTAGATTAGATGATATTAAAGTTGATGGATTAAATGTTACTTTGCATACTTCTAGAACATATTATTTTCATATGTTATTAACAAACCGTTGTATGGACTATAAACTAGATTGTGATATGAGTGTAAGAGAAATTTATGAATTTAATAAAACAGTTTCTTATTTACGCGATTCGAAACTAAGTAATCAAATTGGTATTAATGGTATGATCATTACAAAAGATGGTTATTTATTAATTGAAAAAAGAGATCACAAGAAAACAACATGGAAAAATAAATTTGCTCAACCTATTTCATTAGCTTTAAAAGCATCAGACTTAGGATTAGAAAATGATACATTAATGAATGATAGTATTGAATACGCTAATCAGAAATTATTAGGTGTAATTAAAAAAACAATTTTAGATAATTTTGGTTTAGTTGAGGATGATTATGAGACTCTTGATTTAAGTAAAACATTCTTAGGGCTAGCTCGTGACCTACTTGAAGGTGGAAAACCTAATTTGTATTTTTCGGTTACAGTTAATTATACAAAAGATGAGTTTGTAAAATTATTAGCAAAAAATGCATCAACTACAGTAAAACAACCTTCAGGAATTTCTCCTCTTAAAACAGGAAAATTATCTTCAAAATATTATTTGATTGATTATAAAGATATTAGAATAGATTTTGAATATGGACTTAAAGTTTTAAGAAAAAAAGTTGTTAAAGTGCCTAGAGTTGTATATCCACGTTGCTCTAAATTTGCACAGTTTAAAGATATGTTTGGATATAAATTCTCTTCATTATTTAATAAATATTTAGAATATGATTGTGGCGAAGCTTTACTTGTTACATTATCATATTTAGAATTATGTCAACCTCGTATAGAGGCAATAAAAGATAAAAAAATAAAGTAAAAAAGGTGTGAATGGAAGATGGGAAAAATAGTAGCTTATGGTGAAATAATGATGCGTTTAACACCACAAAATTTAGCCTCACTTGAAGATGCGAATACACTAGATTTATGTTATGGTGGAACGGAGTCAAATGTATTAGTAGCCTTATCTCATTTAGGTGATGAGACTTCATTTTTAACAAAATTACCAGACAATCAACTAGGTGAGGCAGTAACTCGTCATTTATTAAGACATCAAGTAGGAGTTTCTGATATTGTATATGGCGGAAGTATGTTGGGGATTTATTTTATGGAACAAGGTTTTTCATCTCGTCCATCAAGTGTAATTTATCACAGAAAATCCGCAGTAATTAATACACTAAGTATAAATGATTTTGATTATGATAAAGTATTTAATGGAGCTAGTTGGTTTCATGTTACAGGAATTTCATTAGCTATTTCTGAAGCCAGTAAATTAGTCGCAATCAAATTATGTCAAGAAGCTAAAAAACGTAACATAACAGTTTCTTTTGATTTTAATTACCGAGCTACTTTATGGAGCCTAGAAGAAGCAAAGAATGCATATAAAGAGATTATGGAATATGTTGATATTTGTTTTGGTAATAGTTTTGATTTAACTAATTTTATGGACATTAGTGATAATAGTATTAAAACTTTCTTAAAACAATATAATGTAAAATATTTAATTCATACTACACGTAATATAATAGACGCTAATACTCAAGAGTTAAGTGGAAATTTATATTCAGCTGATTTAGAATTACATACAGAAGCTAAACGTTTTGAAGTATTAGATCGTATTGGTGGCGGAGATGCGTTTGTAGCTGGTATTATTCACGTTTTAAATAAAGATATTAATAATCTTAGTGATGCATTATCACTTGGAATCGACTTAGGTATTTTAAAGCACTTAGTTAGTGGTGATGTTTTAGGATTAAGTGGCAGAGAAATTAATAAATGGTTAAATAATAGTAAGAAAGATGTGATCAGATAATGAAAGATATTAAAATTTTATTAAGTATATCTGAACTAGATGATGCATTTAGTAAGATGGTTGAATCTTTAAGAGAATATGCAAGTGTTGATGTGGTAGATTTACAAAATTTTAGCTTAGCTGATTATGATATATTTATTGGTAAAAAATTATCTAACAGTAAATTAAGTGAGGCTAATAAGTTAAAATATATTTTCGCTTATAAAACAGGTGTAGATGATTTTCCGCTTGCTGAATTAGAAGAAAGAGGAATTATTTTAATTAATTCACATGCAGACAGTTCAATAATAGCTGAATATGCGTTTGGATTAAGTGTAGCTTTAGTTAATCGAATTAATGAATTTGACCGCAATCTTCGACAAGGAATTTGGTATGATAATGCTAATATGTATTGGAAAAGTATTTTCAATATGAAGGTTGGATTATTTGGCTATGGTCATATTGGAAAAGATATTCATAATATATTACTTCAAAATCATATTGAAACCGCAACTATTGATAGAGGAAATGAGTATGAAAATATTCATTTAGTTAATTCTTTAGAAGAATTGATAAAATATTGTGATTTGATTATTTGCTCTGTACCAAAAACACCAAAAACAGATAATCTATTTAATAAAGAAATGTTGGCTTTAATGGAAGAGAAGTTTATTGTTAATGTTGGACGAAGCAACGTTATTAATGAAAAGGAATTATATGAAGTGTTAAAAAATAAAAAAATAGGTGGCGCAGCTATTGATACTTGGGAGGAAAAACCAAAGAATAAGAGTGTTAAACTAATGCCTTCAGAATATTCTTTCCATGACTTGAATAATATTATTTTATCTCCACATGCTGCAATGCGTGTTAAAAATGGACATGAACGATATGTTATGGATGTCACACAAAATGTCATCGGCCTTATAACAAAAGGCGAAGTATATAATGTTATTTCGTATAAAAAGGGTTATTAATAATGAAAATTTTGAGCTTATTATCACAATTTTTTTCTCCGCATGATGAACAGTTATATCCTCCTTGTGGAATGTGGAGTATCGGACATATTATAGCTTTATTAATTACATTAGTTTTAATAGGGCTAGTTGTATATATTAATAGAAAGAAAACTAAAGAAGATATTATTAATAGCACAAAATGGATGGCTATTGTTATAACAATATTAGAATTAGGTAAAATAATTTATAGTTTTATTAATGGATACACTTGGCTAGATGCTTGGTTTCCTTTAGCATATTGTTCATTATTAATATACAGTCTTTATTTAACTGGATTTGGAAAAGGTATTTTTCAAAAAATAGGACAAGTTTTCCTTAGTGGGCCGGTATTTATTGCGGGTATGGGATTTTTATTATTTCCATCAACCTCTTTAGCTGATCATCCGTTGTTTCATTATTTGTCGTTTTATTCGATGTTTTTACATGCAGTGATGGTGTATTATTCCATTATGTTTTATAAAACTAAAGTGATTGAATATAAAATAGGAAATGTATTATATTATTTGATGTTTATGGGACTATTTTCGGTAATTGCAATAATTATGGATTATTCATTAGGTTGTAATATGATGTTTTACTATAATCCATATAATTTTCCGTTTCAGTTTATTGTTGATATTTATGAGTTTTCTCGCATTATTTATACAGTGTTGATTTTTGGCTGTTATTCATTAATGTATTTTCCCATTTTGTTTTTTGATGTTGTTTTTAGAAAAATTAAAGGAGTGTTGATAAAAAATGATAATGTATAATTTTTTTGATTATAAAGGGTTTATTGAAGGGTATCATGGTCAAGATTTTTTTGGTTTGACGCACAAAATTTTTATGATTATTGCTACAATAGCAATAATATTAATTGGTGTGTTTGGAAGAAAAATGAAGCACGAAAAAGTAGATATCTATTTAAAAATCATTTCTATTATTGTTCCTATTTTAGAGATTGTGAAAATTGTTTGGGAATCTTATTGGGATATTAAATTTGGCTATGGATTTAATAAGACAGGTTTATTACCACTATACACTTGTAGTATGTTTATTTATACTTTACCTCTTGCAGCTTGGTGTAAAGGTAAAGTGAAAGATTGTGCGTTATGTTGGTTAGGAACAATAGGTATTTTTGGTGGGTTAACAAACTTTTATTTAACACAAATACTAAATACATATCCATTCTTTACATTTGCGACTTTTATGTCATTATATTTCCATATGTTAATGGTTATTACAGGAATATTAATTGTTGTTTCGGGATATAAGAGGTTTAGTTGGATTGATGGCATGAAAGGTTTTATTCCACTTGCTATTTTTTCAGTTATAGTTATTCCTGTTGATTATATTTTAAAAGCTGACTATATGTTATATTATTACGGTAATGGTGCTCCAATCTTACCGGATATTGCCAATTCCCTAGCAAACTTAGGATTAAGATTTGTTTTCACTATGATAGTTTTCTTTGGCTATTTAGGAATTAGCTATTTATTTGTTTCTTTATATAAAGGATTAGGGAAATTAATTCAACTTAGCAAAAAGAAAATTTCTTAATTTTGGCTGTAAGTTTGTTGATGTTGAAATTGAATTTAAGATGTTTTCTCTTTTACAAAATAAAGACTAGTTTTTCTAGTCTTTTTTTCTTGAAATCAGGTTTTATTTATTTTATAATATGAATATATGAACAATTACTCATATAAGGAGGAGTAACGTATGGAAAAGCATATTCATAATATAAATGATGAGAAGATAAAAGAAGTAGAAATGCTTGAAGGTCAAACTATTTATGACATGGCTCTACTTTTTAAAATGTTTTCTGACCCTACACGAATAAAAATAATGTATGCACTTCACGAGAAAAGTTTGAATGTTTGTGAAATATCTTATTTATTAAATATGACTCATTCTGCTATTTCACATCAACTAGCTACCCTTAAAATGGCAAATTTAGTTAAAGGGATTAAAGTTGGTAAAGAGGTATATTATTCGTTAATTGATGAACATGTTGCATCAATTTTAAAGATAGGAAAAGAACATGTATTGGAGGATTCGTATGAGTATTAAAAATCGTAAATGCTTTCAAGAAGTAAAGCATGGAAAACATCACCACCACCATGAGGGCTGTGGATGTCATGAAGAAGCGCATCACCACCACCATGAGGGCTGTGGATGTCATGAGGAAGCACATCACCACCACCATGAGGGCTGTGGATGTCATGAAGAAGCCAACCACCACCACCATGAGGGCTGTGGATGTCATAATCATGAAGGATGTGGATGCGGTTGCCAGCACACTCACAATCATTTTCCACTGTTATTATTAAGAGCGTTATGCTCAGTATTGTTAATCATAATTTCAACATTTTTAGATGGATATTTTAAAAATATAATATTAATAATTTCTTATATAATTATTGCTTATGATATATTATATTTATCTGCTAAAAACATCATAAAAGGTAGGGTATTTGATGAAAATTTCCTAATGAGTATTGCTTCTATTACTGCTTTAGTTGTGCCGTTTTTCACACTTGAAGCTCATATAGACCCATATGATGGAATCTTTGTTATTATACTTTATCAAATAGGAGAATTTATTCAACATAAAGCTGTTGATAAGTCAAAAAAATCAATTACTGATATGCTAGATTTAGATGTTAAAAGTGTATCTGTTATAAAGGATTTAGAAGTGGTAGAAACATTAGTTGAAAATATTAATATTGGAGATGTTATCATTGTTAAACCAGGGGATAAAATTGTTGTAGATGGAATTGTTGTTAAAGGTAGTTCATCATTAAATACTCAATCTCTTACTGGAGAGTCAATGCCAAAAGATGTTTATCTAAATGATACTGTTTTATCTGGTATGATTAACAATGACGGACTTTTACATATTAAAGCTACAACTAAATTTAATGATTCTACAACTGCTAAAGTTAAAGAAATAGTAGAAAAAGCAAATCATAATAAAGCTAAATTGGATCGTTTCTTTACTCGATTTGCTAAAGTTTATACGCCTGTTGTAATCTTTATTTCTTTATTTATTATGTTTGTTATTCCTTTAATATTAGGTTTTGATAAATACTTCTTAACTTACTTATATAAAGGTTTAGCTGTGATGGTAATTTCATGTCCTTGTGCTTTAGTTATTTCAATTCCACTATCATATTTTATGGGAATAGGTAAAGCAGCTAAAAATCAAATTCTTGTTAAAGGAGCTTCTTACTTAGAAGTTTTAACTGAAATTGATAGTGTGTTATTTGATAAAACAGGAACACTTACAAAAGGTGAATTTATAGTTACAAAAGAGTATTCGACAAATAAAGAACTAATGTATAGCTTATTATATTCAGCAGAGAAAAACTTTTCACACGCAATAGCTAAATCAATTACTAATTATCTAGATGATAAAGCGACTTTAATAAATTTAGTAGATTTAATAAATATTCCAGGCTATGGTGTTAAGGCTTTTTATAACGGGGAAGAAGTTTTAATTGGTAATGCGAAATTATTAATAGAAAGTAAGATTGAATTTAATGAAGAGTGTAGTGAATCTACTATTGTTTACGTTAGTTATGGTAAATCATATTTAGGATATTTAATTATCGAAGATGAGATTAAAGATGACGCAATCACAACACTTAATTATTTAATCAAGAATTATGAAGTTCAAATTATTAGTGGAGATAAAGAAGAAAGTGTTAAGAAAGTAGCTGATATTCTTAATATAGATACATATCATTATGGACTATTACCAACTGAAAAAGTAGAGTTATTAGATGAAGTTATAAAAGATAAGAAAGTAGTATATGTTGGTGATGGTATAAATGATGCAGCATGCTTAATTAGTAGTACTGTAGGAATGGCAATGCGTTCATTAGGTAGTGATATCGCAATTAATGCCAGTGATATTGTACTGATGGATGATAGACTTGAAAGTGTAGTTAAGGCTATTAAGATTAGTAAAAAGACAAAGAAGATTGTTATTCAAAATATTGTTTTTTCTTTAGGTGTTAAAACATTAGTTATGTTATTAGCTTTATTCTTAGATGTCCCTATGTATATCGCAATTATAGCGGATGTAGGGGTTGCGCTACTTGCGGTATTAAACTCTTTAAGAATAATGTATGGCAAAATATAATATTAATTTACAAGAAATTTACAATCAGATAAATATTTGAAGAATAATTAATAGATAGTGTTGTTTTAAATAATTTCATAGCGAATTTTTAATGTTAAAATATTGTTGTAGTAAATATAAGAACATTAAAAGGGGAAGAAATATGATGAAAGATCTTATAAAACAAACTAACAATTATTTAGTGAATATTGGTGTAATGTATATAAAACTACATAATTTACACTGGAATGTTGTTGGACCAAGTTTTAAACAAGTTCATGAATACTTAGAAACTTTATATGACTATTTTGCAACTATCTTAGATGAAGTAGCTGAATTTATTAAAATGGATGAGGCTTATCCACTAGCTTCATTATCCGAATTTAATGAATGTGCAACTATTCCTGATATAGATAGTGTAGATTATAGGGTTGAAGATGCTTTAGCAATATTACTTGATGATATTAAAACTTTAAAAGCTCAAGCAAGTGTTGTTAGAACTTTTACAGATAAAGTTGATAAATTCCAATTAGGTAATATGATTGAAGATCAAATTTGTGAGTATGATAAAATGATTTGGTTTATTACTTCTATGAAAAAGTAAATATGATTTTAAAGAACTGTTTATTAATTTAAGCAGTTCTTTTTATATCAAAAAAACACTCCTTCAATAGAAAGAGTGTTTCAGTTATAGAATAATTAGATTAATCTTTACTAACTTTTAATGTTTTAAATACGGCATCCGCATTAGATGCAAATACACCAACGCCACCGCTTAAACTATATATATTAGCGTTAATATTAAATATTTCTTCACCATCAATGTAGACGATATAATTATTATTGTTTTGAATTATTTTAATATCAATTTCTTCGCCAGAAACATAATCATAAGATTTTCTAGCTAAAATAGCGTGATTTTTAAATTTGATATATTTTAAAGCAACCTCACCATTTTCAAAAGATAATAAGAATCCACAATATGGATAATTATAGTTAATGCCATCAGCATCCGCAGAAGGATAGTTTGCGTATGCAGTTGAATTAAAGACAATACCTGCATATGCATCGTTTGTCATTTCATTAATAACCATTTTAGCTTCTACAGTAGAATTGAAGAAGTTTTCTTTTGTAATTAAGCCACAAACTACTTGGCTATTAGTTGAGAAACCAGCATCACTTAAATCAATAGAATTCTTTGAGAAATAACCATATTTACTAAATGAGGTATTAAATGTTATATCTAATTCATTTTCAAAAACAGGATTATACATCATTTGTGAGAAACCAATTTCTTCACCAACATTATAAATAGATATATTGTGTTGTCCTTCTTTAATATCAAATGTACCTAAAGATACAATAATATCACCATCAGGATATTTGCTTGAAGGAGTGTTAGGTAAAGTAATTTCATGGATTTCTCCTGCGTCAAATCTTAAACCTAATTTTTTACCGGCATATTTTGCAGGAATTCTTAGATCAATACTATAGATATTATCTTCTAAATATGTTCTATATGTTGCACGATTTCCTTCATTTTTAAGTACTAAATTATAACTATTAGCTTGAATATGATGAGCATCTTTAGTACCAGTAAATTCTAAACCACTACCTTTAGTGATATAAGATAGTCTATCATCATAGGCATTTGCTAAAGATATTTGAGTATTATAAGCTAATTTATCACTGCTTCCTAAAGCTACATTAGAATATGCAGTATAACCAATTTGTGCAAAAGAATTATCAACAAAATATCCAATTTTTCCACCAGTAAAATATGCATCTATATCATATGCTTTTTCCATTGTATCAAAATATAGTGACATTTTACCTTTATTATATTGTAATCTAAAAGTATGATTTACTTTAGTAGAGTATTCTCTAATTAATGGGATTGAATGAACTTGTTTTAGGCTACCATTTTTAATTTTATTAACTGTAATTGTATTATTTTTAAATTCAATATAAGAATAATTATTATCATCAACATAAGAGAAAATCATTTTACCTTCACCAGTAGTATTAAATTCTACTGTAAATGATTCGCTACTTGCAGTATCAGATAAATATTTATCATTATTCTTTTCTAATCCTTCACCTTCATATGATGCAAATTCAGGCATATTAAATCCAGGATTATTTTTAGGTTTTACTGAGTCAGCTACCATCTCTGCTCCGTTAAAAGATAATCTAGAAAAATTTAAATTTCTTCTATTTGATTTGTCAAGGTTATGATAAACAATATAATAACTATCCATGTCAGGTCCTAACACTGTAGAAGAATGTCCTAAACCTTTAAAATCATCTGTTGTTGATAATAGAAGAGTGTCTTGTTCTTTTATTCCTGAAGCTTTATTAACTCCTGTATCTTTATCTCCATATGCATAATGTACTCTATATGAAGGAGATAAGAAATGAGTACCTGTGTATGTTAGATAGTAGTTACCATTTCGTTGTAACATGTATGGTCCCTCTGTCCATGCACCTACCATACACTTTAGATAAGTTGTTTGTGATACTTTACCATTTTCAATTTTAATAGTATGCATATCATCTTCGACTTCATATCCTCTTAGTCCACTAGAACCAGCTGTAAATAAATATATCTTTTCATCTTTACCATCAATAAAGTGGTGTCCATCAATTGATAATCCAATATTTTCAGTTACAGCCACAAATGGTCCTTCAGGAGATTCACTTTCCATAATGAAATGACCTTGTCCTGAAGGTGATGAAATCATATAAAACTTACCGTTATGATAGATAACCTCAGGTGCATATGGAGTAGAAGCAGTAGGTCCACCAAAGTCATATGAATAATCATATACATAACCAGGATTTAATTCACCATTATCTACTAATTCCCAATTATAAAGGTCAGTTGATTTAAAACCATATAAAAATTGAGAACCATTTGTAGCATATAAATAATAATATCCATTATATCTCATAACAAATGGGTCTGGTGCATCCTTTCCTACAACAGTCATTTTATTGTCATAAAAAATAGGTAATTCATCGTATGTCATTAACTCTTTATCGTCAACTAATACTGGTTCTTTTTCAATATAAACCTCATCGTTATTTTCATCTTCATTATTACATGCCGCTAAAGAAAGAATGACAGTTATAAGTAAAGATAAGCAAAAAATTTTTTTCATTTAGATCAATTCCTTTCGTACTTTTCTTAATTATAACATTATATTAAAGAATTTACTATAATTCTTTACCTAATAATTACTTGAGTTTTCAATCGTAAATAAGTTATTTCTATGGTTTTTATAATAATTAATGAGCATATTCGACATAGTTTTTATAATAAGTGTGCTATATTAATGGTGAATAGGAGGAGATTTAAAATGAAAATATATAATTCAATGTTAGAACTTACTGGCAGTACTCCTTTGGTTAGATTAGGAAAAATAGAAGAAAAATATAATTTAAATGTTCAATTGGTTGCGAAACTTGAAATGTTTAACCCAAGTGGTTCTGTAAAAGTAAGACCTGCAAAAAGCATGATAATAAAAGCATTAAAAGAAAAAAAGATTACAAAAAATACTCCTGTAATTGAAGCAACAAGCGGAAATATGGGGATTGCATTAGCGTTTGTTTGTGCAACTCTAGGACTAAAATTTATAGCGGTTATGCCAGAGTCAATGAGCGTTGAAAGAAGAAAATTAATAAAAGCATATGGTGCTGAAATTGTTTTAACTGAGCCAAAATTAGGTATGCAAGGCGCAGTAGAAAAGGCGATGGAACTAAAGAGGGAATTAAATGGTTTTATTCCTTCTCAATTTGAAAATATTTATAACCCTATTGCTCACTACAATTCAACTGCGGCTGAAATTTATAATGATACTAATGGTAATGTTGGGATGGTTGTAAGTGGTATAGGAACTGGTGGAACAATTACAGGTGTTGGGAAATATTTGAAAGAAAAAATGAATGTTAAAATTATTGGCGTTGAACCTCTCTCTTCACCACTTTTAACAAAAAATATAAGTAATTCTCATAAAATTCAAGGGATAGGGGCTAATTTTATTCCTAAGATTTTAGAATTATCAATAATAGATAAAATTGTTACTGTAAGTGATGATGAAGCAATTAAATACGCAAAAGAATTAGCTTTTTTGGAAGGAATCTTTGTTGGAATTAGTAGCGGTGCTGCATTAGCGGGAGCTATTAATTATATAAAAGAAAATAATATAAAGGATATAATGGTAGTTGTAATTTTTCCTGATACAGGGGAAAGATATCTATCTACGGAGTTAGCCTATGAATAATTTAGAATCATTTAATGGAATGACTTTTTCAGTTAATAAGAAAAACATTATTCAAATAGTTAAAGATGTTAGGGATTTATTATTCCCTGGATACTTTAACTCTTTATCCAGCAAAGCTACAAACGCTAATATCTTTTTAAAAGACCGTATTTATAATACCTTAATTTCTGAATTAGAAAAAATAAATAATCATATAGATTTTAAATTAGATTCTCATGAAGTAACTTCATATTTCTTTAAAGAATTAGGGAATATTATAAGTGTTTTACAAACTGATTTAGAAGCTGCATATAATGGGGATCCTGCCGCATTAGATTATAATGAAATCATAATTTCTTATCCAGGATTTTTTGCAATTACAGTATATCGTATTGCTCATATTCTATATAAGAAAAACGTTCCTTATATTCCAAGAATAATGAGTGAGTACGCTCATTTTAAAACAGGTATTGATATTCATCCTGGAGCTTTAATTGGGCCATCTTTCTTTATTGATCATGGAACAGGTATTGTTATAGGAGAGACTACAGTAATTGGAGAGAATGTTAAAATCTATCAAAATGTAACTTTAGGAGCACTGTCTTTAGGTAGAGGCCAATTATTAAAAGGTGTTAAAAGACACCCAACAATAAAGGATAATGTTACTATTTACTCAGGAGCTACTATTTTAGGTGGCGATACAATAATTAATAATAATGTTACAATCGGAGCTAATGCTTTTATAACAGAAAGTGTAGAAGAAAATACGATAGTAGTATTTAAAAAATGTGGTATAGAATTTATCAAGAAAAATAAATAGCGCTAATATTAGTGCTAT
>JBGVOE010000049.1:0-3649 GCA_045126355.1 Anaeroplasmataceae bacterium | reverse complement strand
TTTTTTATTGAATTTAGGGAATGATATGCTATAATTAAAGTGATAAAGTTCCCTAAAAGAAAGGTGATATAATGGATAATCATTTCAATGAAATACAATATTTATTGAGAAGTAAAGCAGAATTACAAGCGCGTTTAAATTTGATTCCGTATGAAGGAACAATAGAAATAAAAGATATAGACAATAAAAAATATTTGTATGTTAGAAAAAGACTAGCAAATAAAGTCAAATCTATTTATGTAGGTGTTTATTCTGAAGAGTTATACACGATATTATTAAAACAAGTAAAAGATGCTAAAGATATAAAAAAGAAAATAAGAGAGATTGAAAAAGACTTGGCGAAATTAGGTTATAGGCAAGAAGAAATTTCAAATAATGTAATTTTAAATTTAGATTTTGCTAGAGCTAATATGAAATCTTTAATTTATGATCAAGCAATTTTAGAGGGGATATCAACTACGTTTCCCGATACTGAAGCTATTATTGATAACGGCAAAGTTAATAATATGAGTACTGAGGATGTAATGAAAATAATAAATTTGAAACATGCTTGGGAATTTATTTTAGATAAAGATGTAATATCTTCATCTACAAATTATTATGTTAGTCAATATATTGCAAAATTAATAAACGAAGGGCTTTATTATGAAGGTGGAAAAATCAGACAAATGCCTGTAAATATAGGTGGGTCTACTTATAAACCACCACTACCTATTGAACATGTTGTTAGAGAAAGAATAAATGAGATAATTAATTCTAACATTGATGATATTGATAAAGCTATTGAACTTACATTGTTTATTATGAAAACACAGGTGTTTATTGATGGAAATAAAAGAACAGCAATAATATTTGCAAATCATTATTTAATTTCAAAAGCAAAGGGATTATTAGCTGTTCCATTTGAATTAGTATCGGAATTTAAAAAACTATTGATTGCTTATTATGAAGATTATGATGTAAAAACAATCAAAGTGTTTTTAAGAGAAAAGTGTTGGCGTAAATTTAACTAAGTGAAATATCTTAACTATTTACTAAATTCCTATTTTCAGAATAGTTTAAAAATTATAAATAATTAAAAGAAAATGTCGTTAGAAAGAAGTGATTTTTATGAAAGTTGGACAATATTTAAAAAGTTGTAATCAAATATATCACTTAACTTTAGATCCAAAAGAAGAAAGTGTGATTAGAATTCATTTGATTCCACCAAAAAAATTAAAACTAAATATTCCTTGGGTTGTAATTTTAAATGGATACTATATTTTGCCTTTGCAAACAGGATGGGCTATTTTACTGAAAGAATTTATTGATGCAGTAAATAGTGAAAAAGAAAAATTTAAGTCAGTTGAACATTATATAGGTATTGCTGCTGCTAATACAAGAAGTGTTTTTCCAAAGGCTACTAAAACTTTACTTAAAGATGATTTAGAAGAAATTTTAGGAACTTTTAAAGCAATTGTTAGAAAAGGAAAAGTATCTGAAGAAATTGGTTTAATGACTTTTAAAGAATATCAAAAGTTTATGAGTGCACCTCATAGAATGGATTTGATGATTTCTTCGATGGAAAAGAATGGCTGTTGGAACTGTAATCAAAAGTGTTTGCACTGTTACGCAAGTGGAGAAAAGTTAAGTAATGTTAATGAATTAAATACAGAAGAATGGAAAAAGATAATTGATATTTTAAAAGAAGCAAAAGTTCCACAGTTGACATTTACAGGTGGAGAGCCGACAATAAGAAAAGATTTAGTAGAATTAATTGAACACTCAAAATGGTTTATAACTAGATTAAATACTAATGGAATTTTACTAACAGAAACTTTATGTAATGACCTTTATAACGCAAGTTTAGATAGTGTTCAAATAACTTTTTATTCAAGTGATAAAGACCTACATAATACGTTAGTAGGTGGAGAACATTTTGATAAAACTATCGAAGGAATTAAAAATGCGATTAAAGCAAATTTAGATGTAAGTTGTAATACTCCGTTATGTAGTATTAATAAAAATTATGTCGCAACTATCCGCTTTTTAAAAGATTTAGGTGTTAAATATTTTTCGGCTAGTGGTCTTATTCCAACAGGAAATGCAAAGAATGAAAATTCAGAAATCACTAAATTAACTAAGGAAGAAATTACAAGTATTATTAAAGAAGCTTATAAGTATTGTAAGGAAAATGATTTAGAATTATCTTTCACATCACCTGGTTGGATTGATGAGAGTGAACTTACAAAAATGAAGATGGTAACACCAAGCTGTGGAGCTTGTTTATCAAACATGGCAATCGCTCCAAATGGTATGGTTATTCCTTGTCAATCTTGGTTGTTTGAAGATGGATTTGGTAATATCTTAGATACAAACTGGAAAAAGATATGGAATCATCCCAAGTGTAAAACAAGAAGGAAATTCTCGGCTAAGAATAGTCAAGTATGTCCATTAGGGATGGTGAAACAATGAAAAAAATAATATTGTTATTGTTTGTTCTTTTATCTTTTGCTTTAGTTAGTTGTGATGAAGTTTTTAAACCTTTAGATAAGATTCATAAATACACTATTACAGTTAATCCTAACGATGATGGAACACTTGATATGGTTTATTACTTAAAATGGGAAGTCTTACAAGAAGGTGATGGAGGAGTTGATTTCATCACTGTTGGTGTCGCTAATCGTTTTGTTGAAGACATTGTTGGCTTGACTAATAATATTGATAAGATTAAATATTCATCTGAAGATGGTGCGACTATTCGTATCGACTTTAAAAGAACTTATCATAAAGGTGATATTTTTGAAGTAAAGTTCAGTTTTAGGCAAGAAAGAATTTTTTCAATAAATAAAGATAGGGTTGAGTATTCATTTAATCCGGGATGGTTTAATGAAATTCAAGTAGATAAATTAGTAGTTATATGGAAAGATACAAAAGCATTAAATACTAATGCGGATGAGGTCGCATATAATCATTATAAATGGGAAACAAGCCTAGATTACGGAGAAACAATAGATGTTAATTTAGTTTATGATCGAGACCATTTTCCAAATTTAAATCCAAAAGAAGATTATAGTGCTCAAACTGATAGCCCATGGGTAATTATTATATTCTTTGCTGTTGTATTTATAATATTAGTAGTGGCGTCTGCTATTAGTTTAGCTAATGAAGATAAATATCAAACATCAAGAGGATTCTCGGGAAGAATACATCGTGTTAATATTCGCTTTGGTCGCTATCGAGGATACCGTAGAAGTGGAAAAGTAATAGCACGACCAAAAGTAATAAATAGTAGTGGTTCTGGTGTTGGTAGTGGTGGCGGTTGTGCTTGTGCCTGCGCATGTGCTTGCGCTGGTGGAGGCAGAGCTGGTTGTAGTCGAAAAGACTTTAATAATTATTTAAATATTTAAATTAAAGGAGAGGACTTGTGCTTTAAAAAACACAGGACCTTTTAAAAAATAAATTAATTGATACTATTTTAAAATAGTATAGGTTGTGCTATAATATTTTTCACAAGGAGGGGTACTGATGGATTTAACTGGTTTAAATGAGATGCAAGAACTTGCGGTTACAACTACTGAAGGCGCAGTTATGGTTATGGCTGGTGCTGGTAGTGGAAAAACAAAAGTTTTAACACATCGTATAGCTTATTTAATTGAAACATTAGGAA